>CAKZVD010000011.1 GCA_937922085.1 uncultured Tenacibaculum sp. | reverse complement strand
GCCTACTTATCCAACCTTACAGCCTCATATCCAGTTCGTGTTCCTCAGAACCAACCTCGCAGTCTGGCTTACTTCAGTTCTTAGATCACTCCAAACAACCTTGCCACTTGCTTTACTTAGGTACGTTACTTCCTCGTATAAGAGACTCTCACCCTTTGGGACATTCTTTTAAAAGAAGTATATTTACCATTCAAGGCGCACACACCGTATAAAATTAATTGCTAGTTCTAGCCTACTTACGAAAATCTTCGCAGACTTTCTATCTGTGATTTATTTGCTAACTTTAGTGCTTAAACCACGCAACTAATCTTATACAAAAACGTTAGCATTAATTAAAAAAAACTACGAAAGTTCAATGAATATTCAAGATTTGACAAAATTAATTTACGAAAACGGAATCCCTAAATTAAAAAAACATCAAAACAACGGAGTCGATTTTTCTATTCTTGATTCTCACTCTAAAGGAAATTTATTGATAGCTTATTCCTCTTATGGTTATAATGAACATTATACTCAAAAGGAAATGGTTGAATTTTTGTTAGAATCTGGAATTGATGTTAATTATCAAGCTAATGGTAGAAATAACTCAAAATCTGCTCTACATAATGCTGTTGCGATGGGACATATGGAAATTGTAAAATCACTTATTGCAAATGGCGCCATATTAGAAATTAAAGATAGAAATGGAAACACACCTTTATGGAACAAAGTTATGATGTGTAGAGGACAAGAAAAGAATATAGAAATGATTGAGTATCTCGTATCCAAAGGTAGTTCCGTAGATACAAAAAACAATCACGATAGTTCTCCTAGAGATATTATAAACCAAATTGGAGAAGGAATAGATAACAATCAAACTGAAAAAGAATGGGATTTAAGATTTCTATTATAACTTGAAGTGGAGGGATACTAATGCTAACAAGTGTAACCGTTGCACAACTCATTATTTTAAGTAAATCGATGATTTTCGAAGTGTTCTAAAACATGAAACCCTTATAAATCAGAGAATCTTTGTTTTTCAAAATCGATAAAATAGCCGTTTTTAATCAATTGTAGAGTTGTCCAACAGCCACACGGTATAAAAAACATAGGCCGTTTAGTGCTTAATCCGAACGCCATTTCTATTTTCGAAGATCGCCAAATATAAAGTTTGGAGTTTATAGTAGAAAAGATAAAAGCAAAATATTTATATTTGGCTTAGTAACAAACCGAAACGTTAGTATTTATATACTGTTCTTCGTTTCTTATACTAACCGCTAGCAAATATAAAAACTAATGAAAAAGAGTATTATTTTTTTAATTCTAATAATTTTTATTGGTTGTAAACCTTCTCCAACATACAATGCTTTTGATAAAGAATTTGATATCTCACTAAGTGAAGTTGTTAATGATAGATGTGATACAATAACAGTTGGATGTGGATATTTCAATTTTCGTCAGAAAAAAGGTAGGCTAAAAAATTACTATCAAGTATATATGGATGATTGGAATAAAGTTGTTGCTAAAGGATTTGATTATTCTTTAGATACTTTAATTTGTAAATCTGAAAAGGAAATTAAAACAAAACGCTATGCGAAAATTTCAAATAAAAATATTGCGGAGTTAAATTCAGAATTAAAAAAGTTTGGTTTTGTATTTAGTAAACAAAAAAAAAGTGAATTTGGTTATAACAGAATTGAAATAATAAAATAAAAGATACTATTGACTTATCATTAGTTTACTATATAGACCCCAATAATGATTTTATAATTTACAGAGAATTAAGTTATTTTAAAGGTAAAAGATAATATTTGCTATAATTAATATGGGGTTGACATTTTATTCAAAGTTTAATGTATTTTTATAATGTCTGCCAAATCTTTTGATTTGGATTTAGAACAGAAAAAATTAAAAGTAAACAAAATACTTTAACTAAGTGCTTAATCTGAAAATCTTTGATCTTCTTATTCCCGCACTAATCATACACTAAATGTTAGCAGCAATGAAATACTTACTAATATTCTCAATATTAATTATTTCTTGTCAATCAAAAATCACAAAACAAATGGGATTAAAAAATCAAAAAGTAAAAGAATATTCGTTTTTAAAAGAAATGTATGAAGATCAATATTTCCCAAATAACATCGTTGATAAAGGAAAAGCAATCCTGATTAATCTTTGTTCGGAAATAGAAACCAAAAACTCTTGAAGAGCTGTATAAATTAAGTCATAAATCAACAGATGAATTTAATGGTTTACAAGAAGTGTTTTATGAAAATAATATCGAAATAGAAACAGCTGCAAGAGAATGTATTGCAATGAATTTTGAATATATAGCCAAATCTTATAATTTTAAAGCAGATACAGAAGAATTAATAGCAACAAGAGATTGGTAAAGAACTATGGGAATATTTGATTTCATTTTTGGAAAAACAATTAAAATTGATGACCAATTCTTTGGCAAAATGATATTTTCAGAATTTAAGAAGACACCTGAAAAAAATTATTTTGAATGCCATAGACATTTTAAGCCGACCAATGAAATAATAGAAATTGGAATCAAAGGAAATGAAACAGGTCCAACAGAAATACAAAAAGATTTTTTTAGAGAAATTGAACTAAATTATTTGAAAATTATCTCTTCTGTAAAGCCAATAATTGAAGATGAATTTAGAAATTGGAAAGAAGAATTCGAAATAAAAGATTTCAAAAAAGAATTTAAAGCTGTTTACTTGTTTTTACCACTTTGTATAAATGATTTTAAAGTTTGGGAAATTGCATTTGAATCTAGACATGATTTGAATCATACATTTACAATAACAATGAATGATTTTAATGCATCTGAAATACTAATAGATGGATAAATAAAGTTGTTTAAGGCGATCGAAAATCCCGTGGTCCTCTACGAGGTCGTCAAATTTGAAATTTACGAAAAAGAGAAAAATAAAATAAATCCTAATTTCCCTAAAGAAACATAAATTAACTCGAATACTTTCTAAAAATATTAATTGGAATAATACCGATTTAGGTATATAATTTAACTTGGTCAGTTAAAGTAGAGTGATGTTTTATAGGGATTATTTTATAGTCACAAGAACTATTACTTACATACTGCCTCTACTCAACTGACAATGTACTTTGTTTATACATAACCACACACTCCCCGTATGATTAAGTAAACAAAATTATTAGCTAAAGCATTATCAAAAAACTTTTTTAATAACTTATTGCTATATAAAAAAACTTACATATCAAATGTATTCATTTTAAAAACACAACGATTTTTTCAAGTGTTAAAAAAAACCTAAAATAATCTTAAAAAAAAGAAATCAAATTACTGAATTACAAGACATTAAAAACGTTAAGAAATGACAAAATAGTATTCTTTTTTGTTCTTTTTAACATTGCTTATTTATTAAAAATTAATTTATAGAAGTACAAAAAACAAATTTTATTTGCTTAACAAAAAGAAAACAACGAGTTATATTATTTTCTCTCCGCTTTTTCTTTAAAGCTTTTAAATCGATACATTACATTCAAAATTTAAACGAGACAGTTCTTTAAATTATTAATTAGAATCATACAATCTAAAAAAGCTACATTTACTTCTTATTTTTTGATAAAACTTGGTGGTATTATATTTTGTTTTTAAAGCTTTAAATCCTTCTTTTTTATGCTTCTTATAATCACCTCCATCATAATCACTCCATCGATCTTTATATATGTTATTATAATAATCGTTTAATTCACACTTCGCTATCATATAAGAACAACGAGCGTTTAATTCATTATCTGAAGATAAGGCAATTGTTTCTTTATAATATTCCATCGCTTTATTAGCTAATCCATTATATGTGTTCGGGTAACCTCCATAAGGAAAACTGTACGTCTTTTTCTTTTCTATTACCTCTGAAATATCTGGTCTTTTTTCTCCAAAATAATAATTATACCAATAAGATCCATTATATACTACGGTTCTATAATATCCTGTATTAGATACATTAAAGAAATAATTACCTAATAAGTAAAATGCTAATTTTCGTTGCCATTTTTTAGCTTTTTCATTTTGCGATAATTCTTCTAATTTCTGAAGATTTAACAGTAGTTCATATTTATTCATTTTAGTGTTTAAAAACGAAAACACTCCTGCTTTGTATACTTCATCTTCCATTACATATGTATCATTACAACTAAAGCATTCTATGATATTATTACTAAAAATCGTTGCAGGTATTTCTTTAGAAACATCATAGCTTTCATAGTAAGGTAATGCTTTATTAAAATTACCGCTCCTAAAGTAGATATCTCCTTTGGCTGCCTTCATTAGCTTAACTAACTTTGTTTCTGTATAACCTTTATTCGTTAACCTTTTTAACAACAACTTTTCAAAGCCACTTTTATTTTTCTTTTTTACAAAACGAGTTAGTTCATCTACTAATTTATGAGATGGAGTTCCTTCAATATTTTCTAAATAATTATGTAATAAATAAGATTGTGCTATTTTATCTTCTTTTAAATACAAATGACTTAATTGTTCTATGATAATATTTTTTAAGCTACATCCTAATCTTTCGTCTATAATATCGGTATAGTTACATTGATCTAATACAGCAATGCTTTCTGCTTCTTTTGAAAATAATTTAGTTAACCAAACATCATTTTCTTGAGTAATACTTTGCCAAGAAAATACTTCAAATAATACTGCTAAATTTTCTTTTTGCTTTTTAAACTTTTTTGACGTTATTAATTTTAATTTGCTTTTAGCTTCTCCTATATCCTCCTTTAAAAATAGAACATAAGCTTCTGTTAACTTCCAAAATTCAATATTGTATTTGTTATTTATTTTTCTATCGATGAATTTTAACAACTCATTCAGTTTACCATTTGTTCCTGCTTCCTTTTGAAATATATCCTTTCTAAAATTAACCCCTAAAATAGTTCTCTCTAAATTATTAAGAATACGAATAGCTAATAATTCTTGTTTATCTTCTGCAATACCTAACTCAGTAATCTTTTTTAAATCTTGCATTGTATCAGAGAAACTTCGTAATCCAGTTATAAAAATCTGATTTGCTTTTTCTTCATTTGTTTTCAATAACGTTTTTCCTTCTGCTTTTTTATAAGTACAAAATTTATAACTTACAAAAGCAGATTGTTTTTTATCAATACTTTTATCAAAAACATTCAAGAAAGTATATGCAGCTTTTTCATATTGTTTTGTTTTATAATAGCACCCTCCTACTTGATCTAATATATAATAATAGATTTCATTTTTAAATTCGAATGATTCTTTCTCATTCTTAAAAAATTCTAGTGCTAGTTTAAAACGATGATTATACCTGTATAAACGAATTAATTGATATGCATAACGTTGTTTTAAGTCTTTATCTTTCTCCTTGTTATATAATTTTAATCCTTCATTTATAAGTTGTGGTGCATTTTCTTTTCTTCCTTTTATCAACTTATCATAATCCCAATAATATCTGTTATTATTAACAGTTACTTTTTCTGTAGATTTTGCAAATTTTAAATATCTAATTGCAGCAGATTCTTTTTCCTTGTTACTCTTTAATAATTGAAATTTTTCCTCTTTACCATAAATTACTTCAACTAAAGTTTCTACTGAATATTTTTGATTAAAAAATTGATACCATAATTGAATATTCTCACTATCCTTAGGTTGTAAACTTTTATAAAAAGGACTTTGATCCGTTCTTAAAAAAGGATAGAATGCTTTTTGAGATATGTTTTCTTGGTTAAATAAATTATAGTAATAATAATCTGGATCGTAAGATCCTCCACAAAAATAAATAGGCTCATTTGCATATAAATTACTTATTGATAACTTAAAAAATACGATTATAAACAATAGGTATTTCTTTAAAAAAAATAGCTTTCTCATTTCAATTTATGTATAAGTTCTTTAAATTTATTTTCTTGTAATTCTATTTCGTCTAAGTGATATAAAATAGTATTTCTAATATTTAATTTACTATTTTTTACAATTTCGTTACTCTTTATAATTTCTTCTAAATTACTTTTTTCTAATTTTAATAAAAAGTCTTTGTATAGGTATTGACCTTTATAAAGTTTCTTTTTTATTACTTTATATATATTAGAACTCATTTTTTTAAAATGAAGTGTATCTTTTATAAAATCATCTACAATTACACGATTAATTAATCGTATTCTCTTTTCTTTATTCTTTATAACTACTTGAGAAAACAAAGGCAACGCTACATCTAAAGTAAGTGGGTACTTAGATTCTTTATGTATATACTGTTTTACAACTTTATGATTCAAAATTGAATTTTCCTTAAATTCACTTAAATCCCCCACATTATATAACATTAAAACACCATAATCAACTGGTGGTATTCCTGTATTTTTTGTGTATTTAATTTGATGCAATCGTATTGTAGCACTCGTTTTAACTTTTCTATTTAATAATTCTAAAAATTGAAAATATTTTTCTTTTGTGGTACCAGACCAATCGCAATCGATTTGAATTTCTTTTGTCTCTTTATTAAAAAAACGATGGTGTATTTGTTGTACTAATTTCTCTGTTTTTTCTACTAATTTTTCAATAGAAATTTCTTTATTTTTAAATACAGTGTTTCTAATAAAAACAACTGGAATTATTGCTCTCTTTTTAAAGACCTCATCTATATTTTGAATAACTGCTACTGGATGAGATGTGTTTTCTGTTAATACAATATCAAAATAATGTATAAACGTTTTCTCTTTATCTGTTACTTCTAACGCTTCTTTTTCTTTATCTGTTAAAGTAGCATCGATTTTCCAATGATAAAATTGAGTTTTTGCCTTTTCTTTATGTTCTTTTTCACATGAAAAAAAGAACATTGTAATAATTAATATGCTTATAATTTTATAATGTATCACTTTGTATACTCAATTTCTTATTTTAATTTATTCTCTTCTATTTAAATAAATTTGATGTTATATTTTTTTAACAAATAATTCTTTTAACTTTTTAGATTCCGTTATCTTTTCTTCTAGAGCATTTGCATTTTCTTCACTTCCTTGTTTTTTGGGCCAAATATGAAAACCTCCTCTTATTTTATCTTTAAATACTTCCTTTATTTTCTGTATTGTTTCTGGCGAAAATTGTTTACTTAAATCTGTTAAGTCTTCCCACATTCCCCATATACCATTTTCATCTGCATCTCCTTTGTAATATATTTGATGTGTAGGATATGTTTTCATCATTCGTATCTTAAAACTATCTAAATCATAATCCCCTTTCCATGTAAATGGAGCTACATCATCTGTACCTGAACCCGATATTTTACCTTCTTTAAATGTTAACTCTATAAACATTTTATGTTGTGCCGGTGTATCATTATAACAATAAAAACCTTCCCATTCTCCACTAGGTAAAAACTGATGTGTTTCTAAATCTTCTTTTTTCATGGTTACTTCTCAATTTATTTTTTGCAAAAATATTTTATTCTTTTTCTTAACTATTTTAAATTTTAAGTTTATAAAATCATCATTATCAAAACTACTATCATTTAATTTATTTTTGCTTTTTTTATAATTAAAAGTAAAAATATTTTCTTTGCTAATAGTATATCTCATTCCAAAAATACTTAATTCAAACAAAGCATTTAAACAAGGACCTGTATTCATATTAAAACTGTCAAAATACTTTTCATCATAAAAACAAACTATATTTTCATCTGTTAAACTATTTAGTTCTTTTTCTTTTTTTATTGCTGTTAATTTATATTCTTTAATAGCTAGATTTAAACCTAATTCTTCATTAATAATCCATGTGTTTTTTTCTAATTCTTCTTTTAAAGAAATTCTTTCTTTCTCTATTAACTGCCCTGTCATATTTCTACATAACAAGAAAAACATTAAATATATAATTTTTCTATTTTCCATCTTAAAAAGCTTAGTAATTAATTGACGATTCAATCTTTAATTTATTACTAAGCTTCTTAATTTTTTATAGTTAACTTTATATATTGAAACTCTAAATTTTCAGGATTCCCCTCTTTTATATATTTTCTAACTGGATACGCTCTAAAAATTAGTTCTGAGTTAGAAATCCAAAAGAAATGAGATGGTTCCTCTGAAGGCATCCAACTTTTAAAACTCACTCTTAAAATTGGTTTGTTACTTTTTCCTTTATTTTTTAAATGAACTATTGTTAACTCAGCAGATTCGTTATGTTGGTATGTAGCAGTATTTGGAAATAAGTCTACTAAAATCTTTCTATCTGGCGAAAAATGAGGAAATCCGCCAGTACCTATTTCGGTTCTCTCTCCTGAATTTTTGTCTATAAAAAAATGAGTTGGTGTTTCAAAAAATGATTTGATTACATATTTATTTATTGCTTTAATTTCTCCAACATAATTAAAACACTCTAAATAAGCTTCCACAGGTTTGGTCGATTTTATATGTACCTTCTTATTTCCATCTTTAATAGGTAAATCAAAAGATCCGTTTTCATAAAACTTCACTTTAGTTGCTGTTTTATCTATATCATACCGGTTTTTAACTTTAGAATACTTTTTAATATTTTCAACTATTTCTAGTTTAACATAATGTTTTAATGTATCAATACTTTTTTCTGAATATCTTTTTGGATGAAAGATCGGTTTTGATATATTCGGAGCGTAGTAGTTTTTATACTTATTAGGAAAACTCGTTTTCTCAGGATATCGAATATTAAAATTACCAATAGTTAATTCATAAAAATGACATACTGCTTCCTTAGGTATTTTTGTAATACTTTCTTGTGAAAAAACAGCTGTTATACTAAAAAGAAAAAATACTTGAACACTACGTTTCATTTGTTCTCTTTATATTAATCCGTTTTCATTAAAATAGACGCATTTGTATCTATTTCAGGTTTAAAATATCCTTGTTCTCCTTCAAAAAAATGAAATGTATTTTTATTTAATGTCTTTATATCTAATAGTACTATTTCTTTCTTTTTTCTTCTAAAACTGCTTGTTGATGGTCTTTCTTCTCTAATAGTATTACCATCTATAACAGTCCATGTTCCTTTTTCCATTTCTTTTCCTATTCCATCTACATAAGTTCCATCAATATTATACTTTTTATATCTCTTATTCTTTCCATTAAATAATTTTGTGACTCTTTCATCTAGTTTTCCTCTTACATAGGTTTTCCTTTTATCATCTATTACAGAAAAAATTAATTCAGAATCTTTTATAAACATTGCTCTATTTAATATAGTTTTTGCCATTTCTATATTTTCTGGTGTCTTTTTACGTATCTGTACTTGAAATGCATACTCTTTTATTTTCCATTTTTTATTGCATAATAATTTTGCAATAGCTTCAAATTGTTTTTTCTTTTCTCTCTTTTTTTGCTGTTTTCTTTTTTCTTCTTCTTTTTTTTCTTTCTCTATTGCTATAGAATCTTTTCTCTTTTGTATTTTTTCTTCAGCTCTCTCTAATAAAACTCCATAAAAAACACCATCTAAAGTCTCTTTTTTAGCTTCTTTTTCTAAAATATAGCTTTTTAGTAGTATTAGTTGTTCTGGAGATATTTGTTCTGTCATTTCTTCAAAATCTTTTTCTTTAGATATTGATGCGTATTTTTTATGAATTCCTTTTTCACAAGAAACAATTATGAGTGCTAAAATTAATAATAGTATTTTTTTCATTTCTTCTTTAATTTTAGGATAATAACCTAAGTATTTTTCCTAATTATTTATTTAAATTTTCAATTTCCCTTTAAAATATTCTTTCACTCCTTTAATGCTATCCTTACTATAATTCATTATACTATATATAAATGTTATTTCATCTATCCAATAAAAATCGACAAAGTGACAAGCTATATTAAAATCGGTTAAGTATATAAACTCTCCTTTTTCCTTTTTCTGAAAAAAGTATAAAATGCATTCTTGACCAGATTCATATCCGTTTAAGCGATAGGTATTTTTAGGTGACGGAATTATATAATCTGGATTACCAACAGTACTTTGCATTGCTCCTGTTTTTATAGAGAAACAAGCATCACTAGCATGTCCTCCTTCAAAAACTAAAATATCATACTTCGGATAATAACCAGAAAAGTCCTTATCAAATCCGTATTCATTACTCATTTGATTTATCACTAATTTTTGACCATTATTGGTAATAATACTTTGAATGGCATCTTCTCTTTTGTATGCTTCATCTTCAAAGCTAGTAACCCAAGTAACTCTGTTTTTTAGTTTCTTTTTTATCGAATTTAAATCGGTTATTTTTCCTGCTTTCTGAAAAAATGCTGTTCTTTTCCCTCTTAATCTTACAAACTCTTTTTCGGTTATTTTAAAAGTATCTATTTCTTCTTTCCCGTCTTTCTTTTTCTTTAAATAAGCATCAAATACATATCCTTCTCCTTCATATTGTTCATGTTCTATTTTGTTAGGTAATAAATACAAATAGTTGTTGTATTTAATTTTAATCCATTTCCCTTTTATTCTTTTTATACCTATGGTTACTTCTTCACTTGCTTCTTCTAGTTTTGTAACTACAACTCCAAAGGGTAATTTGGTGATTTTTTTTGAATCTAATTTTTTGTCTGCTCTAACATTTAAACCCTTTTTTGCATTCACAAAATAGTCTTCTTGGGCATTCGTTGAAAAACACACTATTGATAGTATAATTATTAAAAAAAATCTCATTTTATGAATTTATTATTTATCCAACACCATGAATCTGTTTCAATTTATATTCTCCATCTATCAACTTAAATGTAAAATTTATTGAATACTCTCCAATAGATTCTTCTATTAAATCTACACAACCAACCGACCATTGAAAAGAGTTTTTATCTTCATTAATGTGTAAATACGATTTATAAACACACCCTTTGTATAACACTTCTTTATTATTCTCTTGTTTGTTAAAATTAAATTGGGTTAGTAACTTTAATTCTGGCTCCTCTAAAAACAAACAGTTTTTAATTATTAATTCTTTTGGAATTTGAAAATTATACTTTCTCATTTGTTCCTCAAAACCATCCTCGCTTATCAAACGAGCTAACCCCGCATCTCCTTCTATTGGAAAGTTAGATAATTCTATTATTTTTTTACAATTGCTTCTTGAAATTCTTTAAAAACTTTTCCTATTTTATTATTAGTTATATCTGTTTTTAAAAACCCTAGCGATATACTAATTATTAATAATACAGTTTTCATCTTTTCTTAATTGAGTTATCATCTAACTTTATTACTTAAAATTAGTTTATTTGATATCTTTTAAAGTTACTTTCAAAAATAGTATCTATAGAATTACTTTCTAAAAATTGATTTGTCAATTCCCATATTTCATCTATTAAATCTTCTTCTATATCTATACTTCCTGTTCCGATATCTTCAGCTATTTCTCCTTGCGAAGTAATATATTTTCTTTTTAATTCTTCATTATTATAATGCTCAAAATAATACGTATCTGAAACATCAGAAACCATAAATTGAATTACTTCTTCTTTATAACTAGAAACATCATACAATCTACCTAATTCGTAAAATAATAATGTTCCTTTTTCTGTATGTAATACATCTAAAATATTTTCTTCAAAACCTGTAGTTGCATCTTCAAAACCAACTTCTTCAGTATAATTTAAATTTTCTTTTAATAAACTTTCTATTTCAGAAGTATTTTCAAGTTTTTTACGAATTAATAGTCCTGCTAAATTATATCCCATTTTTATTTTTTTTAATAATTGATGTTATTTCTGGTTTTAAAATTCAAAGTAAATATCCCTTTAAAACCTCTTAATTATTTACGAAGTTAATTTGAATTACTAAAAAATTGTTTTGAATATATAAAAGCGTGCTATTTGAATAAATATTTGAATCTTTTTTTAAAAAATTTGCTTTTATCTATTATGAATGTGATATCTAATTAAATTTAGATTTTAGTAAGAGTAATACTACTGATTATTACTTCATTTTAAGGCTTTAATAATCCTCAGTAACTATATGTTAATTGTAATTATATATTACGATAGTTATCACTATTGTTTTGTTAAATTAGTTAAGTGAAAATTCTATTGTTTTTTTTTAACTTGTCTCTTATTCCATTTGCTTCGTAACACTTTGGTTTTTGTAGTATAATCTACACACCCTGTAGATATTACTTTACTCCCTATTATTATTTCTCTTTTTCCTTTTTTTCTTAAATCAATAGTTCCTATGCTCTTATATTTACTTGAACTTATATTAGGTTCAAAACTCTTCGTAAAAACGTTATATTGATGATTTTTCACTGAAATAGGTGTTTGAAAATCAAATATTATTTCATGATTAATTAATTCATTTTCAATTTTAATGGCATATGGATAAGATTCTGGCTCAGATTCAGGTCTTGCTAAATCAATTATTTTAAATATTAAATCATTAAATTCAGAATCACTTGTTTCAATAAGTTTGTTTTCTATTATCTCATATTCGTGTTTTTCACAGCAATTGCAATTTGCTTCTTCAATTTCAACATACTTAGATTGAAAAACAGAACAACTAGAAATTAAGAGTAATGTTAAAATAAAAAATAGGCTCTTTAATATGTGTTTGTTTTTCAATTTCATTATAATCATTTAGTATTTATTTTCTTAAATACTTATTCCTTAATTATCTCTCCAAAAGAATTGTATTTACTATCACTCATTTGATATACTCTATCTAAACCTTCACCACTTACAGAAAACCCTCCATATTTACTTTTTGCTTTTACTTTTACTTTTCCTTTACGATCTATAATATGCCAAAACCCATCAAATTTAACCATGGTAAATCCATTTACAAACTCCTCAGCGCTTTCATATTTAAAAGGAAGTATTACCTCTCCTTTTTTGTTGATATAACCGAACTTTTGGTCTTCTTTAGCTAATGCTGCTAAACCTTCACTAAACTTATTTCCATAATGATACTTAAAAGGAATTACAGTATAGCCAGAAGAGTTTATAAAACCAACTTTATCTTTTTTATTATATGCAAGTAGTAAATCTTCAGAGTAACCATCATTGTATACACCTGCAATATTTTTAAGCAGCTTACTTGTACCCGTTTTATCTATTAAAAAACAATCGTGTTCATTAGTTAAAATCATTTTATCGTTATGTAAAAGAACATAATTATAGCAATCTTTAGCTAACAATAATTCATAATTCTTATTATAAATTCTGAAAGACTGACCTTTCTTTTCTCTAATTCCAAAAATTCCGTTATTAAAATTAAGAACCTTATGTATATTCAATGCTTTTAATTTCTTTTCTTTTACATCTAAATAATAATAATCAGAGTCATAATAGTCATCAGTTGCTGTATAAAAATTACCTCCTGAAGCATATAAATTTTCTTTATCTGTTTTTACAACTTCGTTCAAATCTTTATCTACAAAAACTACTTTTCCTTTTGATTTTTTTGGAAATAAATCGTTATCTATTTGTAGATTATTTGCTGTAAACCTTTTAGTTTTCTCTACTCTATCAGTTTCAAAATAGATTCTTACTTCTGCTATATTTCCTCTATAGAAATACTCATGATGAATCATTCCATCTTCATCCCTAAAGAAATCTACACCCTTTATATGTGTATCTAAGTAGGTTATAAACTCTTCTTTTGTTTTAAAAGAATTCTCTTCAAAAAGCTCTTGAGTTTCTCCTAAAAAATGACTGAACTTACGAATTGCCTTTTTTGCTTTTTTAGGCGACAACTCAGAAGTATTGGAAAAACTATCGCTTAATGGTTTTCCTTCTTTATTAAATGCATAAATATGATAGTTTAACTTCTTTAAACTATCACTTACTGATATATGTAAATAATTATCCGTTAGTTTTTTTATTTTAATTTCACCATTTTCATATTTTTTCTTCTTAGTACTATTGGAAAGTACAACTGAATCATAGGCTTTCAAATAACTTAATTTATAATCTATGAAAATACTATCTACAATTTTTTGTTTTCCCCATGCTCTTGGGAAATGCTCAAAACTTACTTCATAATTTTTTAGACTCTCAGTTCGTTTTTCTTTACTCTTATAATAAATTGTATTTGGTAAAAATGATTGTTTGTTAACTGAAAGAAAATCTGTTGTATTTTCTGATAATCTTAGTGTAGCTCCCTCCTTGAATTCTTTATCCAATCTGTAAAACACAAATTCAGATACAGTATCATTTATTATTTGATCAAACTCTACATCTTTAAACTGCTGTAAAGCAGCTGCCACCATAGAAGTATCTATTTTAAAAGGAGATCTTAATTTTTCATCTTTTTTGGCTATGTTTTTAATTTCCTTGTCTGAACCTCCTATTTTATTAAAATATTTTAATGTTCTTATCGTATTATTTAATTGTGTTGAAACCTCCTCTAAATTCATTCCTTCAAATTCAGCAATGAATTCATCCATTTCTTTTGTTCGAGGCTTCTCTTGACAACTTGTTAAAACAATTGAAAAAAAACAACTTAAAACTATAATATACTTTTTCATTTTATACTTTATTAAGAGCTATATTAATTTAATTAAGGCTCGCTATTAATTTTTTAAAATGCGGATAATATATAGCTCCCCACATCGGATTTTTTTCAAATTTAAAAGTCTCCTTTGTTTCTGAGTTATACACTACTGGAATTGAAAAACCTGCCCATTTTTTCCCTGATTTCAATTTTCTACAATACTCTTTTGCTTCTTCTGTAATATTGGTTGAAATTAATACTGAAATCACCCCAACAGCAGATTGTAATCCTCTTGGCCATCCTTTATAATTTTGTTTAGAAAACTTAAACGATTCAGATAAATGCTGCTCAATTATCGATTTGTTAATTTCTTGATCCCCTAAATCTGTAATTACAATAAATGTATTTAATTGAGTAGCTACCCAACTCCATTTAAATTTCTTTTCATAACCTATTACACTTTGGTTATTTAAAATTTCACCTTCTGAATGAAAAATATTCGCTTCTTTCAATTTTACTTTTACTGATTCTATATTCATTTTAATTATTTTTTTTAGATCTCTACTTATACTCACCTACATTTACATTATGCTTTCCTAATAAAGTTCTTGCATGCTTTACAAAACGCATCATTTTATCATAATCTTTTTTCTTTGTAAAAGATTCTGGCTTTTTAGCATATTCATCTGCTGGTAATACATAATATTCCTTTTTACCATTTACTACTGGTTCGTATACCCAAGTAAGTAAGTAATCTGCTTTTTTAATGTGTATTTTTTTATCCTTGTCTTTTGTTAATGATAATTTTAAGACTGCTCCTCCATCTCTAGGAAATGTACGTTGATGCGATACAAAATTCCCTAATGAATACACCACAAAATCCTCTTTAGGGCTTTCTTTTGTTGGTTTTGTCCATTTCATGGGTTGTAATACATGAGGGTGCGCCCCTATTACAATGTTCACACCTAATGATTTAAAGTATGAAAACATATCTTTTTGTTCTTTATTTGGTAAGTTTTTATACTGAAGCCCCCAATGCACAAAAGCGATTATTTGATCTGGATTTACTTTACTATTCACATAGTTTATATCTTTTTTAATCGTTTCTTTATCTAAATAATTCACGATATTCGGAGGTGTCGGTTTTATACTATTGGTACCATACGTATAACTTATTACAGCTATTTTAAAATTATTTTTTTCGATAACATATGCCGGATTTTTTGTTTTTTCTATTGAATTGATAAACGTTCCTGTATGTCCAATTTTTAATGAATCTAAAATTTTAATTGTTCGTTCTACCCCTTTCTTTCGTTTGTCGCAAGAATGATTATTAGAAGTTGTTACTACATCTACTCCTGCATTTTTTATTGCTGAAGCATACGATGGTGGAGAACTAAATTGCGGGTATCCCGAATATGGTTTTACTCCTAAAGTAACTTCTAAATTACCTAAAGTAACATCTGCATTACTTAGTATTGGCTTTATTTTAGAAAAACACGAATCGTATTCATACAATTTTGTTTTTTTATTATATGCTGCTTTTATTTGATCCATATGTCCCATAAAATCACCAATAAAAAGTAAACTTATTTCATCATCTTTTTTAGGTCCTAATTTCTTTATAATCTTTTTTATAGGTTTGGCTACTTCCTCTTTTTTCTTCTCTTTTATGGTAACCGTATTTTCTTTTTTTGATTCTCCTTTCTTTTGAGCTTCTTTTTTAGAAACACATGCACTTTCTACTAAAAGAATTATAATAAGTGAACATACTATTTTAAAAATTTTCATAATTACCTTCAATGATTAATCGTTATTTGTAATAACTAAAGTATTATTTTTAAACTACTCAAACGCTTATTTTAAACTATTATTTTCTTTATTTCTTACAATAAATAATCTGTAATCACATGCTAACAATCCGAATTTTAATTTTGAATCTGTATAAAAATTCAAATTCCCTGAATATGAATTGGAATCACCTAATTCATAATTTAAGATCATTTTAAATACGATGGTATCTTTTTGATACAATAAATGCATATACCCCTCTCCTATCCATTTATCAACTGAGTGATTATAACTTGAAGGAATAAGAGTAAAAAGTGATTTATTAGATTTTTCATACTCTATTTTTTGAAAATGTTTAAGGCTTAAAACCTTACTTTTTTTGTTCCATACATCTTCTTTATTTATAATATCATTTAATACAAATCGAGAGTCGTAGTTATCTACTCTTTTCGGAGGATAAATATCTTCATTTTTATAACTCATTTTTATATCTCCAAATAAAAATACCCAATCATTATTTATAAAAAAAGCTGAAATATAAGATGAGTAATTATCAAGAACTATATCATAACCAAAAGCATACTTAGACTTATCATATAACTCTTTTAATTTTTTTTCAGCCTGTTCTTTTGTAAATGAATAATCTCTATTTATCATTTTACATTTCTTTCTAGTTTTATCTCCATCTAATAACCATGTATAATATGAATCGTTGTTAATTAAATAGCCTTCACGAATTTCACTTATTTCATTACGTTTTAATTCTAAGCTATCTATTATTTTACCTTTAGCGTTTAACTTATAATAATTATTCTTGTAAATTTCAGGTTTACGTGTGCTGAATGAACCGTAATTTTTAGTTCTTACTACCACTGTTGTATCTTTTTTATTGTAATACACTATTCCAATATTCTCTGGAAAACCTTTTACAATGGGTACTATTTCATGTTTTTCTGTTTCAACACCATCCCTTACTCGTTTATAGGATTCATATTCTTTTGGTACTCTTTTAATAGGGAGTAATTGTTTATATGAAAAAAATGAAGCTATGTACAACAGAAAAAACACAACACCAAAAACAATAAAAATGATCACATATTTATATTTTTTCTTCATTCTAAAACCTCTTTTATAAATGTGAATTTACTTCCATTCCACTTATAATATTTAAAAGATATTTTTTTTCGCCTGTTTGAATATACTTTTGTTTTTTTTAATACCACTAAACTTCTTACAGGAACATCTATTGATGAATCTGGTTGAATAATATCGAATGTTAAATCATTTTTTAAAACATCTTTAAACTTTCCCCAAGGTGCTAAAACTACTTTGTTTTCAGTAGGTATAGGAATATACAATGTAAGAATTTGATCTTCTAAATTTTCATTCTCTTCAAATACAACTTCATCAGAGCTCCACAATTTAATTAGTTTATTTTTTGTTGCAACTATTATTTCCTGATGAGATCTTCCTGGACATGATTCTTCATCTGTTCTGTAGTTAAAATGTAATTCACCCCTTCTAAAACATGTTCAGATTCGTATAAATTCTCTAAAACATAATAGTCATAATGATGTGGTATTATATACTTTTGAAGTACTTTATTAGTTTCTGTATTGAATAATTTAATTGAAAAAACATCTTTACTACTTGGTTTTGATTCTATTTTACCCAAAAACCCTAAATCCAACTTACTATAACCCGTATAAAAGTTACTCATTGCATCTGCTTTAATATATCCTCCTTCTTTAAAATCAGGGTTCCATCCTTGTAACTTATACCAATATATTCCTTCGTTTAAAATATGCTCTTGTACTGTATATTGACTATCGCTGAATTTGAGAGTTCTTACTACTTCACTTAAAGTATCGGGAGCAGCATATATTTTAGAAGTTTCTGAAAAAATAAAAGTTCTTAAATCTGAAGGTAAATTTAAAATGTGTTCATAGTTATCTATCTTTTTAATAACGATACTATCTCGTTGTATAACTTCTTCTACTTTTATATTTTCTTGTTTACAATTTGTAAATATTAGTAGTGTTATTATAATTAGAAATACTTTATTCATTCGTACTTTTTTTACTAAGAGTACACTAAAGTATATGAACTATTGTTTTTAATAATTACTCAATTAATTTTTGTAGCTAATTATTATATTTCCGTATTAATTTTAAACAAATAAACGACATCAAAATAGTAGAAACTAAACTATTTTATTGTGTTTTATAGTTTTAATAATCTTTAATTATGTACACTACACCAACAAATACAGCCTAGAAGCATTTTGTTTAATATGGTATCATTTGTTCGTTGTAATTATTTCTTTAATTCAAAATTTTTAAATTGACCATTTGAAATAAGAGTTTCTGCATTTTCTAATTTGCAAGAACTACCGAACATAACACCTAATTTTTTTAAACTCATTATTATTGTATTATTTTTTATTGTGTAAGTTCCACTTGAAGATATTGTTCCTTGCGAATAATTCCAATAAGAAACATTAACATCTTTTTTATTAACAAACTCAATAGAAGCAAGACTTGTAAGGTGTGTTTTTGCAAAATCTGGATTCGCTTTTATATCTTCTGGCGATAATTGGTTTTCTGCATACCCTTTTTCTTCAAAAGTTTTTCCTGATAAATAAGATGATGAAACTTTATACGTTTGATTACAAGAGATCAATAAAAAAATTGTTGCTGTTAAAAATATCTTTTTCATTATTATGTCTTTTATTTTAATAAACATTAACCTTATCAGTTGCATAGGTTAATCAGATTATGATATGAAGAATCACTGTTAATCATTTTTTACACCTTGTACAAACTAAAACAACCATAATCGGTTCTTACTCCTAAATCTTCTCCTATAAATTTAATTTTTGCAGTTTTCACCATATGCGCTATTTTAAAACTACCTATCATTTTTTTAGCAATAAAATCAAAAACATACATTGTTTCTCTCTGCCTTAGAACTAATTTTGATTGCTCTTTATTAAAACAGAAATCGTTTACTTCTTTTGTATATTCAGGAATCTCTAAGGAAGGAAATTCAATTTGTTTACCTTCATTTATATCAAAAAAACGCAATGGTTTCGGATAATATTCTTTAACTACTAATATATTTTCCGATTCTATAAATTCCATTTCACTTACAATATCGAAATCTTCTTTAATTTCTTTTACTCTTTTTTTATTTTCTATATCAATAATATTAATTTCTCCTATTTTGTTATGAAGTGCTAAGCTATTTTGAGTCTTAGAAGTGATGGCACAAAAAGGAGAATTTCCTTTAATAATTTCAACCTCGTAAGGTTGAGTAAAAAGAACTTCATCTTCTAAATTTTTAACAAACAACTTTTCATTTGTTCCATAACTATATAAATTTTCTGATACAGATATAAAACTAGCCCATTTTCCTTTTTCTTTATCCGCTATTTTTTTAAAAGTATCAGTTTCTATATTAAAAGAGTATATATGATGGTTTAACACCATTAACAATAAATTATTAATTGAGTTGTATTTAATATCCCATGGTAGTACTTCAGGGAGTTTAATTGTATTCTTTAAATTTCCTTTTCTATCTATGTGAATGATAAAATCATAACTATCTCGAACATCTTCATAAGAACCATGTTTGTATACAAAAATTCCTTTAGGTGTATCTTCAAAAGATAAAGCACCAGTATAACCTATACCTACAAAATAATGCAATTTATGAGTTCCAAATATTTCTGTTTCATTACTTAAAATGAATCCCTTTTTTAGAATCTCCCATTCCTTTTTATAAAAGAACTTAAGCGCATCTTCTTCAGATTTAAACGTTTTCTTATAACTCCTTAGTTTTTCTTTCTTACCAATTTCATACAGTACCTCTCCCCTCAATAACTCTATATTAAATATTTTATCTAATTCTTGATTGTATAAAGAATGTTTTATAGTCATTTTATTACTTCTTATTTTTATTAAAGGTCTTTTGCTACTTATAATATCTTTCTCCATTTATAGCTACATAACCTTCTCCATATTTTTCATGCTTAAATTCCGCTAAATTAAACTCAAACGGTTTTAGTTCTAAGTATGTTGTGGAAGTTATATCATAATATCCGTATAACTTGTTTCTCTTTACTTTAATAGGCCGCTGAGTTATATCTACAGAATCAAAATATTCTATTCCATATTTTTCAGATAGAATTCCAAAATAAGTTCCAAAATCTATGATCACAGATTCTTTTTTAGGGGAATTCTCATTGTATTCTAATGTTCGTTTCTTATTTAAAAAATAAACATCTTTTATATTTGCTTTCTTTAAGGAATCAATAACCTTATAATTATCAAAATTATAACTTGTAAATCCTGTTGCTTTTTTTAAAATAAAATACTCTTCAACTTCTTCAATCTTTAAACCATAGGTAATAACATTTCCACAAAAATCTTGAAATATTTGCTCTACACTAGGAGCACTTTTAAGCTTCTTTAAGTTTGCATCGTAATATTCAATCTCCGTAGTATCATTTAACACTTGAAAACCATTAGATATTCGAGAAATATGTTTAATGTTTTTTAATATTACTTTTCCTTTTTCATTAGTAACCGTTAATCTATTTCCTTTTTCTATAACCGTATACTGTTTGCCTTGCAAAAAAAGATTCCAAGTATTTTTTACAGGATACGATCTATCGTATTCTCGTATTATTTTAGCGTTTATTTTTCTAGGTAATTTAATATAAATTCTAGCTTTCATATATAATTCATCTTTACTCCAAAAAAAAATGATCGTCTACATGTGAAATCATCTCTACAGAACAAGAAGTAATTAATCTATTTTCTAATTCATCATATAAATGTACTTTTCCGCCAGCATCTCCAAATTTTACAAACGGAAAATTAAAATTAAAATACTTATTCCTGGATGCATATATACTGTACTGACCATCTGGACTGTAACTTTTATAGTATTCACCTTCTGTTACAGTACTAATCCAATATAGCGTAATAGTTAATCCGATAACTACAGAAAACACAATTCTATAAATAAAAGGATTTTGCTTTTTTGAAGTTTTTATTTTTTTCAACATAAAAAAATAGATTAATTCGGTAAATCCAAATGTTACAATTCCAAAAATTATAATTACCCACCACAATATGGTAAAGGACACTACTGTTAAAATGAGAGTAAAACTGAAAATTTCAGAGAAAACATTGGTTCTCCCATTGCTAAACATATAAAATATAATACTATTTAATAACGCAATAATCCCAATACTTAAAATTAAAAAAACAACATAGATAACTACTATATATTGGACTCTTTTTTTTACTTTTTTTTCAGAATATTTACTAGAAAACAAACCAAAAACAACTGCAAATACAAGAGCATTTAATACAATGTACAAAAACAAATATTTCACGTCTTTAAAGATGTGAAACTCTATCGTATTTTTAACTAAAAAAAACAATAGTGTTAACAAAATTATATAGCCTGAAAATAGAATGGCGAAAAGCTTAATTTTATGTTTCATACGCGTATTAAACTCTTTACTAAAATTTGAATACTTTTTTTAATAAATTATGAAGGTATTCTTTCTTCTATTTCTTTTTTAATTTCAATAAGATCATCTATTTCTTTAGGTATAACAACTGAGTTTCCAAGTATACCCAAAACCTTTAATTTTAATCCATATTTTTTCTCTTCCATCGACTTTATCTTACTCATTAAAAATGTTTTATCATTATGAGTACCAAATCGATTCATGCGGTTATAAATCTGCTTTTGACAAAAGTTAATACCTTCTTTAAATTCTTTACTTGTTCCAATAGTAATAGCCTTTTCATCAATTGTAACAAATCGATACTTATTTAGTTTATATAACATACCATTAACTTGTTTAAACATGAATCCAAAAAGCACGATGAATAATAAACCTCCTAAAATTAATGGTATTATCTCTATTTTTGCATCGTCTTTTAAAATCAAAAAAAGAGTTATAGATATAATCAAACCAACTACTATTACTGAAGAAATCAAAGTGGTTTTCCTTGTCTTATTTGCTAATTCTTCTAATATTCTAGGGTTTGTTATTTTATATGTTTTCATTTTAAAATCTAATTTATAAAAGCTTATTTCTATTATAAAAAAACTTCAATTTTTAGTTGTTTTTATATCTCTATTCTATTTAATGTTGCGTCAAAAAACACTACTTCTTTTTCTTCTTTTACTCCTTTCATTTCGTCTACTAACTTTTCTAAAATCACCCATTCACTTTCAAAAAGTAAATCATCATTATCTTTACTAATAAACGCTATTGTTTTTGATATAAATTCTTCATTTTTATACCCCCAAGAAATAGGCCTTGGCTCAAAATGTCTTCTGTATCCTCTTACAGCCATTCCAAACAAACTTACACAAGGAATTCTTTCTCCTATCTCAATTTTATGATTTGGTAAATTATTTATGGTCATTTTCTGACAACCCCAAATTACTTTTTCTTGTTCTGAAGAAGATCGCATATCTGCCAATGCAATAATTTTAATCGGATTTAACTCTATGATTATTGCAGGAATAATTAATCCATTTTCGTAAGCAATTCTTTTAGTGACACTCCCTTTTCCTAAGGAGAATGAAAGCATTCCTAAAAATAAAGTTATAGGTACTAAAAATGATCCCCATATCCAATGTCCTGTATAAAATGAATAAACAGATAAACTTAAACAACCTACTGTTAAAATAAGCGCAACATATTTAAGCGGATTTGCTTTTACTTCATATTCGTCAAACTTTTCTATTTGATCTTCATCTGGCTCTATATTCATTGCTCTAGAGGCAGCACTTAAATTTAATATATCTCCTTGATCTCCGATCTCTTTTTTAATTTCCATTAAAATTATTTTCTTATTTAAATTATTTCTCTTTATTTATGAAGTTAATTTCTTAATTACCCCATAATATCATATATCTTTCCAGAATCAATTAACTTTTCTTTACTATTGTATAACTCTTCATAAACTCCACCTCTTATTGGTTTTTCTATTTTATAATTACCATTTCTATAAAAAGTTTTTACAACCCCATTTGTATATGTTATCCTTTTTTTTATTTTATTTCTAAAGTCAAAATTTTTTATTACTTCTTTTATACTTCCTGGTAAATTTTTAGTTTTTATTACAGTTATTAATTTTCCTTTTAAATATTTTTCTTCAATTCCTTTAATAAAATCTATTTTAGAACAATCACCCATTTCAGGGTTTTCATAATAATCACTACACGAATATTCATAAATATTCTCTCCCTTTATTGTTTTTAATTCATAATAAACAGTTTTAGTTTCTTTATATGATTTTGTTATAATAGTATCTCCCCTCGTATAAGTTTCTTTTTCTAAATATTTTTTTCTTTGATGAAATTCTTTAACACCTAAAACAAGTCCTTCTTTTACTTTTATCTCAGCTAATAATTGTCCTTCTTTTTGAACTCCAATAATTACTTTTACCGTTCCATCTATTTCTCCAGTGCTTACTATAGAAAACCAAAAAGACAAAGGTTGTGTACCTTCTTTAATCTCATACATATAACTACCTGGATGCAGTTTTTTACCATTTTTATTCTTAGCATGTACTTTTTCGCCTGTATTACCTCTATTATAAATATTAGTTTCATAATCTTTCTTGGAAAGTAGCGTTTGCCCAAATGTTAATAAAACTGACAGTAAGCAAATTAGAGTTATTATTTTTTTCATTTGTTATATTTTTAATTAAATCTAAATTTCGAAGATTAATTTAGCTTAATACTAGTTTTCTTATTTCCTTTTTAAATCTGTTATTAATAATGGGTTTTCTTTTCTCAATTCTTCTAATAACTTTTCAGTTTCAGAAGTTTTAGGGTTCAATAATAACTGTTCATATTCCGCTGAAGTAATACCTACCATTTGCAAAAACTGAACCTCACCATGTGGTGTATTTATTTTCCCTAACTCAGGATCGGAAACAAAAGCAATTGCTGTTACTTCTGTATCTGTATTTAATCGAATAGGTCCGTTAGCAGGAATAAAATGAAACTCTTCAAACCATTTTTTACTATTAAAAACATACTTCGCTAAATTTTGCATTAGAGACACTACCCATTGAGGATCTTCCTTATCTTCTTCGAAAGGAATTAAACGAAAAGTAAATTCAAACCCCCAACCACTAAATTCATTCCCTGCAGCTTCTTCATCGTAATAAAGATTTGACATTCCGTACGAAATAAAATGATCGTGATTTTTCTGCTTTTTCGATTTATAAATACTAACACCATCTAGAGGATCTTCTCCTCCTAACATCATTTTAAGAATAGTTGCATAATGTTTTGGCTCTTGATTAGGATATAATTTTTCTGTTACTTCATCAATACTTTTCCAACCAACAGCATCATCTTCATTATACTTTTTTCTATATTTTTCTATATTCATTTCTATTAGAATTAAAAATTACCGATAGTAAATATATTGAAACCTACTTTTATTAATATTAATGGAACTATTTCTGTACGTGAAGAATATTTTTTTGCTTTAAATATCTATACATCTGTAAAAGAAGTTAACCGCAATAAATCTTATCTATTAGTTGTTTTTATTTTAGTCCATGACAAAAACATTAAAGATATTTTTTGTCATAGACTTAGCATTTTTATATAAAATATTCTTAGTATAAGTGTTTTTTTATTAGACTATACTTGTTATTTCTAAATTTGTTTATTCTTTCTATTTTCAAAACAATAATTTAATCACCTTCTTGAAAATATTCATAAGCATACCCTCCAATATCTCCATCATTAATTTCTTCTCCATCATCTCCTTTTATACTATATCTCTCTTGAATTCCTCCTATAGAAGCAGCTCCTTCTAAACCTAATAATATTGAATAAAATATATCTGTAAGAATTGTATCTACAATTTTATTCATTATTGGTTTTTGATTCTCTTTTAATTCTAATGATTTTATCAATTCAGCTACTAAAAATTCTGGCTCTTTTTCTTTAATACATTCCTTAAAGTAATTCTCTTTTTCCTTATAAAAAAGCGTCACAAATTCTTCTGAGTTCATAAAATATAATTGTTTTAAATGAGTATTAAAAAATATAAAAATTCTAATGCATTACTATTCTTTAATTTATTTATGCTACTTAAAAATTAATTTATGTTTTATTTTTTTAGTAGTCAGTTATTGAATAATCTAAATTATTAAACAAAAAAAACCTCACAGGTTTTAAAAACCTGTGAGGTTTGGTGTATACTATAGATAAAAAATTAATTCTCTTTAACCGATAATAAATTAGCAAATAACTTATACGCTCCAGGAACACCTGCTGGTAATTCTCTAAAAAAACTTAAGCCAGTATATATATAATTTCCTTTACCGTATTTAGCAACTAACAAACTTCCTTTTTTAGCTGACTCTCCTTTATCATTCATTGATAATATAGGCGTATACTCTCTACTCCATTTATTAGGAAAATACAAACCTCTTTCCTGCACCCAATTTTCAAAATCTGTTGTTGTAATTTTATTTGGATAGTTTAAAATTGAATGCTGTTTTGCTAACATAGTTACTTTAGCAAACTCGTCTGTAACTCTATCTCTAGATAATTGTAATTCATACGGAGCTTTTACATCTACTCTTCTATTTGTGTTATACTGCACAATTACGTTCCCTCCATTTTTAACATACTCTAAAATGTGTTTTTGTTTAAACTGAAGTTCTTTTTTTGTGTTATAAGCTCTAATACCAATTACTACTGCATCAAATGATGTTAAAGTAGTTTCATTAATATTTTCTGGTGAAACTTCAGTAACAGTATATCCTATTTGACGTAAACTTTCTGGAACAGCATCTCCTGAACCTTGAACATATCCTATAGATTTCCCTTCTTTTTTAATATTTAAACGAACTACTTTTGCTTTCGACGGTAGTAAAATAGATTGTTTAGGTATATGATTATAATTAATTTCTACTAATTCTTTTTCAAAAGAAACTCCATTAATTGTAGCCGTAGCTTGTAAATATCCTTCAGATTGATTTTTAGAAGGAGTTACCATAAAATCAACAACTCGTTTATCTCCTTTTTGCTCTATATTAAAATTAATACTTTTTGGAGATACAGACCATCCTTTTGGAGCTTTTAAGCTTACTGATCCTTTTGTATTCATAGCTCCTGAGCGAACTTCTACCCCTATTTTTTTTGCTTTTTCATCTGAAAAAATAAGAACTTTATCTTTTAATTTAGTAGTTACTTTAGGTAACACTTCAAAAGGTTCATAAATTTCCCCTTTATCACGTTGAGAATATCTTCTTACTACGTTCTTAGTAAATGAAATAGGTACATTCTCTATTACTAAGTTAAATTGAATTTGAACTGGACGTTTTGTTTCAGGATCTCCAATTAATCTTTGATCTTCTACTGTATACATTCCCAAATCCCATTCAGAAGCTAACCAATAAGGTGCCGAATATTTAAGATTTCCTACTGATAATGTTTCTGTGAAGGTTTGCTTTTTATTAGGTGCTAAATCAAGTGTTTTAGTTACTTTTTTATTAGATGGTAACCATTCTACAGAAGTAATTCCCATAGAAATTGAACTTCTATTTAAAGCTTCTATATCTACCTTTACAGATGAATTTGGTGTTACACTAGATAATTTAGCTGAAGCTTCTAAATACAAACCTGCACAAGCTTCTATAATTTCTTTAATTTGCTTTGTTTTTATTGTTTTCCAATGATTGTCTTTCAATTTCTCAATTAAAGCATACGCTTTTAATAACTTTGGTAAATGTATAGATGGATTTGTAAAATTGAAATTCTTTTCAACATCATACAAAATAGTTCCAATTTCTCCACCACCTGCTACTCTATTCCATGTAGTATTAATACCTGAAAAAAGATCTTTTTTATCTTTTGGAAAATCTCCTTTTAAAAATTCAACATATTCTGTTTGTCCACCTCTAGTTGTTACTCTTCCAAAACCTTGGCATAAGTGTTGGCTACTCGCCATTGATGCTAATTCATTGTTTGAAACCCCTTTTAATGGGTAATATACACCTACATCAAAATTTAATAATTTACTCTGGTCTGCTTTTGCAAACTTTTCTCTACTACCATAAAACCACCAAGAAGTATTAAAGAACAAACGATTTGGGTTCCAAGTATCTGTATACTTTAATTGCTCAGGGTATTTTGTTTTATCTCCTGCTAAATCAAAAGCTTCTACACTTAACATTGCTGAAGATGTGTGATGTCCATGAGTAGTTCCTGGAGTTCTATGATTAAAACGATTAATAATCACATCTGGTTTAAATGTTCTAATTGCCCAAACCACATCAGATAATACTTTATCTTTATTCCATATTGCTAATGTTTCATCTGGATGTTTTGAATATCCAAAATCATTAGCTCTTGAGAAACGTTGTTCTCCTCCATCAACTCCTCTTGCAGCTAATAATTCTTGCGTTCTAATTACCCCTAATAATTCACGAATTTCTGAGCCAATTAAATTCTGACCTCCATCTCCTCTTGTTAATGATAAATAAGCAGTTCTTGCTTTTACATTATTAGCTAAATATGCTATTAACCGTGTGTTTTCATCATCTGGATGTGCAGCAACATATAAAGCAGAACCCAAGAAATTTAATTTCTGAATTTTTTCATATACTTGATTTGTTGTTAATTTTTTTGGCTTTTGTGCTATCGCTGAAAAAAAAGTTAGCGCAAAGACGAAGGATACTAATAATTGTTTTTTCATTTAATTATAAATAAAAATGTTAAGTCGAGCGGAGTCGAGACTTAACTATTTTACCTCTCGACTCCGCTCGAGGCGACAAATTAGTCGTACAACAAATGTACTCTTTTTACGTTTTTAATAACTGAGTTTAACAAAATGCTAACACTTTCATTAATTGCAACAAAAGTATCTGACTATAAGAACAATAACTTTTAGTTTTACTTTTCTGTGTACATTTACAATTAATAAATCAAAACTTTAACTACTATGAAAAGTAAATTTTCAATTTTATGTATTTGCATATTATTTTTAACTTCCTGTAAAGGAAACGATAGCAAAAATAGCAATTCTTCCTCTCCTAATTTTTCAAATAAAAATACTGCTGCACAAATAATTAATTACTATAACCTTGTTATAGATTACAATGCTAATGCTTCTGAAAAAATATCTAAATTAATAGATAAAGACCTAAAAACGTTAGATAAAATGGTGACTGCTAAAAGTAAAAATAAAGGTTTCATTACCTGGACTACCTTTATTGGTATCGATCCTAGAAGTAGAAAAATGGTCTGGAAGTAATAAATTCAATCTTTTAAAACCAGAAATGTTACTAGATAAAAAATTAGCTAACAAAATATTACCTTTCGTAAAAGGAATGGATAATTCTTATAAAGAAACAAAAAAAACGTATTTAGAGTTTAAGAAATATTACAAAAACGAAGACTATAAAGACGATGCTTGGAAAAAAGGAGCTGAGTTAATACAAATAATGGGCGACAAAAGTAAAGCGTATTATGAAAATAGAAATAACTTTTATACTATTTTTGAAACTGTTATTGATAAAGCCGAAGAAGATGTTCTATCTGACCACCCAATTAGAGATGAAATTATTCATGCAAAAAGAACTTTAAAATTAATTGACAAAGCAATGACTTTAATTCAAGATAAAGATACTCCTATTGCTAGTATTGAAGATATTTACAAAAAAATAGAAGATCGTTTTAATGAAAGTAAAAAAATGGATCTTAAAAAATTAACTGAACAAAATAAAGAAGATCGTTTTAATTCATTTTATGATGAAATCGATGATTTCTTAGGAACTGTTAGAAAAGTAAAAAGAGATGGAAAAATAACTGAAAGAGATTATAAAACTGTATACTATGAATACAAAAGTGTTATCAATGATTATAACAGCTTTGTAAAATAATTTATTTACTTCTTTTAACTATTATTTTATTTTTATCGTAATATAAAATCTGTAATTTTAATTTGTCGGATGTTTTTTTAAAACTCATTCTAAAAAAAGTTTTCTCTGTTAAATCATTTTTTGATTTAAATAACTTTTGACTCAAATACTTTTCACCATTTTCATTCTTCTCATAAACTTGCTCTTCTATTCTTGTTAAAATAGAAGAAAAGTTTGTCTTAGATTCTAAAATCTCTAACATATTCATTACAAAATCAACCTCTTTTATTTTCTCATTTTTATGAATCTTTTTTTCGCACAAAAAAGATAATAAGAAAGTATCACAGCCTGTTAATATTCCATAAATTTTTAAATTTTTATTTATTTCAATAATTTGACCTGTAGTATAATTAGAAAGTATTCCGGTCTTTACTTCTTTAGTTTTAGAATGTCCTTTAAAAATATTTTTATTTTTCATATTATCTAAATCACATTTTGTAGCCATTTCAATTCCTTTTAAATTTGACCATTTATATGAATTTGTTTCAACATAAACATCTTCTAAATCATAAAATAATTTAGTTATTGTAATTACATTCTTATGTACTTTCTCTACCTTTAAATCTATTTTTTTAGGTTCTTCGTCAAAAAAAGCGGCAAATATTTTAAGAACAAACTTTCCTTCCGTTAAATCTAAAGTTCCTAATAATATCTGCTTACTATATTCATTGTTTTTTAAATCATCAGAATATAACTTTATCCAAACATCTAAAATTCCATCTTTATTAAAATCTCCTACAGAATTAGGTATTAAAACAGATTTTACAATATTGTAATTAACACTATAAAACTTTTTATTTTCTTTACTATAAAGAGATGTTTTTATATTCCCTAACAATAAGTCTTTTATGTTTTTTTCATTAATATTTCTCTTTTTTTGAGAAAAAGACACTGCCGTCCGAAAGTTTTAAAGATCTCCTATATTTAGGTTGTTACCTATTGTAAACAGGTGTTTTTTTTAAGTTTTCACAGAAAATAAGTCTTGTTTAAAGTCTATTTTTGTTTGTGGTTTTCCTCTGATTTTTTTCACGCCTTCATTGACTGAATTACAGACGTAGTCTAGTGTGAGATAAAAACAAAGGCAAATTCTAATT
>CAKZVD010000010.1 GCA_937922085.1 uncultured Tenacibaculum sp. | reverse complement strand
TAAAAGATACCGATCATAAATTAATTGCGGTAGGTAAAAAAGCAATGGACTTAAAAGAAATGGGGACTAATTTTCAATCAGAAATAGTTTTATATCCTTCATTGATAGAAATGCTTGAAAATATTTAATTTATTTTGTTTATTTTTTGATAAAATAAGTTAAACAAAATATTTTTTTTGTATTTTTATGAAAAATTTAAATACTTAATTTGGGAAAAAAAATTTCAATAATTGGTTCAGGATTTTCTTCATTATCTTCTGCATGCTATATGGCAAAAGCAGGTTATAAAGTAACAGTTTATGAAAAAAATCAAACTTTAGGAGGTAGGGCTAGACAATATATAAATGATGGTTTTACATTTGATATAGGGCCAACTTGGTATTGGATGCCAGATGTGTTTGAAAAGTTTTTTGCAGACTTTGGAAGAAAGCCATCAGATTATTACACTTTAGAAAAATTAGAACCAGCTTATCAGGTTTATTTTGGTAAGAATGATAGTATAACTATTCCGGGAAGTTTCGAAGAAATATGCACCATTTTTGAAGAAGAAGAAAAGGGGAGTGCTGTTCATCTTAGGAAATTTATTAAGAGTGCTCAAGATAATTATAATATAGCTGTAAAAGATGTTGTTTACAGACCTGGAATATCTCCGTTAGAGTTAATAACACCTCAGACTACAGTTAGAGTTGGTCAGTTTTTTTCTACTATACGTAAACAGGTAAGAAAAAAAATAAAAAGTAAGAAATTAATTCAAATTTTAGAATTCCCCGTACTATTTCTTGGAGCAAAACCAAGTAATACTCCTGCTTTCTATAACTTCATGAATTATGCCGATTTCGGTTTAGGAACATGGCATCCTGTTGGTGGAATGTATAAAGTTATCGAAGGTATGGTAACTTTAGCAAGACAATTAGGTGTAGAATTTAGAACAAATGCTGTTGTTGATAAAATTGAAACAGATGAAAAACGAAAAGTTTCAGGAATAATAGTTAACGGTGAAAATATAACGACAGATTTAGTTTTAAGTGGAGCTGATTATCACCATACCGAAAGTTTATTAGCTGAAAATCTAAGACAATATTCAGAAAAATATTGGGATACAAGAATTTTTGCACCTTCATCATTACTTTTTTATGTCGCTTTTAATAAAAAAATTAAAAATATAGAACATCATACATTATTTTTTGATACCGATTTTGATGTGCATGCAAAATCTATATATGATACTCCAGAATGGCCAGAAAAACCATTGTTTTATGCTAGTTTTCCTAGTAAAACAGATATGAGTTTTGCACCAGAAGGTAATGAAGCAGGAACATTTTTAATTCCATTAGCACCAGGAATAGAAGATACAAATGAAATAAGAGAAAAGTATTTTGATATTATTATAGAGAGGTTAGAGGAATTAACGGGTCAAAATGTAAAAGAAAGTATTATATTTAAAAAGAGTTATTGTGTAAATGATTTTATAGAAGATTATAACTCTTATAAAGGAAATGCATATGGTTTAGCAAATATATTAACGCAAACAGCTTTCTTAAGACCTAAAATTAAAAGTAAAAAAGTAAAAAATTTATATTTTACAGGACAATTAACTGTTCCGGGACCAGGAGTTCCCCCATCATTAATATCAGGTAAAATAGCCTCAGATTTAATTTTAAAAACCTATCAAAAATGAAACAATTATTCGATAATGTATCCTATAAATGTAGTAAGTTAGTTACAAACGCTTATAGCACTTCTTTTTCATTGGCTACTAAAATGTTATCAAAATCTATACGAGAACATATTTATAATATTTATGGTTTTGTACGTTTTGCAGATGAAATAGTAGATACATTTCATGAGTATGATAAAGAAGGATTGTTAGATATGTTTGAAAGAGATTACTACATATCAAAATATCAAGGTATTAGTTTAAATCCGATATTGAATTCTTTTATACAAACTGTAAATAAATTTGATATTCCTGATGATTTAGTAAAAGCTTTTTTAAAAAGTATGAGAGCAGATTTATCTAAGGCAGAATATAAAACGCAGGAAGAGTATAATGAATATATATATGGATCTGCTGATGTAGTTGGTTTAATGTGTTTAAAAGTTTTTGTAAAAGGAAACACGGAAAGGTATGAAGAGTTAAAATCACCAGCTATGCGCTTAGGTTCGGCATTTCAAAAAGTAAATTTTTTAAGAGATTTAAAAGATGATGTAGAGCTATTAAATCGTTCCTATTTTCCTAATGTAGATTTAAAAGAATTAGATAAAAAGTCTAAAGAACAAATTATAATTGAAATAGAAGAAGATTTTGATTTTGCTTTTAAAAATGGAATTTTACAATTACCAGTAGAAGCAAAGTTCGGTGTATATATGGCTTATAGGTATTACAGAAAATTATTAAAAAAGCTAAAAGCAACACCATCTTCAAAAATAATGGACACACGAATACGAATTTCTAACCCAATGAAAATAAATTTATTGGCAAGAAGTTATGTGAAATATAAATTGAATTTAATTTAAAAGTTAAATTAGTCGTTTTTATTTAAGAGATATGATGTTATTTATTTTAGTTACTTTAAGTACATTTATTTTGATGGAAGGAGTTACATGGCTTACTCATAAATATGTAATGCATGGTTTTGGATGGTATTTACATGAAGATCACCATCAGCCAGGTTATCCACATGTTTTTGAAAAAAATGATGCTTTTTTTGTAGTATTTGCCATACCTAGTATATTACTTTTTTTCTTTGGAATAAGACCAGAATTAAATTTCTTGTTTTTTATAGGCTTAGGAATTTTATGCTACGGGATTGCTTATTTTTTAATTCACGATGTATTAATCCATCGTCGTTTTAAATGGTTTGATAAAACAAGCAATAAGTATCTAAAAGGACTTAGAAAAGCACATAAAATTCACCATAAACATTTAGGGAAACAAGACGGAGAATGTTTTGGTATGTTGTATGTTCCGTTAAAGTATTTTAAAGAGTATAAAAAATAATGAGTTTTTTATATTTAATACTGAATATCGGATCATTAACTATCCCTTTACTGTATTCTTTTGAAAAAAAGATGCGTTTTATTAAACATTGGAAAGCAGTATTTACTTCATTAACTATTGTAGCAACGATTTTTTTAATTTGGGATGCTATTTTTACTAAAAATGGTGTGTGGGGATTTAACTCTGATTATCATTTACCTTTTTTATTATTAGGAATGCCAGTAGAGGAGTGGTTGTTTTTCTTCTGTATTCCCTATGCGAGTGTATTTATTCATTACTCTTTAGAATATTTTAAACCGAGTTTATTAATATCAAAAAAAGGAACTCAAATAATAACATTAGCAATTGTAGTTACTGTAATTCCTGTATTGTTTTTAAATTGGGGTAAAGCGTATACAACAGTTAATTATTCTTTTTTAATAGGAATATTAACGATTGGTTTTTTCTTTGGAATTGAATATTTAAGAAGGTTTTACATCGCTTTTTTAATTATTTTAATCCCTTTTTTTATAGTAAATGGCGTTTTAACGGGTACTGGTTTAGAAGAACCAGTAGTTTGGTATAATAACAATGAAAATTTAGGTATTCGTTTATTTACAATTCCTATTGAAGATATAGGTTATGCTTTTACAATGCTTTTTGGTAATGTTTTCTTAATTGAAAAATTTAAAAAGAAAGAGTTTGATTTTTCATAAAAAAATGTAATAAATTCAAAAAGAAACATTAAGGATACACCAAGAATAATTTTAAAATATAATTCAAAAGAAAAAGATTTATTTACTCTTGAAATAGAAAAACCATATAAAAATGTATTTGTTATCGGAAATCAGGAGGTTGAAGATGATTTCAAATTTTTGAAAGGAAATTGGATATTTATTTTGTTTACTGGATATTCAGGACCAGATATAAAAATGACACAAGAGTTACTAGAAATAGTTGACCAATATCCAAATTTAAATTTTGGCTTTAAAGCTTATATGAGCGATGAAGCAATGGAGATATTTACTTCTCTTAATATAGAAAGAATGGTTACCCCTATAATATTATCGAGAAGGAATAAAACTACTAAACTTTTATCAACAAGACTAAAGCTAAAAGAGGAGTTGAAAGAGTTATTTAGAAATTTTAAATAAACTACTTCTTTAAAGATGTTAATAAAAATTTTTGATAAGCTGTATTTAAACTATCCTTACTGACTTTATTTAGTGTTTTCAATAATTTACCGTCTTTATATATTTTTCCTACATATTCTTTATCTTTTTGTGAAACAAGAATCCCTCTAAATGGTTTTCCTTCATTATTATAACTTATTTCAGCAAAAACATCTTCACTTTTATGATACATAAAATCTTCAATAATAGCATTCATATTTATGTCATAATTTTTTAAATACTGGAGCTCTGCGAAAATATTAAATAACTTATTATTAACATATTGATAATAATCATCAACCTTTACGCTTAATTGGCATTTATCTCGAATCTTCTTTTTTAAAATATTATTTTCTTCATAAAAAACGACATCTTTATTTTTTAAAGTGTTTCTAGTCCGTTGTATATATAATATTTCCTTTCCATTTGAAAGAAAAGATAATTTACCATTATCAAATACTATTTTTGCCTCAGATTCTCTTCTTTCAGTAATTACATATCCAGAACTATTGTATGTAATTGTAAAAGCATTAGCATAATTTACAGCAAATACCCAATAAACTTGTTTTATAAGATTTCCTTTTTTTAAATGATCAATAACTAAATGCTTTCTATCTATTTCATAGCAAACACCATCATAAATTTGATCTTTTTTATATGTTGATTTAACTGATAAAATAGCGTTTTTATAACTAAATACATTCTCTTTTGAATATTGAAATTTTTTCTTTCCATTTTCATAATAATCAACTAGTAATATTTCTTTTAAATCTACAGGGAAATAACCTTGATATGGCTTTCCGTTTTTATAAATTCCAGCGGGATATTTTGTATCATTCTTATCTATTAAAAAATAGTTGTATTCTTTTTTTAGAATTTCACCATTATTATAATAAGATGTTTCTGCTTTTCCAGAATAACCTTCTTTTTTTACTTGTTTACCATGTAGTTTTCCATTTTGGTAAGAACTAATATTTCCATTCTCCTCATAAATTCCATTTTTTAGAGTTACTTTATTATTTTGAGCTATGGTTGAAAAAGTAAAGTAAAACAGAATTATAGTTATTAAATACTTAAGCATGTTGATTATTATTTTAAAACAAATCTAAAATAACTCTTAATAGAAATATAGTATCAATCAATATTTGAAAGTAGAAAAGATATATTAGAAATAATAGTATGTCAAATTTTTATTTTAACAATATGTTGTATTAAATTTTCTCAATTATACTTTTAATTTGCTGGATGAAAAATACTCTGTTATTAATTTTTGTGATTTCCTTGATTGTTTCTTGTAGTCAAGATGATTTAAAATTGCCAAAAGATGATGAAGTTGATGTAGGTTTTGAAGAAACTTTCGAAAAAGGAAGTTTAAATTATATTTTCTCTAATGCTTTAATCTCTGATAAATTTAATAATATAAAAAGAGAAAATCCTATAAGGATAGTGGTATATGATGCGAGTAATAATCGAATTAAAACGAATTATGATAACCTAGATAATTTACGAGTTCAAGCAAATAATGGACAAAGTTGGTTTATAACACAAGGTAATGAAGCTTCAACAGTAGTTGAAATTAAAAGTGTAAATTTTAATAATGGATGGATCACTTTAGGAGAAACTTATACAGGTAATTTAAATAAAAATAAAGACGCTAAAGTTGAGTTTTTTAATCCTTTTGTAAATTATACTATTATTAATAATAGTCCACTATTTAATTCTTATCCAACGAATGTTACTGAGGGAGATTTTAATTATATTCAACCAGGAGGGATTATTGAAAAATCTGATGGAACTTATTTACTTTTAACACCAGTAGTTTTTGGAGCTCATGCAAAAAGAAGTATTTATTATGCAACAAGTAATAATTTAGAAGATTGGGTTTTTCATAATGAGAAAATTTTAAGTACAGATATGATACCATTTGCAAAAACAAATGGGAATGTATTTTCTACAGATAATCCATATAAGTTAGAGAACGGGAATTTTCTTGTTTTATTAGGGGTACAACTTCCTAATAATAATTACACTTCAGCTTATATGATAATAGATGAAAATCTTAATATAATAGAAGATCCAAAAGAAATTATGATTCCTGAATGGAATGGAGAAAATCAAAATAGCTTTCCTTTAGCTTTAACTAAATTTGAAAATAAATTTAGGATACTTTTTCATAAAAGAAAACCAAATCTTATTGATAGAGAAATTCATGAAGTAATAGCAACTGATTTATTTGAAGCATTAACAGCTAATAAGAGTATTCTATCTTCTAATTTAATACATAAAGGAAGTAAAAGTAATGGATACTTAAGAGGTAAGGCAGATGATGCATCATATATTAAGTATAATTCAAAATTGCATATATTGTTAGGTAGTGAAGAGGTATCTTCAAGTTATTTAACTTCAAATAATAGAGAATATGGTTTAATGAATTTGAATGGAAATAATTGGAGTCACGATAGTAGAAGTCCTTTATTAGTAAACCCTGTACAGTTACACCATAAATATCCTATTTATAATTGGGCTTGGGATCATTTAGGTGCTTTTGCATCACCAATTATAAAAGATGAAACATTGTATATTTATATGGCATTTGGTACAAATAATCCAGATTATTTTATTTCAGGAATTAAAATACCATTAAATAAGTAACCTTTTCGGTAAAATAGAATTAGCGAATATTATATAAAGTAAATTAATAAGTGATGATTATTTCTTTACAAAAAATAAAATCCTGTTCTATATAAACAGGATTTTAAACTAAGAATTTTAAAATTTAGATAGTTTCTTTTTAATTTCCTCTAAACATAAATTATCAATACTACCAGCGTGCGAATGCTTTTTAGAAGTGTCAGGTATATATGTGCCGTTTTCAACTTCCGAACCAATTTTCACATATGCTTCTCTAAAGGACATTCCATTGGTAACTAGATTATTAATATTGTCTACAGTAAAAAGATATTTGTATTTGTCATCGTTAATATCCACATTTTTTACGATAATTTGCTGAATACTATAATTGAAAATATCTAGCACAGTTTTTGTGTTTTCAATTGCTTTTATAGCGTTTTCTTTTAATAACTGAAAATCTCTATGATACCCGCTAGGCAAATTATTAGTTAACAATAACATTTCTGTTTGTATAGCCTGAATTTGATTACATTTACCTCTAATGAGTTCAAACACATCAGGGTTTTTTTTATGCGGCATAATGCTACTTCCTGTTGTTAATTCATCAGGAAATGTAATAAAACCAAAGTTTTGACTCATGTACAAACAAATATCCATAGAGAATTTTGCTAAAGTGTTTGATAAATTACCTAATGAACTGCTTAAAATACGTTCATTTTTACCTCTTGCCATTTGTGCAGCAACCACATTGTATTTTAAAGTAGTAAAACCAAGTTCTTTCGTTGTTAGCTCTCTATTAATAGGAAAAGAACTTCCGTAGCCAGCAGCAGAACCTAATGGGTTTTGATCTACAATTTTTAAGGTAGCTTTTAACAAATCAACATCATCTATAAGAGACTCAGCATAAGCAGAAAACCATAAACCAAAAGAGGAAGGCATAGCCACTTGTAAATGTGTATAACCAGGTAATAATTTATTTTTATGTTCTTCAGCTAAATGAATAAGGGTATCAAATAAGGTTTTAACTTTTTCAATAATTACATGTAATTCATTTTTGTAATACAGTTGCAAGGCTACTAAAACCTGATCATTTCTTGATCGTGCCGTATGTATTTTCTTTCCAGTATCTCCTAATTTTTTAGTGAGTTCAAACTCTATTTTAGAATGCACATCTTCAAAATCGTTTTCAATAACAAATGTTTCATTTTCTACCTGATTAAGTAAATCATTTAGTTCTTTTACAAGAATATTGGCTTCATTATTTGAAATTATATTCACTGAAGCCAACATTTTTGCATGTGCTTTAGAAGCAATAATATCGTACTTAGCAATATGTATATCTATTTCTCTATCGTTACCAACAGTGAATTTTTCAATAGCTTTATCTAGGTTAAATTGTTTTTTCCAGAGTTTCATGGTTTCAATTATCAGTGATCAATAAACTGTTATCATTTATCAATTATCAGTTATTAATTTTAGGTATATTTCTAATTATCATTTGCATCATTGTTAATTGCTTATTGATCACTGATAATTGTAGAAAGTATTTTAATATAAATATCTATTCCTTCTTTTATTTCATCGACATAAATAAATTCATCTGCGGTATGAGAGCGTGTGCTGTCTCCAGGACCTAATTTTACAGATTGACAACTTAATACAGATTGATCAGATAGGGTAGGTGAACCATAGGTTTTTCTTCCTAGAGCAATACCTGATTGAATTAATTCATGATTTTTATCAATAGAAGAAGAGTTGAGTCTTAAACTTCTCGGAACAATTTCACAAGGAGCTTCTTTTGTTAAAAGATCAGCAATTTCTTTGTTGGTGTATTTATCATTTACACGAACATCTACCACTAAATCAACAGTAGAAGGAACGGCGTTATGTTGTTTACCAGCATTAATTTGAGTAATAGTCATTTTTACATCTCCTAAAACTTCTGAAGTTTTTTCAAACTGATAACTTTTAAACCATTCTAATACTTCAATAGTATTATAAATTGGATTGTCATTATTTGGATGCGCAGCATGACTAGGAGTTCCGCTTACTTTTGCATCAAAAACAATCAGCCCTTTTTCTGCAATGGCCAATTGCATTTGTGTAGGTTCGCCAACAATAGCTACATCTATTTTAGGAATAATAGATAGCATACTGTTTAAACCATTAGGGCCGCTACTTTCTTCTTCAGCAGAACCTACAAAAACTAAATTATACTTTAAATTTTCTTTATTGTAGAAATAAGAAAATGTTGCAAGTAAAGAAACTAAACAACCACCAGCATCATTACTTCCTAAACCGTATAACTTACCGTCTTCTACAGTAGCTTTAAAGGGATCTTTAGTATAACCATTGTTTGGATATACGGTATCATGGTGAGAGTTTAATAATATAGTAGGTTTATGCTCGTCAAAATGTTTATTAGTAGCCCATACATTATGGTTGGTTCTGTTGTATTTTATGTTATGAACTTTACACCAGTTTTCTAATAAATTACCCGTTTTATCTTCTTCAGAAGAAAAAGAAGGGGTTTCTATTAACTGTTTTAATAAATCGATGGCGCTATATGTAAGTTCTTTCTGTGTCATTATTGTTGAAATGTAGTACATTTTATTTTTGAATTAAATGGCATGTTTGGTGCTCCAATATGAACACTGGTTACTCCTTTTTTAACAGCTTGTAAACTGTTTTGTATTTTAGGAAGCATGCCTTCATTTATAATACCCTTATCTTTTAAATTACCAAAAATTTTAAAGTCAATCCGTTCAATTACAGAATTATCGTCGTTAATATTTTCTAATACCCCATTTTTTTCAAAACAGTAGTATAATGAAACCTTATATTTTTTTGATAAAGCAACAGCCAATTCAGAAGCTATAGTATCTGCATTTGTGTTTAGTAATTGTTCTTTTTTATTATGAGTAATAGCACAAAAAACAGGAGTAATATTATGTTGTAATAAAATTTCTAAAACCTCAGTGTTTACATTTATAATATCACCAGCAAAACCGTAATCAATATCTTTAACGGGTCTCTTAATAGCAACAATTGTATTACCATCTGCACCAGAAAAACCAACGGAATTACAATGATTTGCTTGTAGTTTGGCAACGATGTTTTTATTTATTTTTCCCCCGTACACCATGGTAATAATATCCAATGTTTCTGCATCTGTAATTCTTCTGCCATGAATCATTTTAGGAGCTATTCCCATTTTTTTTGAGATTTCAGAAGCAGCTCTTCCACCACCATGTACTAAAATTTTAGGAGTATCTAATTTGGAAAAATCGTTTAAAAATGTATTTAAAAGTATTCCATTATTAATAATATTACCTCCAATTTTTATAATCTTTAGTGTTTTCATGTTCATGTTTGTTAAACCTCACTGGTTTTAAAAACCTGTGAGGTTTTCTGTTTTTAAATTCAATTTTTCAAGTATTTGCTTAAGAACTACTTGAGCTGCAAAAGTTCTGTTATTAGCTTGTTCTATAACTAAAGAATCGTCAGAATCTAAAACAGCATCTTCCACAACTATATTTCTTCTTACCGGTAAACAATGCATGAATTTAGCATTGTTTAATTTGTTTTTAGTAATCATCCAGTTTGTATCTTGATGTAATACTTTACCATAATCATCATAAGAACTCCAATTTTTTACATACACAAAATCAGCATCTTTTAAAGCGTCTTCTTGATTATAATTGACTTTAATATTTTTGGTAATGTTCGAATTTAATTCATAATCTTTAGGATGTGTAATAGAAAAATCAACAGGTAATTGTTGCATCATTGTTACAAAGGAATTAGCAACAGATTGTGGTAAAGCTTTTGGATGTGGTGCCCAAGACAACACAACTTTTGGTTTCCTTGTTTTTGAAAATTCATTAATAGTAATAGCATCAGCCAAAGCTTGTAATGGGTGTGCGGTAGCACTTTCTAAATTTAAAACAGGAATGTTTGAATATTTAGAAAAACTATTTATGATAATTTCTGCATTATCTTTCTCCTTTTCTATTAAGGTAGGAAAAGCCCTAACAGCTATAATATCGGCATATTGTGCAATTACTTTAGCGGCTTCTTTAATATGTTCAGAAGTATTTAAATTCATAATAGTACCATCTTCAAACTCTAAATTCCACGAATTATTTATTTGCAAGCAAATAACATCCATACCTAAATTTTTAGCTGCTTTTTCAGTACTTAATCTAGTTCGTAAACTAGCATTAAAAAAAAGCATAATTAAGGTTTTATTAGTACCTAAGTTTTTATATTGAAAAGGAGCTTTTTTTAAATCGATAGCTTCTTTTATAATTAAGGGTATATTTTTTATGTCATTTATATCGATGTATTTTTTCATGATATTTGAGTTTTTAAATTGAATTATACTTCTTGTAACTCTAAAGCTTTTATTAATGCATTAATAAAAACATCTAAATGCTCTTTTTTTACAGTTAAAGAAGGAAGTATACGTAAGAGATTAGGATTTTTAGAGCTTCCTGTAAAAATGTGATGCTCGTAAATTAACTTTTTTCTAAGTTCAGCTATAGGAAAATCAAATTCTAAACCAAGCATTAAACCTCTCCCTTTTATATTCTTTATTTCAGGAATTTGTTTTGCTTTATTAATAAAGTATTCTGATACTTCTCTGGTGTTCTCTATTAGTTTTTCTTGTTGAATCGTTTCTAAAACGGCTAAAGAAGCAGTACACGCTAAGTGGTTTCCTCCAAATGTAGTACCCAATAAACCAAAAGAGGCTTTAATTTTTGGGTGAATTAAAATTCCGCCAATAGGAAAACCATTTCCCATTCCTTTTGCGATAGAAATAATATCGGGTTCTATATCGTGTTTTTGAAAAGCAAAAAAATTACCAGTTCTACCAAAACCAGATTGTACTTCATCTGCAATAAAAATAGTACCATATTTTTTACAAAGTGTATCTACAGTTTTATAGAATTCTGTAGTAGCTTCATCTAAACCACCAACTCCTTGAATGATTTCAGTAATTACGGCACAAACATCTTCTTTTGATAGTGATTTAGTTAGTGCTTTAATATCTCCAAACTCTAAAAATTCAACTTCTTGTTGCGCATTAATTGGTGCTACAATTTTAGGAATATCAGTAGCTACAACAGCAGCAGAGGTTCTACCATGAAAAGAATTTTTAAAGGCAATAACTTTTTTTCTTTGAGTATGAAAAGAGGCTAATTTTAAAGCATTTTCATTGGCTTCTGCACCAGAGTTACATAAAAACAATTCATAATACTTACAATTAGAAACATCGCATAGTTTTTTCGCTAATTGTTCTTGTAAAGGATTTTGAATAGAATTACTATAAAAACCAATAGTAGCAACTTGCTCTTGTAATTTTTGTACATAAGTAGGGTGCGAATGACCAATAGAAATTACAGCATGGCCACCATATAAATCTAAATATGCGGTATTATTTTTATCATATACAAATACATCTTTTGCCTTTACAGGGGTAATATTAAATAACGGGTATACATTAAATAAACTCATATCTGTTCTTTTTTTATGGTGTTAATTTTGTTGAATGATGCCACCATTCCTTGAATTAATGAAGAGCTTAATCCTTTGTGTTCCATTTCATTTAAACCTTCAATAGTACATCCTTTTGGAGTGGTAACTTTATCTATTTCTTCTTCTGGATGATTGCCCGATTTAATTAGCAAACTAGCTGTTCCTTCACTAGTAAACATGGCTAATTCTTGTGCTTCTTTAGCGTCAAACCCTAATTGAATAGCGGCTTGAGTAGTTGCACGAATTAAACGCATCCAAAAAGCGACACCGCTTGCACAAATTACTGTAGCAGATTGCATTAAATTTTCTGAAATAACCATTGAATTTCCTAATTGATTAAAAATAGTTTTTGCAAGCTCAATTTGTTCACTCCCTTTTGAGTTGGCACATAAACAGGTCATAGATTTACCCACAGCAATGGCTGTATTTGGCATGGCTCTTATAATAAATTGATTACTGCCCACAATAGTTTCAATTTTAGCAATTGAAAAACCTGTTATGGTAGAAATTAATACATGTTTATCTGTTAAGAAAGGTTGTATTTGCTGTAAAATGGTTTCTAAGTGTTTAGGTTGTACCGCAAAAATGATAATATCAGAGTTTTTAACAGCTTTTTCATTATCAGTAGTAATGGTTACTTTACTATTTTTTTTGAAATCATCAATTTCAGTGACGTTTCTTTTTGTTAAATATAGTGTGTTAATACTATTATTATTAAGTAACCCTTTTGCTATAGCGGCTCCTAAATTTCCTGTTCCTATGATGGCTATTTTCATGGTTTCTTTTTTTAAAAATAAGTTGCTTTTAGTTGTAGCCCTTCTGATTCTTCAAAACCAAATTGTAAATTCATATTGTGTACTGCTTGTCCGGCTGCACCTTTTAAAAGATTATCAATACAACTCGTAATTAATAATTGATTACCATGTTTATGAATATGTATTAAACATTTATTGGTATTTACTACTTGTTTTAAATGTATAGGTTGCTCGCTAACAAACGTAAATTGAGCATCTTTATAAAACTCATTATAGATCTCAACAGCATTAGAAACGGTACCTTCAAAATAAGTATACGCAGTAACAAAAATTCCTCTCGAAAAATTACCTCTGTTAGGTAAAAAGAAAAGCTCATTATTAAACCCTTTTTGTAACTGGTGCATGGTTTGATTAATTTCTCCTAAATGCTGATGTGTAAAAGGTTTGTAATACGAAAAATTATTATCTCTAAATGTAAAATGAGTAGTTTTAGATAAACTAGTACCAGCACCAGTAGCACCAGTTACTGCATTTATATGAACATCTTTTTTTATTAAATTATTAGCAGCAAGTGGAAGCAATGCTAATTGAATAGCTGTGGCAAAACAACCAGGATTTGCAATATAATTAGCTTCTTTAATTTGAAGTTTATTAATTTCTGGTAAGCCATAAACAAATTGTTTCCCTTTAAAATTGGCATCATCACTTAATCTAAAATCATTACTTAAATCAATAATTTTAGTCGTTTTTGAAAAGGTATGTTCGTTTAAAAACTTTGAGGAGTTACCATGACCTAAACATAAAAACACAATGGAAACATCTGAATTTATAGTATTGGTAAAACTTTTATCTGTAGTGCCTACTAAATCTTGATGAACAACACTAATTTTATTACCAGCATTAGACGTACTGTAAACAAAATCAATAGTTACGTTTTTATGAAAAAGTAATATTCTAATTAATTCTCCTGCGGTGTAACCAGCACCACCAATAATTCCTACTTTAATCATAACCGTTTGTGTTTTGATAAATTTTTGTTTGATTTCCGTATATATTTATAAACCCTTTTGCATCTTGTGCAGTCCAGGCTTTATTTTCTTCACCATAACTTCCAAAATCAGATTGTAATAAATCATGAGGAGATTGTATTCCGTTTATAGTAAAATGATAAGGTTGTAGGGTTAAAAAAACATCACCTGTAACATTTTTCTGACTATTGTTAAGCATAGCCTCTATATCTCTCATTACTGGGTCGAGGTATAAACCTTCGTGTAAATGAGTACCATACCAATTGGCAACATATTCTTTGTGTTGTAATTGCCATTTGGTTAAAGTATGCTTTTCTAATAAATGATGTGCCTTAATAATAACAGTAGCAGCAGCAGCTTCAAAACCAACTCTTCCTTTAATACCTAAAATAGTATCACCTACATGAATATCTCTTCCAATAGCATAAGAAGCAGCCAATTTATTTATTTGTTCAATAATTATATGGGTATCGTTTTTTATATCGTTTAAGGCTACAGGTTCTCCTTTCTCAAAAGAAATTTTGATAGTTGTGGTTTCTGTATTTTTTAATTGAGAAGGATACGCTTCGTTAGGTAAGGGTAGGTGAGAGGTTAAAGTTTCATCGCCACCAACACTAGTTCCCCAAAGACCTTTATTAATAGAGTATTTGGCTTTTTGCCACTCCATATCTACGCCATTTTTTTGGAGATAATCAATTTCTTGTTGTCTTGTTAAAGTATTATCTCTAATAGGAGTAATAATTTTAATAGTAGGAGCGAGGGTGTTAAAAATTAAATCGAAACGAACCTGATCGTTACCAGCCCCAGTGCTACCATGGGCAATATAATTGGCACCAATACTTTTTGCATATTCAATAATTTCAATAGCTTGAATAATTCTTTCAGCACTTACTGATAATGGATAGGTGTTATTTTTTAGTACATTACCAAAAATTAAATACTTAACTACTTTTTGATAATAGTTGGTAACAGCCTGAATGTTTTTATATGTTTTTACGCCTAAAGCATATGCTTTTTGTTCTATAGTATTAATTTCGTTTGTTGTAAATCCGCCGGTATTTACGCTTACTGCATGTACTTCAAATTTTTCATCTTTAGATAAATGTACGGCACAGTATGAGGTGTCTAAACCACCGCTATAAGCAAGAACTAATTTTTTCATTTTTTCTCTTTTTTAAGGAAAAGGTGTTGTTTTATACTTTTTAATCTTGTAAAGGTTTTCTCTTTTATTTTACGTTTAGATTGGTTTTGGGTTTTATTTTCAGGATCGTAAAGCATTCCTGTACATAAACACATTTGCCGGTCGGTTCTTTGTAAAACATCGTAATTAATACAAGTTTGACAGCCTTTCCAGAAAGAATCATCGGTTGTTAGTTCAGAAAAAGTTACAGGTTTATAACCTAGGTCACTATTTAGTTTCATAACTGCCAACCCAGTTGTAATACTAAAAATTTTTGCTGCTGGAAATTTGGTTTTCGAATGATTGAAAATTTGTTGTTTTATCTTTTTAGCCAAGCCAATACCTCTATAGTTAGGATGTACAATTAAACCAGAATTGGCTACAAATTTTCCATGATTCCATGATTCTATATAGCAGAATCCTGCAAAATTCCCATTATCTAAAGCAATTACAGCATTGCCTTGTTTCATTTTAGAAATAATGTATTCTGGTTCTCTTTTTGCAATACCAGTGCCTCTTATTTTAGCAGCATTTTCTATAGTAACACAAATTTCTTGTGCATGAATAATATGTGATGTATCAGCAATAATGATTTCCATTACTATGATGTTTTAATTAAGAATTGTTTGTTTTTTTGGAGTAGAGAACCGGACTCACCTGAGTTCTATAATAAAGAATAGCCCTTACGGGCGCGGAAAAAAGCGGGGTGTAAAATTATTACTATTTATAGAAATAGTAGCCTTATAAGTGGTGAAAAAATGATTAATAGTTTGCATTGTAGTATTAATAAAACGGGTTCAAAAATTAGTTAATTCTTAGGTAAGAACGTATTAACAGCGTCGAATGGGACGGCGTCGTACTAAAATTTGATTTGTTTTATTGTTTGTCTGCATTGTGCGGCTAAACTAATAAAAAAAATGTAACAGACAACATTTTTAAACAAAAAAGATTAATAAAAGTCTTTTTTGTTTAAGATGACTTTACTTTTATATATTTTGCTTAAACCATTGGCATACTGATTTATTAGTTCTTTGAATTCTGACAAATTGGAAACTTTTTTATGTGATACCTCGTTTCTTTTACTTGTAAAAAATAATGTATTTGTCTTTTGGTTATAAAAGGGGCAATAATCCATTTTAGTTGAATTAATTGCTTTTCCCATGTTTACTCTCTTCTTAAAATTGCCATTTTTATCTTTAAAACTAATATATAAATCACCACTTCCAATACCATCTTCTGCTTTATATATTGAATAGATTAAAAAGCTTTCATCAGGAGAAACATATGCATTAAATTCGTGCTTATAGCTATTAATATTCGTGTTTAGGTTTGTAGGAGATTCATAATGTTTACCATTCCATTGACTAACTAAAATCTCATCTTTTTTAGTTTTTGTATCTCTATCTGAAGTATAATATAAATTTTTATTCGTACTAATAGCAGGGTAAAATTCATTAGCAGATGTATTAATAGGGGCTCCAATATTTATAGGCTCAGACCATTTATCTGTAACCGTTTTTCTTTTTACATACCAAATATCATAATTATCAGATTTTTTGGTTTCTCCATTTTTTGGTCTGTTCGAAGCGAAATACAATGTTAAATTATCAGGAGATAGAAAAGGCTCAATATCTCTATAGTTTCCAGAGAAAGAAATCATTTCAAATTTTTCCCAGGTTTTATTAATTTTCGTTGTTTTTACTATTAAAGAAAGAGTTTCAGTTAAATTTTGTACTGTAAAATAAGCTTCGTTTTCATTTGAAGAAATTGTAAAATCTCTGCAACTCATAAATTGACCAAAAGATAAATCAATAGGTGTTACTTTCTTTTGTTGACTATAACTAATAATAGTTATGAATAGAGAAAAAAGGAATAAAACTTTAAATTTCATGAGATAAATTTGATAACAATTTACATTTAAAGTGGAGAAATATAGATACAAATGAAACAACTTTAACTAAAGTTTACAATTCATCATATAAAAAATACAGTTCAGTAATTATTAGTTTTTAAAAAAGGATAAATCATTCAAATTTGTAGAGTAATTAATTCTTAAATTTTAGAAACATGAAAATTTTAGCAACTTTATTAATATCAATAGTAACTATTTTAAATGTAGTTGCTCAAAATAAAACAATAACTGTTACTGTAGTTAACGCAAACAACAATGAAGGGAATATTAAATTCGCACTTCATAACAAAGAGACTTTTTTAGTAAAAAAACCAATACAAGCTAAAGAAGCAATTATAAAAGAAGGAAGGAGTACTATTACTTTCACAAATGTACCAGAAGGAGAATATGCAGTTACCTGTTTTCATGATAAGAATAGTAATGGAAGAATGGACTTTGAAGCAAATGGGATGCCTATGGAAGATTATGGTGCTTCTAATAATGTAATGAATTTTGGTCCACCTCAATACCATAATGCTAAATTTACAATAATAGATAAAGATGTATCTTTAGAAATTAGATTATAAACACTGATTAAAAGAAGATAATGAAAGAAGTATTTAACATTAAAAACGTAAAAAAAGAGTTTACATTAACAGTAAAGTTAGCGTTTATTTTTGCCGTAATTTTCTTCTTGATTAATGGAAGTTATACGTTAACAAGTTTTTTAATATGTATAAGTGTTTCGTCATTATATTCTTTTGGACTGGGGTTCGGACAAGGTTTCTTAAATGATTATTTAACTTATAAATGGGATTGGGTTAAGGAAACCAATACTAGAGTGTGGCTAGGTATAATTGCTACAATTTTATATACAATTCCAGTAATTTTAATAATAGATTACATTTTATTTATTGTAATTCAAAAGAATGATGTTGCTTTGTTTTTTAAGTTTCCAATGATTTGGCAACATATATTTTGGTGTTTTTTCTCTTTTGGTGTTTCTGCTTTTTTACATGCTAGAGATTTTATGAAAGAGTGGAAAAAATCGGTAACACAAGAAAGTACACAACAACAAATAGTAGCAAAGACAGAAACTGCTAAATTTGAAACATTAAAGAGTCAAATTGATCCACATTTTTTATTTAATAGTTTAAATGTTTTAACCTCTTTAATTAGTGAAAATCCGCATCAAGCAGAGCGTTTTACAACAAAGCTATCTAAAGTATATCGTTATGTATTAGAACAAAGAAATAAGGAGTTAATTCCTATTTCTGAAGAATTACAATTCGCAAAAGTATATATGGAATTATTGCAAATGCGATTTGAAGATGCTTTGGAATTTGATGTTCCAGAATCTATTAGTAATAGCGATTTAAAAATAGTGCCTTTGTCTTTACAGTTACTTTTAGAAAATGCAGTAAAACATAACGTAGTATCTAGTTCAAAGCCTTTAAAAATAAGTATTTATGAAGAAGATGGTTTTTTGAAAATTAGAAATAATGTGAATTACAAAGAAGCTATTGGAGGTAAAAGCACCAAAGTAGGACTACAAAATATAGCAGATAGATATGGGTTAATTTCAGACAGAGAGATACGTATTGAAAATAATAATAAAACATTTACAGTGAGTTTACCACTGTTACAAAACATAAAAAATATGATTCAGACATCAGAAGATTTTGAAAATAGCAGTTATATAAAAGCAGTAGAAAAGGTAGAGAAAATTAAAGAATTTTATCAAAACTTAATCACATATCTCATTTTTGTTCCTGTATTTATATTTATTAATTTACGTTTTTCGCCACAGTTTCATTGGTTTTATTTTCCAATTTTTGGTTGGGGAATAGGAGTCTTATTTCATGGGTTAGAAGCTTACAATTATAGCCTTGTTTTAGGTAAAGATTGGGAAGAGCGTAAGATTAAAGAATTAATGGACAAAGATAAATATTAGAAGTTATGAATGTAAATAAAATGCAGGAAGCGAGATACTTTAAAGCAGTTAAAAAAGTGAAGGCAATTAAATCAGTTTTTTTACACGTAGCAATATATTTATTAATAATTCCAGGTGTTATTTATTTCAATTTAAAGTTTACTCCAAATTATCATTGGTTTTGGTTTTCAGCATTAGGATGGGGAGTTGGGTTATTATCTCATATATTTCAAGTTTTTGAATGGTATAAAGTCTTTTTAGGAAAGGATTGGGAACAGAAAAAAATTAATGAATTAATGATTAAAAATGCGAGTAATGGAAAATAAATACATAGAAGAACAACGTTATTTAAAAGCAAAAAAGAAAGTAAAAGAAGTAAAAGGGTTTTATGTTCATTTAATAGTATATCTTTTAAATACACCATTAATTATTACGGTTAATTTGTTAACCTCTCCACAATTTCATTGGTTTTGGTTTTCAGTATTAGGTTGGGGAGTTGCTATAGGAATACATGGCTTTGTAACATTTGGAGATCGTCTTTTTGGAAAAGATTGGGAAGATAGAAAAATTAAAGAATTAATGGGTAAAAAAGAATAAAATGGAAAATAATTTTACAGAAGAACAGCGTTATTTAAAAGCGAAAAAAAAGGTTAAAGATATAAAAGGATTTTATTCACACTTTGTCGTTTATATTTTAGTAAACATTTTTATTAGTGCTATTGTAATTTTTGGAATGATGCATGATGGAAATGAAAGTTTTATGGATGTAGTTACAGAGTTTGGAGTGTATTCAACTTGGTTGTTTTGGGGAATTGGGGTATTTTTCCACTGGTTAGGTGTTTTTGGGTATGCAAGTATAACATCTAAAGATTGGGAGGATCGAAAAATTAAAGAGTTAATGGAAAAAGATAAACAAAGGAGTAATAAATATTTGAATAAATAAATTATGGAGGAAACAAACAATTATAGTGAGGAAAAAATTTATTTAAAAGCAAAAAAGAGAGTTGAAGAATTAAAAAAGTTTTATAAGCATGTAGCTGTTTATTTAATAGTTAATATTTTTATCTCATCAAGAAGAGTAATGAGAAATTTAGATAATGGAGAGTCATTATACGATACTATCTTCGATTATAGTACTTATGGCGTTTGGTTTTTTTGGGGAATTGCAATTGTATTACAAGCTTTTAAGTTATTTGGATTAAACTCTTTATTTGGGGCTAATTGGGAGAAACAGAAAGTAAGAGAATTAATGGATAAAAGGAGGAATGATGAAGTTCGGTTTTAAATAGTAAATGATATAAAAGGATTAGTAAAAATATAAAGGAATAAAAATAATGAAGGTACTTATTATAGAGGATGAAAAACCAGCAGCAAGACGGTTAAAAAGAATGTTGGCTGTTTTAAATGTAGAAGTACATACAATGCTACATTCTGTAGAAGAATCTTTAAATTGGTTTCAAAATAATGAACATCCTGATTTGATTTTTTTAGATATTCAACTTTCTGATGGTTTATCATTTGAAATATTTGAAGAAATACCTGTAAAATCGGCTATTATTTTTACAACTGCTTATGATGAGTATGCTTTAAAGGCATTTAAGTTAAATTCTATTGATTATTTATTAAAACCAATTGATGAAGATGAATTAAAAATAGCAGTTGATAAATACAAAGAACAACAACCAGAAAAGAGTAATATTGAAGTAAATATAGATGAAATAAGAAAGTTGTTAATTAATCCTATTGATAGAAAGTACAAAAAACGATTTACTATAAAAATAGGACAGCATATTAAGATCATTCACACTGATAATATTGAATGTTTGTATTCTGAAAATAAAGCAACATACATTCATACAAATGAAAACAGAAATTATTTAATTGATCATTCATTGGAGCAATGGTTTGAACAATTAAACCCAGAATACTTTTTTAGAGTAAACAGAACATATATTGTTCACATAAATGCTATAAAAGATATTATATCTTATACTAATTCTCGTTTAAAATTGATTTTACATTCTTATGAAGATCATGAAATTATTGTGAGTAGAGAGCGTGTAAAAGACTTTAAAAATTGGATTGATTAAAAATTATTTATTATTAATATTTAGAGTGTGAATAATGCTCATAAACCCGATAGAGGAAGAATATTGCACCTATAATGGAGAACTTAAAAAGAAATAGCTTAAAGTAGTGGGGATTTTTAAATATTTTTTCTCATTATATGTTATAATAATACCTAAAAAAATAAATAAAACTCCAGTAAATGTAAACCATATAAACCAACCTATTTGAGTTCCTTGTCCATTATTTAATATTCCTTCATAAAACATTTCTAAAAAGTATTAGAAAATTTAATTAATGAAATAAGACAATTCAAAACTTCAATTATAGGAATAGTTAAACCTATTTCACTTTCTTTTATTTTTATAATATGACTTATTGGCTATGTAAATTGTTTTTTTAACAACACAAAAAGTAATTGATTTGTCTTTATTAGTAAGATATGTAGTTTTCAGAATTTCTATTTCATTTTCTTTTTTAATGCGTTCTTTTATTTCTTCTAACTCCTGAATTGAATAAGAAAAATCAGCATAAAGAGTTTCTTTAGCGGGTCTTTTAAAATAGATTTCAGCAGATTTATCCCATACAACATATTCATTACCAATTATATTAATTAGTTGTACCATAGGAATTGGATCGACAGCAGAAAACATACTTCCTCCAAAAATAGAGTTCACATAATTTTTATTTCGCCAGCTTAAAGGAATTTTAGCCTTTACGTTTAATAAATCGTTAGAAACTTCAATAATTTTACCTGTACTTCTTTTGTACATAGGAGATAAGTTAAAACCATATTTAAAAAGTTTATGTTTACTAATATACTTAGTTCCTATTGTGGCAATTTTTTGATATAAAGACATTCAATGTGTTTTAATAATAAATTGATGCATCAAAAATAGAAACTATGAGTATATTATTATAGACGGTGCCGTTTAGTGAGTAATATTATTTTTAAAAGCACTTACCATTTCTTTTAATTGAGTAAAATAATTATTTAACCATTTTTGATTTAAATGTTCTTCAGTAATTTGTAAAAAGAAATTTTCTACACTAAGTCTTAATACTAATCTAGCTAAATAAGAATTGTTTTCTAATTCCAGAATACTTTTCCATACATTAAGTATAGATGAGCTCGATATTTCATTTGTTTTTAATAAACACTTTTGAAATATAGGTTTTTGTCTATGAATTCTAAGTTGTCTATTAAAAAGTAGGTCTGTTTTATGTTTTATAAAAATAGAAATTAGATCCTCTAGTTTAGTTGCTTCTTCAAATTTTTGTCCCATAATAATCATACAATTAAGATGGTAATTAAGAAGCTCTTCTTTAAATAATTCTTTAGTAGCAAAAAAATGATAGAATGAAGATTTATTTATTTCAATAGTTTTTGATAATCTTTCAATTTTTATTTCATTAGGTCCTTTATAAGCAAAAATAAAATATCCTTCTTCAATCCATTTATTTCTGTTTTTAATCATCTTAAATCTAGATATAGTGTTTTCCTAAAAGAACGATGAAGTTATCATTTTTTAAAGATGAATTATATTAAAATGTTACTTTTTTTATCTCAGTGTTTATCAAATTGCTTATTTCTATTGCATTATCTACAATCATGAAATGCTCACCTTTATCAATCAATATCATTTTAGTAGTACCTTTTGGAGGAATTAACTTATCATTTGTCCCATTTATTTTTACAACATTTTTTAATTGAGTAGTGTTTTTCCAATTTATTAATTCATGAATAGCCCATTTAACAAAACTTAAATCGGTGTCATCTAAAATTTTATTCAGTAATTTATTGTTTTTTGCTCCGAATAAATAACTGGCAATAAATTTAGGAGGGTAAAACAAAAAAGTAGGTATTAGCTTTATTACTTTGGTTTTTCCGAACCATTTAAAAATTGATTTTAATTCATTCTTAGTGTGAGCAGAAGAAATAAGAATAGTTATTTTAGGCTTTAAAAATTTACTCATTTCTGTAGCTATCAATCCTCCAAAACTAACCCCAATTAAACAGAAATCATTTTCAGTATCAATTATACTACTCAATCTTTTAGAATACTCTTCTATAGACTCATTTTTGTATGGAAGAATCCAATCTATAGGAGTAAATGGATAATTTAAAGTAATAAAATTAAATACTCTTTTATCTGCACCTAGTCCGCTTATTCCATACACTTTCATCTTCTCATAACTTTTTTGAATATTAAATGTATGAAATATAAGGTAGAAGAATTTAAATTATTTTTTAATAAACAATTATTTTTATTTAGACTCGTTAAATATTATGTTTGTAAAAACATACACTATCAATTTGTCTTTTTATAGAAGAATCTCTCTCTCTCTCTTATTTTACAGACAATGATAAAAATTAAATAGGTCCCCTCTTATTTAAGCGACGTAATTTGAAATAAAAAAGACGAAACTTGAAAGCTATTGAAATAAATATACTTAATAAAGAAGAATACGGGTTAAAAGAAGTATTCAAATTAAAGAAAGAAAAACAACTTTGTGGTGTTACAACTAAAGTTTTTAATATAAATCCCAAATATGGTTCAGGAATTTTAATAAGTGTTTTTTTTAATGGTTTAACTGTTCGTTATATCGATGCTCAATTTATTCAAGATTTAACTTTTAAAGGAGAAAAGCAGGTAGATGCTTTAATTTTTTCTGCCTTATTGAAAGGAGAGAAAAAAGTTCGTTTAGTTAATACAAATACAGAAATAATACAAGAGAATTATGAGGGATATATTTCATATATGAATAAGATTAATGGCTCTTTAACATATTCAAAAAATAAAGTTATAGAGGTCAGTAGATAATTTCATATATTAGATTACTGAAAATACTGGATTTTATGGAATTATTTAAAGGACAAAGCATTGTAGAGTTTGGTGCTCGCTTCAAATCAGACGAAAAATGCTTAGAATATCTAAGTCATTA
>CAKZVD010000009.1 GCA_937922085.1 uncultured Tenacibaculum sp. | reverse complement strand
CCAAACTAGATGAACTGTTAATCTTGAAACTGTATGACCATTGGTTCGTTGATTACCCATTAAACAAAGGTAAATCTTTTTAGAAGCTAAAGCGAGATGCACTAAAGTGCATAGTTTTAACTATTTTTGAGACCAATAAATGTTCGAGTCTTTAAACAACAAAACTTTATAATCCCCAAAATAAAGTCTCCATTAATTGTTCAACCTTAGTTGTTCCATTTTTTTTTAATAAAAACCGCTTAAAATAAATTTCAAACGGCTTTTAAATTTCTATTCCCTTTTTCAACTAATTAAAAAACTATTAAAAGTTCATTTAATTAATTTTCAATGTAAATAATCAAGTTATTTAAACATCTATATACATTGAAAACAAATTCAAGAATTCAAAAAAAATTAATTTATAGGAATACTAGCAATCACCAAAAACAAGTTATTTTAATAAACAACTTCCATTTTACTTTTTTTAAAAGTCGTTTTACAAACACCACATTTGTAAACAGGTTTAAATAATAAGATTTTTTGTAAAAAACTTCTTCTCTTTCTCTTTATCATTTTTGAGTTACAATTTGGACAAACCATATTTCTTTTCTTTATTCAATAACTATTCTTTAAAAACCATTGTATATATAAACGAATAACAATGAAAACATCCATTTTTAAAGTCGCAAAACTTTTCTACAAAATTAATTTTAATCCCCTTATTTCCCTTCACCCATAAAAGGTGATTTTTTTAAATTGATTTTATAGATATTTGTTATATAAATCAATTTCAATTTAGTCAGTTATCAAAACGTATTTTTTCACTTTTATAATCTCTTTTTTATGTCTTAATAGCATAGCTCAGAAAACCGTATACAAACACTATACAACTGAAGATGGCTTACCTCATGATATAACTTATCAAATTATTAGAGACTCTAAAGGTTTTATTTGGATAGGTACAGATGATGGTTTAACTAAATTTAATGGAAACAATTTTAAAAACTTCTCTAATAAAGGATTAACATCTAATTATGTTATAGATATTATTGAAAACAAAAAAGACAATTCTTTTTATATAACTACTTGGGGAGGTGGTTTACATGTTTTAAAAAACGATAGTATTTCAAAAGCTAACATCAAAAAAGACACCTATACTAAAGCTAATAAAATCCACCCTATAAATGACACTATTTTACTTGCCAGGTCTAATAACAAGCAATTGTTTTATGATTTAAAAAACAAACAGATAGTAAATTTCTATTTCAAATATGACTCTATTAAAAAAAGGCTTTTTATAGAGTCTAATAAGAAAACTCCTGGAAAAATTCTTCGGGGGGTGAACATTTTTAAAGAAAAAGAAAAAAATAAATATTATGTTTTTAATTCAGAAATAAATATTTCTGACAACTATTTATTTGAAGGGGTTTACATTTTAGATCATTTTAATTTAAAAAAACTAGAACATCCTTCCTTAAATAAAATCCCCATTCATTCTTTTTCTACTTATAAAGATAATTTTATAGCCTCATCACACAACACAATATATATCTGCAATGAAAAAGAACTCCTAATAGAAAAACAGTTAAATCTTAAAGAAGGTAAAATCTATCAAACTAAAATCTTTAAAAACAAACTTTATTTTCTTTTTATTAATAAAGAAGATGGCTTAAGAAGCTTATTTAACTACGATTTTCAAAAAGATGTTTTAACTAATATTTCCAAAGAATTAAACATTAAAAGTCCCGTTTCTGATTTTCTTTTTGATAAGGAAAATAATTTATGGGTTACAACTTATGGCCAAGGAGTTTTTCAAATTTTAGATATTAAAAACAGTTTTCTTGGCTCTTCTTCTTTTTACAATCCTGATTTAAGAGATCTCGTTCACTTTAAACAAAACATATTTACAATTGCCCCTAATATTATTTATAAAATAGATTCTAATGATAACATAAACTCAAAAAGAGTTCCTTTCTTCACTGAAACCCTACATAGAAACTCCAAAAACAACTTAACTGTTATAATGCCTGGAGAAGTAAATAAAAATTATTCAACTATTCTAAACGACAGTGAAATTAAAAGTAATTATACTAAAAAATTTATTTTCAAAAATAAATCTCGAACCATTTCAATTCAAAATACAGATTTCGTTATTTACGATAAAGGAGTTAAAATCTTAGAAAACTGCTTTACTACATTCCCTTATTCTAAAATTAAAAATGCAATCATAAAAGATGATGAAATTTTTGTTATATATGAAAGGTTTGGAATTTTTTGCTTAAACATTAAAACAGGAAAAACAAAAAACTGGTCAAAAGAAAAAAAAATAAATGCTAAGTATTTTACAGATTTAACAATACACAAAGACACTTTTTATATTGGCACCAACGCTGGTGTTTTTAAATTAACAGGTAACAATAGCGCTCATTATTCAAAAACAAACGGACTTAATAGTAATCATATAAATGATTTATTAATAGATCATCATGGTTCCTTATGGGTTGCCACTCAAAAAGGATTAAATGTTTTACATAAAAACACTTTTTTCAATATTGAGAAAAGTATTGGTCAAAAATCTTCCACCGTTAAAAAATTACTTGAAGTAGATAATTACATATACGCAGCTGGTAACAAAGGTCTTTTTAAATTTGATAACGCTTCTCAATTTAAACCCAAAAACAACACAAAACTTCTAATAGAACAAAACAATAGTGTTTTTAACATCAATCCTATCAACTTCATCAACCCTAAATCTATAGAAATTGCTTATCAGTTAAATAATCAAAATTGGATTACAACAACTGATAAACTACTAGATTTTAAAAATATGAAACAAGGAGATTATTCTCTTGTACTCAAATACAAAGACAACCTTAGTACATGGAAATATTCTAAAAAATTTAATTTCAACATAAGACTTCCTTGGTACCAACAAACCTGGTTTTACATCATTTTAATATTCTTTTTATTTAGCGGTTTTATCGCTCTTTTAGTAAGAGTTTTAAAGAAAAGTATTCAAAAAAACACGTATTTAAAGAAAACAATTAAAGAAAAAGAAGAGTTAAGTATTGCTTTAAAGGAAGTAAGAAAAAATGTAGCAAGAGATTTTCATGATGAATTAGGTAACAAACTTGCTAGTATCTCTATTTCTTCAAGCCTACTTTTAGATCCGATTTATAAAATGGATTCTATAAAAAAAGAGAAAAAGTTAATTCAAATAAAAAAAGATGCAGATTATCTTTATATTGGTATGAAAGATTTTGTTTGGTCACTAGATCACAAAAATGACGATATTTTAAGACTTCAAGTATATCTCAATGATTTTGGAGAAAGCTTATTTGAAAACACCAACATATCGTTTTATTCATCTCACAACCTAGCGAACTCACAAACTATATTACCTTTTTATTGGAGTAAACAGCTTGTGCTAATTTTTAAAGAGGCAATGACAAACACGTTAAAACATAGTAATGCTTCAAAAGTTTTTTTAGATTTCAATCTTAAAAAAGACAATATAATAATTTCTTTTAAAGATAATGGCATTGGATTTTCGCAAAAAAATATCAAAAGGATTAACGGTATTAACAACATGAAACATAGAGCAAATACTATACATCAAAAATTAATTATTAAATCTAAAAACGGAGTATCAATAATTTTTGCTGGAAACCTTAAACAAAATAAAAATGGCTAAAAAAAAAGTTATTATAATTGAGGATAATGAAAATATTTTAGAAGCTTTTAAGGATATTATTGATTCCTCAAATGATTTTACTGTCATTGGGGCTTTTACTTCTGGTGAAAAAGCTTTTTCTTTTATTCAAAAAAAAGAAAAACCAGAAATTTTATTAGTCGATATTCAATTAGAAGGCATAAATGGTATTGAGACTATTAAAAAAATAAAAAAGAAAATACCTAAAGTATTACCAGTAGTTATTTCCGTCCATGAAAACTCAAAATACATATTTGATGCACTTTGTGTTGGTGCAGTTGGTTATTTAAATAAAAACACTTCTCCTAAAGAATTAATTAACGCACTTGAACAAGCATATTCTGGAGGAGCACCTATGAGTAGTAACATTGCTAGAAAGGTAGTTGAATCTTTTCAACTACCTCATCAAAATGAACTTTCAGAAAGAGAAAATGAAATTTTAAACTTCTTAGCTAAAGGAAAAAGTTATGCTTCAATTGCTGACGAACTATTTCTATCAATAAACACAATTAAGACACATACTAGAAATATTTATGAAAAACTTCAAGTAAATAGCAAAAAAGAAATTATGGATAAATTCGGATAATTAACTAGTTACAATTAAAAACACATCTATAACATGTTAAATAAATCACTTTAATTCAAATATTTAAACTATATTTGCGCCCGTTTTAAAATTTTCATAAAATGAATAAAAATAACTCGTCGAGAGGACGACAAACTGGAAAAAACAACAATCCTCACAACAAAAAAAGATTCAATACTAGACCTAAGCAAAACTCAAACACCAATACTTCAAGCAATAAAGAAGAGAATTCTGGTATTCGTTTAAATAAATATATTGCTAATTCTGGTATCTGTTCACGAAGAGAAGCTGACACCTATATTGAACACGGAAGCGTAACAGTTAATGGAGAATTAGTTACTGAAATGGGATATAAGGTACAAGAGGGTGATGAAGTTCGTTTTGATGGAACTGCTATATCTATAGAACAAAAAAGATATGTATTACTAAACAAACCTAAGAACTACATTACAACCATGGAAGATGATCGTGGAAGAAAAACTGTAATGGATCTTATTAGTAATGCGACTAAGGAACGTATATATCCTGTAGGAAGGTTAGATAGAAATACAACCGGATTATTATTATTTACAAATGATGGAGAATTAGCAAAGAAATTAACTCATCCTAAACACAATGTAAGAAAACTATATCATGCTTCTTTAGATAAAAAATTATCTTTATCTGATTTAGATAAATTAAGAGGTGATGTAATTATAGAAGGACGAAAAGTTTTTATCGATGCTGTTTCTTATGTTGAAGGTGAAAAGAAAACTGAGGTAGGAATAGAAATTCATTCAGGAAGAAACAGAATTGTTCGTAAAATTTTTGAAAACTTTGGTTATAGCGTTGTAAAATTAGATAGAGTAATTTTTGCTGGCTTAACAAAAAAGAACCTTCCTAGAGGTAGATGGAAAGAATTAACACAACAAGAAGTTAATAACTTAAAAATGATTTAACCGCTAAAGATGAATACAAATAATATTAAAAATAAAATTGATTTAATTATATCAAATACTGTTTCTCTTGAAAGTAAATTACAACAAATTTGTGATTACTTAAAAGAAGAAATTGCTAATTATGATTGGGTTGGTTTTTATTTTAAAAATGGAGATAAAGAAGAATTAAAATTGGCTCAGTTTGCTGGAGAACCAACAGAACACACTATTATCCCTTTTGGGAAAGGTATTTGCGGACAAGTAGCTGTTAGTAATGAAAATTTTGTTGTTCAAGATGTTAATGCTCAAGAAAACTATATTTCATGCGGTTGGAAAGTTAAATCTGAGATTGTAATTCCAATTTTTGTAAATAATGAAAATATAGGTCAAATAGATATTGACTCTCACACTTTAAATGCATTTACAAAACAAGATGAGGAAATTTTAGAATACATATGTAAAGAAATATCAAGTTTTATGTAAAAAAACACGCAAACCCTTGGTTATTAAGTTTTTTTAATTAGATTTGTAAAAGTTATCAACAATTTTTACTGTAACCTAAAATCCCCTAAAGATGAATAGGCAAATCCCTAATTATGAAGGCTTAGGCAAAAGACCTCAAGCTAACAAGTTGACTTTCTTGGAAAAAATAGCTTCCTGGGTTCGCGATTTTCTTGAAAACGCAGAATAAAAGAGTCATTACAAAAAATTTAAACCGAAAAAATTGTTAAGTTGTTAACAAGTTTTTTCGGTTTTTTTACAACTTATATTTCCTTTAATTTTTGCACTAGATTTTAACATTTAGTAAATTTGCGCGCTCAATGACAACACAACACAATGAGCAATACAAAAAAAATTAAATCTGCACTTATTTCAGTTTTTCACAAAGATGGTTTAGAACCAATAGTAAAAAAACTGGATCAATTAGGTATTACAATCTATTCTACTGGAGGAACTGAAAAATTTATACAAGATTTAGGCATAAGCGTAATCCCTGTTGAATCTGTTACAGATTACCCTTCAATATTAGGAGGAAGAGTAAAAACATTACACCCTAAAGTATTTGGAGGTATTTTAAATCGCCAAGAAAACGAAAATGATGTTGCTCAACTTGAAGAATACAACATTCCTCAAATAGATTTAGTTATCGTTGATTTATACCCCTTTGAAAAAACTGTAGCTTCTGGAGCTCCTGAACAAGATATTATTGAGAAAATAGATATTGGGGGAATTTCATTAATAAGAGCAGCTGCTAAAAATTTTAAAGATACTTTTATTGTTTCTTCAATGGATCAGTATACAGAGTTTTTAAATATTCTTTCTGAAAACAATGGTGATACTAATTTTGCTGACAGAAAAAAGTTTGCTTCTAAAGCATTTAATATTTCATCTCATTACGACACGGCTATATTTAATTATTTCAATAATGAACAGAATGAAATAGTTTATAAAGCAAGTGAAACCAATTCAAAAACACTTAGATATGGTGAAAACCCACATCAAAAAGGATATTTCTTTGGTGATTTAGATGGTATATTTGATAAATTACATGGTAAAGAATTAAGTTACAACAATCTATTAGATGTAGACGCTGCTGTTAATTTAATTAATGAATTTAAAGGAGAAGCTCCTACTTTTGCTATTTTAAAGCATAATAATGCTTGTGGTTTTGCACAGAGAGAAACAGTATACAAAGCATATGTTGATGCATTAGCAGGAGACCCTGTTTCTGCTTTTGGAGGAATTTTAATTACAAACGTAAGTATAGATAAAGAAACAGCTCAGGAGATTCATAAATTATTTTGTGAAGTTGTTATTGCTCCAAGTTATGACAATGATGCCTTAGAAGTTCTAAAAGGAAAGAAAAATAGAGTTATATTAGTACAAAAAGAAGTAGAACTTCCTCAACAATCAGTTAGAACTGCTTTAAATGGAGTTTTAATTCAAGATAAAGACAATAAAACTGATAGTGTTGAAGTTTTATCCTATCCAACATCTTTAAAACCAAATCAAGAAGAGATTGATGATTTACTTTTTGCTTCTAAAATTTGCAAACACACTAAATCTAATACAATTGTTTTAGCAAAAAACAAACAACTATTAGCTAGTGGTACTGGGCAAACAAGTAGAGTTGATGCTTTATGTCAAGCAATTGATAAAGCAAAAAAATTTAATTTTGATTTAAATGGAGCGGTAATGGCTAGTGATGCTTTTTTCCCTTTTCCAGACTGTGTAGAAATTGCAGATAATGCTGGAATAAAAAAGGTTATACAACCAGGTGGCTCTATAAAAGATGAATTAAGCATCAATTATTGTAATGATAATAATATTGCAATGGTATTTACAGGAACAAGACACTTTAAACATTAATGAATAAGACGGTGATTCTTCCATTTTTTTTTTTAGATTTGTGAGGGAACATTTATTATTACTTTATTAAAGACATTTTATGGGATTTTTTGATTTTATGACGGAGGATATTGCAATCGATTTAGGAACTGCAAATACCTTAATAATTCATGACGGTAAGGTAGTAATAGATAGTCCATCCATTGTTGCTAAAAACATAATGACTGGGAAAATAATTGCTATTGGCGAAGAAGCTAGTAAGATGCAAGGAAAAACCCACGAGAACATAAAAACAATTCGCCCATTAAAAGATGGTGTAATTGCAGATTTTCATGCTTCTGAAGAAATGATCAAAGAATTTGTAAAGCAAATTCCTGCAATTAGAAAAAAAATATTTCCACCTTCTTTACGAATGGTGATTTGTATCCCTTCTGGTATAACAGAAGTAGAAAAAAGAGCTGTAAAAGACTCTGCAAGTCACATGAATGCAAAAGAAATTTATCTCATCTACGAACCAATGGCAGCTGCCATTGGTGTAGGTGTAGATATTATGGAACCAAAAGGTAACAGGATTATAGATATAGGTGGTGGAACTACAGAAATAGCAGTTATAGCACTTGCTGGTATCGTATGCGATCAATCAGTAAAAGTTGCTGGAGATTTGTTTACTAGTGACATTATGTATTATATGCGAACACAGCATAACTTATACGTAGGTGAAACTACTGCAGAAAAAATGAAAATACAAATAGGTGCAGCAACAGAAGATTTAGACGATGCTCCTGAAGATATGATGGTTCAAGGAAGAGATTTATTGAGTGGTAAACCTAAACAAGTACAAGTTTCATATAGAGAAATAGCAAAAGCTTTAGATAAATCTATCTTAAGAATCGAAGATGCTGTTATGGAAACATTATCTAAGACTCCTCCTGAATTAGCTGCGGATATATACAATACTGGTATTTATTTAGCCGGTGGTGGTTCTATGCTTAGAGGTTTAGACAAAAGGTTGTCTCGTAAAACAGATTTACCTGTTTATGTTGCAGAAGATCCTTTAAGAGCTGTTGTAAGAGGAACTGGTATTGCTCTTAAAAACCTAAACAGATACAAAACTGTATTGGTTAATTAAGTCTACATATATATGCAACAGCTAATTTATTTTTTTCAGAAATATAAATATGGTCTGTATTTACTTTTTTTATTATCAATTTCTTTAGGTTTAACTATTAATAATCATAGTTTTCATAGGAGTAAATTTATTAGTTCTACAAATTCTTTTACTGGTGGTATCTATGAAAAAATGAGTGATTTTGATAACTATTTAAATTTAAAGGATCAAAATAAAGCTTTAATAGAAGAAAATTTATTGCTTCGTAATAAAATTAGTGCTTTTAGAAATCTAACAGATACTATTATTGAAAACACGAAAACAGATAGTTTAAACTACGATCAACAATATACTTATATTTCTGGTAAAATATTTAAAAATGAATTTCATAAACCTTATAATTATTTAACAATAAATAGAGGTAATAAGCATGCGGTTACATCAGAAATGGCAGTTGTAAATCATAAAGGAATTATTGGAATTACCGACAATTCATCTAGTAAATATGCTAGAGTGCAATCTATTTTAAATAGAAATAGTAAAATAAATGCTCGTTTTAAAAATAGTTTTCATTTTGGAACGTTAACTTGGAATGCAATCGATTATAATACTGTACAACTGATAGACATTCCTAGACAAGCTTCTTTCAGTATTGGAGATACGATAATAACTGGTGGTCGATCTGCTATTTTTCCTGAAGGAATACCTGTTGGCACAGTAATTTCAAAAAATAATTCTAATACTATTGATATTAAATTATTTAACGATATGAGTAATCTTGGAAACATCTATATTATTAAAAGTTTTCATAAGAAAGAAATACAAAATTTAGAAAAAAAATAAATGAACAGGAAACCTTTTTATTTATCATTTATATTTTTTAGTTTAATACTTCTGCAAGTTTTAATATTAAATAATATTCGTTTCCTTGGCTATGTTAACCCGTACATATATATCGCTTTCATTTTTTTATTCCCTTTTAAAAAAAACAGATTTCCTATATTAACCTTAGCTTTTTTGTTAGGTTTATGCATAGATTCCTTCTCTAACTCTGGAGGTACTCATGCTTTTGCTACTACTTTTATTGCTTTTATTCGCCCTTATGTTTTTAGAATCGTTTTTCAAAAAACAGAAGTGGATTTTGAATTTTTTAAACTGAAACAAGAATCCTTCGGTAAAGTTTTCAATTTTACTGTAATTTTAACGTTTATACATCATTTTATTTTATTCTCATTAGTTAACTTTAGCTTTCATAATTTTTTTGATGTAATAACAAGAATGTTCCTATCAGGAATATTCACACTAATTTTATATTTTTTAGGGAATTTTATTTTAAGTAGAAAACAAGAATCTTGAAACGCAACTTTTTATTAGTTTTTTTAGTAACGTTAGTTGGTCTTATTTATGTAGGACGATTATTTTACTTGCAAGTTATTATCGGAGGAAATAAAAACCCCATAAATAGTGCCACTGTAAAAATTGAATATGACTACCCAGAAAGAGGCTATATATATGACCGAAATAACAAATTAGTTGTTGCCAACCAAATATCTTATGATGTAATGATTGTACCTAAAGAGGTAAAAACATTAGATACATTAGAATTTTGTTCTCTTTTAAAAATATCAAAAGAAAAGTTTCTAACCAAAATCAGAAAATTTAAAAACCCTAAAAAATACCCTCCATGGCTTCCTGATGTATTTATTAAACAGGTTGCAAAAGAAGATTTTGCTTATCTTCAAGAAAAACTACATAAATTTGATGGTTTTTTTATTCAAAAAAAAATTATTCGGAATTACCCTATGAAATCCTCTGCAAATATTTTAGGATATTTAGGAGAAGTTAACGAACGTGAAGCCAAAAAAAGTCACTACTATAGTAATCGAGATTTAATAGGTAGATGGGGAGTTGAAAAATATTATGAGAAAGATTTAAGAGGCGTAAAAGGTAGAAAACACTTTAAAAGAGATAATTTAAATAGAATTACAGGCACTTATAAAGATGGTAAATTTGATACACTGGCTGTTTCTGGAAAAGATTTAATGTTAACAATTGATAGTGATTTACAAAAATATGGTGAATTATTAATGACAGGAAAAAGAGGTGGAATTGTAGCTATAGAACCCTCTTCAGGGGAAATACTAGCATTAGTAACAGCTCCTAGCTATGATCCAAATTTAATGGTTGGTAGAAAACGATCTGCTAATTCGGTTAAACTTTTTGGAGACTCTATTAACAACCCAACTTATGATAGAGGATTACAAGGTGCATATTCACCTGGATCTCCCTTTAAAATAATTAACGGATTAATTGGTTTACAAGAGGGTGTTATTGATAAAAACACCTCTGTATATTGCTATGGAGGATATCAATATGGTAAAAGAAAACATGAATTCATGAAATGTCACTGTGGTATTTATGGAAGACCAATAAAGTTAAAAACTGCCATTGCAAAATCATGTAATAGTTACTTTTCTGAAACTTATAGGAAAATAATTAACAAACCTAATAACACCAAAATTGGATTTGAAAATTGGAGTAATCAAGTTAAGAGTTTTGGTTTAGGTAATTTTTTAGGTTACGATTTGCCAGTAGGTCAAAAAGGATTAGTTCCTAATACAAAATTTTATGATGATCGATATAATTTTGGGTGGAGAGCTACCACTAACATTTCTAATGCCATTGGTCAAGGAGAAATATTAACAACACCGATACAACTTGCAAACGCTACTGCTGCCATTGCTAACAAAGGTTTTTATTACACACCACATATAGTAAAGAAAATAGACAATCAAACCATTAATAACGAGAAGTTTATTACAAAGAGAAACACAAGTATTGAAGCTAAACATTTTCCAGAAGTAATAGAAGCTATGCATGAAGTTTTTAAAACAGGAACTGGTAAGTATAGCCAAATAAAAGGAATAGATATTTGTGGTAAAACAGGAACTGTTGAAAATTTTACTAGAATTAATGGTGAAAAAATTCAATTGAAAGATCATTCTATATTAATAGCCTTTGCTCCAAAAGACAACCCTAAAATAGCGATGGCCGTTTTTGTAGAAAATGGCGGATACGGATCTACTATAGCGGCTCCTATAACTAGTTTGATGATTGAAAAATATTTGACAAACGCAATTTCAAGAAAAAATATTGAAGAAAGAATGATTAATTTGAGTCTTCAAAATGAATATGATAAATTAATTCTTAAAAAAGATAGTATTGCGCCGACAACAGAATAATATATTTGCCAATATTGATTGGTTTTTAGTTTTACTTTTTTTTTCTTTAGTAATTTTTGGTTGGATCAATATTTATGCTGCCTCTTCTACCAATTCAGATGGTAGTATTTTGAATTTTTCTACTCGGTATGGCAAACAACTTATATTTATTATACTAACCATACCTTTAATCATTTTAATTTTATTCTTAAACTCAAAATTTTACGAACAATTTTCCAGTTTATTATATCTATTCTCTATATTACTTCTTGCTGGTGTTCTAGTTTTTGGAAAAAAAATTAATGGAGCTACGTCTTGGTATAACTTTGGGGGAATAGGATTACAGCCCTCTGAGTTTGCGAAAGCATTTACAGCACTTGCTTTAGCTAAACTAATGAGTGACAGACAATACAACTTAAAACTTATAAAAAATCAAATAAAAGCATTTGTAATCATATTTCTTCCAGGATTTTTCATTGCTTTACAGCCCGACATGGGATCAGTTTTAATCTATTTTTCATTTTTCTTTGTTCTAAACAGAGAAGGTCTTACTTTAAGATATTTTACACTTGGAGTTACTACTATTGTTTTATTTTTACTCACTGTTTACTTCGGAACTACATGGGTTCTTGTTTCTTCTTTAGTATTAATTACAATAATAATTCTATATATATCTTATAAAAACAAACAATTTATTCGATTCAATTGGCCTATTGTTTTAGCTACATATGTGGCTTTAATCTTATTTATTGCGGGAGTTGGATATGCATATACTAACATTTTGAAACAGCATCAAAAAGATAGATTTGATGTTTTAGTAGGTAAAATAGAAGATAATAGTGGTATTGGTTACAATACTTATCAATCTGAACAAACCATAAAGTCAGGTGGTTTTTTAGGTAAGGGGTTTTTACAGGGGGATAGAACTCAAGGAAACTTTGTACCAGAACAAGATACCGATTATATTTTCAGTACTGTTAGTGAAGAATGGGGGTTTATGGGAAGCTCTTTAGTTATTATTTTATTTATGGTACTATTATATCGTATTATTTATTTGTCAGAAAAGCAAACTAATAAATTTTCACGAATTTACGGATATGGTTTAGTTTCTATTTTATTCTTTCATGTAGTTGTTAATATTGGAATGGTCATTGGTTTATTACCAACTATAGGAATACCTCTTCCATTTTTTAGTTATGGAGGTTCTTCTTTATGGGGGTTTACCTTGCTACTATTCATCTTTATTAGATTAGATGCGCATAAAAAATACGACTACTAGCTACATTTTATATAAAATTAGTTGTTAACTAACAGATATAAATCGAATAAAAAAACTATGAGGCTTTTCATAAATAGGGTTATTTGTTATTAACTCTATACAACGTTGTAACCTAATTATTTTTTAATTCAACACTTTTCAAAATCTCTCTTATTTTTCATTTTTTTATCTGTTTTTATTCCAATCCAAAGTTCGTTATTATTCAAATCAGAATGAATTGGAACTAAATTCACACTTGAAAACTTTTCTATACTTTCATTTTTCCAAATTGAAAGAGTTCTTTTATAGTTATTAATGGTGTCTATTTTAATATCATAATATTTAAAATTGTCTAAATTCTCTTGAGGAGTACAAAAGGGAATTTTATATTTCTTTTCTTCAAAATCAAATGTGTAATAATATTCACAATTTTTATATGGCTTTAAGTTTATTAAATTAAAAAACATCTGAGAACTTTCATAATCTAAATATCTCCCCTTATCATCAATGAATTGTTCTTTATCCATAGGTGGTTTAGGTGAATACCTACCATAATCAAAGAAGATAATAGATTTTTTATTCCTGATTTTACCAACATAAGAATCAACTCCGTTTATTTTTTCATACTTAAAGTCTATTGGTGTAATTATGCTAAATATTCCAAAATCAATTAGATGGTTTTCTTTATCTTTTTGTTTTACGTAATCAACTCCGTTACTACAACTTAACAGCTGTAAAACGATTAATAAAAATAGAATTATTTTTTTCAATTTATCTGTTTTTTAATTAAGCAAAGCCATCTATTATAATATACATTACAATTCTTTTTAATTATCTAAGTCTCATTTTTAAAGATTCAACAACTACCACATTTACTTATTAAACTTAACCACTATGGACTAGAAGTCCATAGGTTATAAAATCTGACTAAAGTCAGCAGTTCGAAATCAAATGTGATCACTCTAATATGAAATTATCACTATCATTACTGGATTTCCTATGATGTTCTAAATATTCATTT
>CAKZVD010000008.1 GCA_937922085.1 uncultured Tenacibaculum sp. | reverse complement strand
TACAGCGTAGGTAGTAATCTTTATTATCACAAAAGAGTGAACGATAAAGGAAATCGTTGGACTGTTGGTGGTGGTCTTAATTATGGCTTTTCAGATAAAAGATTAAGACCTACTTTATTTTTCAATAAACGTTGGAACAATATAGACAAACCTATATTATCTGTTTCTGGAGGAATAAAGGTAACTCAATTTGATGAGCGTAATCCTATTAGCAACTTTTACAATTCCTTATTCTCTTTATTAGGAAAAGAAAATCATGCTAAATATTTCGAAAAATCATTTGCTAACATTTCCTTTTCAAGAGAAATTAATTCAGGTCTTAAATTTAGTTCTAGTTTTGAGTATGCAAACAGAAAACCTTTAAGTAATACCACTGATTACTCATTATTTAATAAAGACGCTGTATATGAAACAAATAATCCAATTAATTCAACTATAACAACTCCTTCTTTTAACAGACATGGTATTTTTAAAACTCAAATAGCAACTACCATCAATTTTGGGAGTAAATACGTTAGTTATCCTGATGCTAGATATACTGTAAGAAATAGAAAATACCCAACATTAACACTAGGATATAGAAAAACATTTGGTGCTGAAAACAATCAATTTCATTCCGATTTTATCTTTTCTAAAGCGGAACAAGTTTTATTTTTAGGTAACATAGGTGAGTTTGATTATACTACGAGAGCTGGTTTATTTTTAAAACAAAAAAATATTCCTTTTATGGATTTCTACCATCCTTTAGCTAATGAGATTTTCTTAGCACCAAAAAATCGTTTAAGTAGTTTTTCTTTAATGCCATATTATAATTTTAGTACAAATGACAAATATGCTGAAATTCATACGCAACATAACTTTAAAGGTTTTTTATTAGGAAAAATACCTCTTTTAAATAAGTTGAATTTTCATACCGTTATCGGAGCTAAAGGTTATTTTTCTGGAGGAAGAAAACCATACTCTGAATTCTCAGTTGGTTTAGATAATATAGGTTGGGGAAAATGGCGTTTTTTACGTGTAGATTTTGTACAATCTAATTTTAATGGTGTTAAAGAAAATAGATTTCTATTTGGAATTAGTTTATTCTAATAAATAATTTTACTTACAGATGGAGGATTTAAAATTAAACCCTCCATCTGTTTTTTAATAGGTTTTATTCTTTTGAATTTATATAAAAAACTTACTCTTTCAAATACTTCCTGACAAAAAAAGTACCAAAAGGAATTAAAGAAAGTAAACACACAATACTAAATGTTTTAACATCCCATTTTAGCTCTATTTTTAGCAAAACTGCTAATGCTATATATAATACAAATAAAATTCCATGTGGCATACCTAACCATTTTACATAAGTAGGATTATCATATAAGTATTTGATTGGGGTTGCAATAAAAAGTAATAAAATATAAGATACTCCCTCTAAAAAACTTACTATTTTAAATATATTGATCATATTTATTATAATATATAATTTGTAAAAATTAAAAACTGTAATACAAAGCTAAACAATGAATTTTAACCCATTGAAAAATTTAACTATATAATTTCCATTTTCTGTAATAAAAAAGAAGCGTTCATATTTTTACAAACTCCATTTTTCATTTTATAATCGAAAAAAAGTTCGTTATCTACAATTTCTGCATCAAAATAATGATTTTGTATCGTCTTATATTCTTCTGATAATTCACATAAACTTACATCATGTGTAGCTATAATTCCTGTAGATTTTGAGGCATTTAACTTCACCACAAATTTCTTAGACCCTATTGCTTTATCCTTGCTATTTGTTCCTTTTAAAATTTCATCTAAAATGATAAAGTAATTTTCTGTTTTTGTAGCTTCAACAATAAATTTTAATCGTTTTAATTCTGAATAGAAATACGATTCATCATCATTTAATGAATCGGAAGTTCGCATACTCGTAATTAGTTTTATTGGTTTGTATTTAAATGATGAGGCGCAAACTGGCAGTCCACAATTCCCCATTACAATACTTAAAGCCACTGTTCTTAAAAAAGTACTTTTACCAGCCATATTCGCACCTGTTACAATAAAAAACTCTTCATTTAGAATTTGGAAATTATTATCTACTCTCTTTTTAGGATCTAACAATGGATGTCCAAGTGACTCTGAAAATACCACATTTTTTTCTTCAGATAATTCTGGGAATATATAATTTGGGTGATTATACACAAAGTTGGCTAATGAATTTTGTATATCAAAAAAACAAACCGCTTTAAACCATTTCTCAACCGTATTATTATATTTATGAATCCAATTTTCTGTTTTAATTCCATTTTGAACATCCCATAAAAACAATCCATTCCCAAAAATGGCAAAAAAGATATTATTACGCTGATCAAAAGCATCTAAAATCTTAGAAAACTCTTTAAAAATAATAGAAGCTTTTTTATTTTCTGATGTTATTTCTTCTTGTTTTTCTTGTAAAAGTATTGAAGAAAATGAGACTTCTTCAATACAGGCTAACAACACATAATATTGTTTAAAAATTTCTTTCGCATTCCCTGCATTTGTATATAACTTTTGAATTGGTTTAAAATAAACACCAGTAATTGTTAAACCTACAAAAAACCATAATAATAATACTGAAAAAGAAATCATCTTCATTATTACTAACCCTATTAAAACTAAAGAAGTTATTGAAAATGTTTTACTCAAAAAATTTAAAAAAGAGGGTAATTTTGATGTATAAGTTAAAACCCAATTCAGTAAAATATTTGTATTTATTTTGTTTGTAAACACTTTAGATAAAGCAGAAAAATTTTGTCTCCATTTAATTTTACCAGAAAGTTCTTTTAATGCCTTTTGCTTTTCATCAATTTTTAAAAAACCGTTACTTGTTAACAGTTTTGCTAATGCTATTTTTCCATCATCTGTAGTTGTTCTATTTATATATTGAAAAAAAGAACCTCTCCCAAATAGATCAATATCATTACTATAAAAATGATCTGGATCTTTAAACTCTTCTCCTGTATCTAAATCTTCATACTGCCTATTTAAAGCATTAATCTCTATATTGTTAATTTGTATTTTAGCATTTAACAAATCACTTTTATGTTGTAAATTAGTATGCTTTACTATCAAAAAAACAAAAGAAATTACAGCAACTACTAATGTAACACCCAAAGTTAATACAAATGGTTTTTGAAATATAAAATATACACTCAAAATAGCAACTACAAACACAAACAATCGCAAACCACTATTTAACGTTAACTGCTTTTTAATTTTTTGTACTTCTCCTGTAAATTTATTTTTCTCTTCCTTATAAAAAGTTAATGGATTATGCATACTAAATTCTAAATTTGTAGGTAAAAGTACGTTTTCATATCCAACTAGTTTAATAATATTGTATTTTCGTTATATGCCAACAAACTTAGAGCTTCAGTTAAAAACGTTACCTAATTCACCTGGTGTTTATCAATATTTTGATAAAGAAGATACTATCATTTATGTTGGTAAAGCCAAAAATTTAAAAAAAAGAGTTTCCTCTTATTTTACCAAAAATCATGAGAATGGAAAAACGAAGATTTTGGTTAGAAAAATAGTTCGCATAGAACATATTGTTGTAGATACAGAAACTGATGCTCTTCTGCTTGAAAATAATCTAATAAAAAAATACAAACCTCGATATAATATTTTATTAAAAGATGACAAATCATATCCTTGGATTTGTATAAAAAAAGAACGTTTTCCTAGAGTTTTTTATACAAGACGAGTTATTAAAGATGGCTCAGAATACTTTGGTCCATACACTAATGTGAAAACTGTAAGTACTTTATTAGATTTAATTAAAGATTTGTATCCTCTACGAACTTGTAATTATGATCTTAGTCACGCTAAAATTAAAGCACATAAATACAAAGTTTGTTTAGAGTATCATTTAGGAAATTGCAAAGGGCCTTGCGAAGATTATCAAGATGAAGAATCCTATTTAGAAAATCTAAAATCGATACGAAATATTATTAAAGGAAACTTTAAAGATAGCTTGGCTAGTTTAGAAAAGATGATGATGAATTTTGCTTCTGAAATGAAGTTTGAGGAAGCTCAAAAAATAAAAGAGAAGTTAGATTCTCTACAAAATTATCAATCTAAATCTACCATTATAAATCCGAGTATAAATAATGTAGATGTTTTTTCTGTTATTTCTGATGAAACTCATGGTTATGTTAATTTCTTTAAGATAATGAATGGTGCAATCATTCAATCCTATACCACAGAAATTAAAAAGAAATTAGATGAAACAGATAAAGAACTTCTAGAACTCTTTATCATTGAAACTCGCCAACGATTTAATTCTTTATCTAGAGAGGTTTATACACCATTTAAAGTAAATCTTGGTGATAAAATTAAAGTTACTATTCCTAAACTAGGAGATAAAAAACGAATCATCGATCTTTCTATTAGAAATGCTAAATATTATAGACAGGAACAATTTAAACAAATTAAAATTGTAGATCCAGATCGTCATGTAAAACGAATTATGGGGCAAATGCAAAAAGATTTACGTTTGCATGAAGAACCAAGGCATATAGAATGTTTTGACAACTCAAACATTCAAGGAACACATCCTGTAGCTGCTTGTGTTGTTTTTAAAGATGGAAAACCAAGCAAAAAGGAATATCGCCATTTTAATATTAAAACAGTTGAAGGGCCTGATGATTTTGCTTCTATGGAAGAAGTCGTTTTTAGACGATATAAGAGGTTATTAGAAGAAAATAAACCGTTACCTCAGTTAATTGTAATAGATGGAGGAAAAGGCCAACTTTCATCTGCATTAAAAAGCTTAGATATTCTTGGTTTAAGAGGAAAAATAGCCATTATAGGAATTGCGAAACGTTTAGAAGAAATTTATTATCCAGGAGATACTGTTCCTTTATATTTAGATAAAAAATCTGAAAGTTTAAAAATAATTCAATTTCTGCGAAATGAAGCACATCGCTTCGGAATTACTTTTCATCGAAATAAAAGAAGTAAAAGTGCTATTCAATCTGAATTAGAACAAATTCCGGATATAGGTAAACAGACTATTACAAATCTATTACAAAAATTTAAATCAGCTAAACGTGTAAAAAATGCTACTTTAGACGAATTAAAAGAAGCGGTTGGAAATGCAAGAGCTATGAAAATACACCGCTATTTTAATCAAAAAAAACAATTATGAAATAAGATTAAAAATGAAGAAACTACTACTATTACTACTCATATTACCTTTTAATCTTCTTAGTCAAGAACAGCCTAAAATCGGACTCGTTTTAAGTGGTGGTGGAGCTAAAGGATTTGCTCATATAGGTGTTTTAAAAGAAATTGAAAAAGCTGGATTACAAATAGATTATATAGGAGGTACCAGTATGGGAGCTATCATTGGTGCAATGTATGCTTCTGGGTATTCTGCAAATCAAATAGAATCTATTGTAAAAGGAATGAATTTTCCAACAATAATACAAGACAATGTTCCTAGAGAAGAACAGCCTTATTTTGAAAAGGCATATCTAGGTAAAACAGCTGTAACTTTACCTATTAAAAAAGGTAGCATTGGTTTGCCTCTAGGTTTATCTAAAGGACAAAATGTACTTAACTTTTTAACAGAACTATTATCTTCTGTAGATACCGTAAACGATTTTTCTAAACTCCCTATCCCTTTCTTTTGTATTGGTACAGATATAGAAACAGGTAAAGAAATTCTTTTAGAAAAAGGTTCTTTACCTCTTGCTTTACGTGCCAGTGCTTCATTTCCTTCTCTATTAAATCCTGTTGAAGTTGAGGGTAGATTAATTATTGATGGCGGTGTGGCAAATAATTTCCCCGCAGATAGAATGAAAGAAAAAGGCGTTGATATTATTATTGGCGTAAATGTTCAAGGTACTTTATTAAAAAGAGATGAATTAACTTCTATAGCTTCTTTATTAAGTCAAATTGTTAATTTCCAAATGTATAAAAAGTCAGATGAACAAATTAAAAAACTAGACATACACATTCATCCTAATGTAAACGACTATACAGTGGTCTCTTTCGATGCCAAAGAAGCAATAATAGACTTAGGTATTAAAGCTACAAAACCTTATAAAAAAGTTTTTAATGAAATAGCAAGAAAACAGAAAAAACGAAAAAAAAGAATTAAAATTAATAATACTGAAAAATGTTTTTTAATCGATAGAATTATTTTGAAAGGGAATAAAAACTACACTCAAGATTATATTTTAGGTAAACTTAGACTTAAAGAGGGTGATTCTATTTCTTACAAAGACATTTCTAAAAAAATAAATGCTTTAAGTGCAACGAAAAACTTTCAGCGAGTTGATTACAGTCTAGAAAAATCATTTACTGGAAAAAAACTGGAACTTACCGTTAAGGAAAATGAAATTAAAACCTTTTTGGGTTTAGGCTTGCACTATGATTTATTGTACAAATCTGGTGTTTTATTAAATTACAATCATAAAAAATTACTTTTACCTAATGATGAGTTATCTTTAGATATCGTAGTTGGTGATAAAATTCGTTATGATCTTCAATATTTTATTGATAATGGCTACCTATTAAGTTATGGGATATCTTCTAAACATAATTCTTTTAGAACGGATGTTTTGTTTAATGAGAATAATTTAAATAAAATTAATGTAGGTTATCGTGATTTTACAAATAGGTTTTTTGCTCAAACAACTTTTAATAAAAGAACTGCATTTGGTTTAGGTTTAGAAGTTAAAGATTTAAAAATCTCTTCTGATACTTTTTTAACGAATAGTGAAGAAACTATTTTTGATGATAGTACTTATTTAAATTCTTTTGCTTTCTTACACATAGACACTTATAATAAAAGTGCTTTTCCTACTAAAGGTTTTTTAATAGATGCCAATTTTAGATGGTTTATGTGGTCTAATAGAAATGATAAAATTAACGAATTTGCTAATGGTAGTATTAAATATAACCAATATTCACAAGTTGATGGTAAATTTGGGTTTGCTACTACTTTTTGGAGAAATTTTACTTTTCAAAGCATATTACAAGCTGGTTTTACTTTAGGTGAAGAAGATTCTGAAATTCTAGATTATCGTTTAGGAGGGTACAACAAAAATTATATAAATAATTTTATTCCATTTTACGGATATGAAATTTCTTCTTTAACAGATCAATCTTTTTTAAAATCTGAATTTAACATGAGATATCAATTAGTTAAAAAACATCATGTTACTTTCTTAGCTAATTACGCAAGGCTTGGAAAAAATATATTAAGAAGAGGAGAATTATTAAGAGACACAAAATCTGGATATGCATTAGGTTATGGAATAGAAACCATTTTAGGACCTATAGAATTAAAATACTCTTGGTCTCCTGATCATAATGATCGATTTTGGTTATTTAATCTTGGATTTTGGTTTTAAAAAAATCCTGCTTTGAATTAATATCAAAACAGGATTCAATTTCATAATAAGAAAATGCCTTTTACTTATTTTTCTTTTTATAAGAGAAATGGTACTGTAAGTAAAAGTAAGCATCTCTAGGTGTAATTTTAATCCACTTTTTGTATCGCATGAACCATTTAAAACGAATTGAATTCATATTTTTAGTTAAGTAAGCCGCTATAAAAGGATGTACATTCAGTACAATATCTTTATAAACTGTGCTACTATTTACTATTTTATCTAATTCAGATTCTATTTTATCTATTAAAACAATAGGAGCTTCTACTTCTCCATTTTTATTAGGGTTTGGCTCACTTGTTTTTATTTCGAGTTCAGGTCTAACTCTTTGTCTTGTAATTTGTACTAAACCAAATTTACTTGGAGGTAAAATTTTATGTTTAGTTCTATCTAAAGCCATTGCATCTCTAAGATGCTGATACAGTTTTTGTCTATTTTCAGCAGACTTCATATCTATAAAGTCAACTACAATAATCCCACCCATATCACGAAGTTGTAATTGACGAGCTATTTCTGTAGCTGCTATTAAATTTACTTCTAATGCTGTCTCTTCTTGGTTTTTAGCTTTATTAGATCTATTACCACTATTAACATCAATAACATGTAGTGCCTCAGTATGCTCTATAACTAAATAAGCACCTTTACTCATTGATACTGTTTTACCAAACGATGTTTTAATTTGTCTTTCTATTCCATATCTTTCAAAAATTGGAACTGAGGATTTGTGAAGTCTAACAATATTTTCTTTCTCGGGGTATATGTTTTGTAAATACTCCTTGATTTCAATTTTTAAACTTTCATCGTTTGTTACTATGCTTGTAAAAGAATCATTCATTACATCTCTTAAAATAGAAGATGCCCTGTCTAACTCACTTAAAACTTTAGATGGCGTATTTGTATTGGCAATTCTTTTGCACAATGTTTTCCATCTATCTAGTGAGTTTTGTAAATCTTTATCAAGTTCTGCTACTTTTTTTCCTTCAGCAACAGTACGCAAAATAAGTCCGAAACCTTTCGGCTTTATACTTTTTGCTAACTTTTTTAAACGTTCTTTTTCTTTATTATCGATTATTTTTTGTGAAACCGATACTCTGTTTGAAAAAGGAACTAATACCAAATATCTACCAGCTATAGAAAGCTCAGAGCTAATTCTAGGACCTTTGGTAGAAATTGGTTCTTTTACAATTTGTACTAATAAATTTTGACCTGATTTTAGTACATCATTAATACTTCCATCTTTATCGATATCATCGATAAATTTGAAATTTTTTAAAGTGAATTCTTTAAATTTACCTGTGCTTACCTTTTTGATGAATTTATTTAAAGAAAGTACCTGTGGTCCTAGATCATGATAATGTAAAAATCCATCTTTAGGATAACCAACATTTACAAAAGCAGCATTTAATCCAGTCATCACTTTTCCTATTTTTGCTAGAAAAATATCACCAACTGAAAATTTATTATCGCTAACTTCTTTATTTAATTCAACAAGTCTTCCATCTCTTAATAAGGCAAAATCTATATCAGAAGAATTTGACCGAATAATTAATTCTGTTTTCATCTGAATAGTTTTTTGTGTCAACGCTATTATATAGTGAAGACTGATTAAGATTTTATAAACAGGTATTTAAAATACCGAACGAGGTTATAAACAACCTCAAAATTTCAAAGAACTTGAGTTTTTAGCAAATGAAAGAAAAAGTAAGTTTAAAACTTACTTTTTCTTGTGTCTGTTTGCTCTTGCTCTTTTCTTTCTTTTGTGTGTAGAGATCTTAGCTCTCTTTCTTTTCTTACCACTTGGCATAGTTAAAATGTTTTAGAAACCCTTTAAAAGGGTTATAAGTTAATATTTTACTTAACTGCAACTTTAGTCTTTACTCCTTCAGTAAAAGTCTTAGCAGGCTTAAATGCTGGAATATTGTGTGCAGGTATTTTGATTGTAGTGTTTTTAGAAATATTTCTACCAGTCTTTTCTGCTCTAGTCTTTATAATAAAGCTTCCAAAACCTCTTAAATATACATTATCTCCACTCTCTAAAGAATCTTTTACCTCAGACATGAAAGCTTCTACTGTTGCTAAAACATCTGCTTTCTCTATTCCTGTCTTATCTGAAATTTTCGATACGATATCTGCTTTTGTCATTCTATATATTTTAATATGATATTTTTATTTTACAAGGGTGCAAATATATGATAATTATATCTAATTCAAAAAGTTAAAAACATAAAAAAA
>CAKZVD010000007.1 GCA_937922085.1 uncultured Tenacibaculum sp. | reverse complement strand
ATCACGTACATATGCATATAGAATATCGTCCATCTCAAGATATAAGTAGTATTGTAAAGAAATTAAAAGGAAGGACTTCAAGAAAAATACAGCAAGAATACCCAAGGTTAAAGAAACAATATTGGGGCAGACATTTTTGGGCTATAGGTTTTGGATGTTGGAGTACAGGTAATATTACTGATAAAATGGTAAATGAATATTTAGAACATCATAGGAAATCCAGTAATGATAGTGATAATTTCATATTAGAGTGATCACATTTGATTTCGAACTGCTGACTTTAGTCAGATTTTATAACCTATGGACTTCTAGTCCATAGTGGTTAAGTTGTTCGGGTTTTTATTTAAAAATTTTATCTAATAATAGCGTTTTGTCTATTAACAATAAGCTGAAAACACCAACAAGTAGTAGTATTTTAAGAATATTATGAAGTAGTTGATATTGTTTTTTTTGAAAAGCATTCCATATATAAAAAGCAATAAAAACAAGAATTAAACTAGCGAAATAAAAGTAATATTTCATGTGTTCTATTGCTGGGTAGGCAGATAAAAAAAATACAGGAACAAAGGTTAGTGCAATTAATAATACAATTAATTGTTTTGTTTTGTTTTCGCCATATTTAATCGGGAATGTATTGTAATTATTAGCTACTGCACCTTTAATGTTTTCTAAATCTTTAATAAGCTCTCTTATCATTATCACTAAAAACAAGAAAAAAGCATGGATGAAAATTACTTTAGAAAAGTTTTTGAAGTGAACAAAAATCACAAAAAAAGGTAAGATGGTTAATATAGTTGCAGATATAAGACCTGTTAATGGGTGTTTTTTTAATTTATGAGAATACAGCCAAATTCCGAAAATGTATACTGAGAAAAAGAAAGCAGCTTTAAATGAAACGAAAGTACTAAAAGCAAAACCAGAAAAGTTTAAGAAAAAATATAAAGATAATTTAGTTTCTTGCTTTATTGTATTGTCAAGTCCAGTTTTTATTGGTTTATTAATTCTGTCTGCTTTAACGTCATAAAAGTTATTTATAATATAACCTGCAGCAACTACACAAACTGTAGCTAGTACTAAATACAATAAATGCCAATCAAATAATACTGTTCTTAAAGATTTTTCTTTAGAAAAAATAAAAATTGAAGCTAAGTATTGAGCTGCTATCAATACCAAAATATTATATCCTCTTACAACAGATAGTAAGCTAAGTAACTTAAAAAGTAAACCTCTGTTAGTAAAAGTGTTCATAAAACAATTTAAAAGCGATAAACAATTTCTAATTTATAGTCTTTTAAGCTATGTTGTGCTTTTTCATAATCTTCAGCAAATCCTAAAATATAACCGCCTCCTCCAGAGCCACATAGTTTTAAGTAATAATCGTTTGTTTTTAAGCCATTTTCCCAAACTTTATGAAAAGAATTAGGAATCATAGGTTTAAAGTTTGCTAAAACTACTTTAGATAAGAGTTTTACATTTTTAAACAATGATTTTACATTGCCTTTTAAGAAATCGTCGATACATGCATCTGTATGAGTAACAAATTCATTATTCAACATCGTACGGAAACCTTCATTTTTCATTTTATTCATGAAAAGAGTTACCATAGGCTCTGTTTCTCCAACTTGTTCAGAATCTAAAAGAAAAACAGCTCCTTTACCTTCTTTTTGAGAAGGTATACCTGTTGCTTCAATATTTTCTTTAGAGTTGATTAATATAGGTAGGCTTAAATAAGAATTTAAAGGATCTAAACCAGAGCTTTTACCATGAAAGAAAGATTCCATTAAAGAGAAAATCTCTTTTAATTGAATTAATTTATCTCTAGTTAAATTTTCTAAAATGGTAATTTTATTACTTGCATATTTATCATAGATAGAAGCAACTAAAGCACCAGAACTTCCTATACCGTAACCTTGAGGAATCGAAGAATCAAAGTACATTCCAGAAGCTATATCATTATTAAACTCTTCTAAATTAAAAGAAGTAATATTAGTGTCTAAAGAATTTAAATAAGAACAAAATTCTTTTAAACTATTATTAGACCTTTCAGCTTCTCCAGATAAATTGTGAGCAGTTTTTAAAGCTCCTTTATAGGAGTTAAAAGGAATAGCTAATCCTTTAGAGTCTTTAATAATGCCATACTCACCAAAGAGTAAAATTTTAGCGTAAAATAAAGGTCCTTTCATTTCAGAGTTTTTTCTTATGTGCAAAGATACTTAATATTTAATAAACGTTTTTATAGAAAGTCTTCCAAACTCCTACTTTTTCTCCGTTTTTATATTTTCCTTTTGTTTTTATTTTTCCATTTTTATAAAAAGTCTTCCAAACTCCTTCTTGCTTTCCATCTTTATAACGTATGATTGATTTTAATTCACCTGTTTCATGAAATGCTTTTTTAACACCATTAATAACTCCTTTTTTATAATTTAATAGAAAACTTGGATTTCCATTTTTATAATAAAAAGTTACTTTACCATTGTATTTTTCTCTATTAAAATCATTAACACTACTAAAACCTTCCATATAAACACTTCCGTCTTTATAGTAGTCTTTAATTAAGTAACCATTTTTTACTTCTTTAGGAAAGGGTCTGTAATATGAAGCGTTTGCTTTCTGAGTAATTTTATTTTCTTTATTAAACCAAATTGTTTTTTGAGCATTTAAAGAAGTAATTAGAAAGAAAAATAAAGATGCTATTAATACTGCTTTTTTCATAATAGATTAAATTTTGGAACCTCCAAGCCCTGAATAATCATTTATAGATTGATTGTTTTGACAATATCTTAATAATTTTTCTTGAATAAAAAGATTGATAGCTTCTTTTTCTTTTTTAGGGTACAATAAATGAACATTAGCACCTGCATCTAAAGTAAAGCAAACATTACTTTTTGTTGCTGCTCTATACATCCATATTTCATTAATAATCTCTAATGTTTTTGGTTTCATTAAAATGAAATAAGGATGACTCGTTAACATCATCGCATGCAGTGTTAAAGCTTCACTTTCTACTAATTTTATGAATTCTTCAATAGTACCTTCTTGTAATATTTTAGATAAAATACTTAAATTATCGTTCGCTTGTTTAAAACGATTTTCAGCATAAGGATGACCAATCATTAAATTATGACCAACAGTACTTGATACTTGTTTTTCTCCTTTGTCAACTAATAGAATAGTATCCTGAAAATCTTTAAAGATTGGAGCGATTTCGTAAGGGAATTTAACACCATATAAATCAGAGCTCCCTTCAATTTCATCATGCTTTCCCCAAACCACTAACGGACCTTCAATACTTCTACTTGCACTACCAGAGCCTAACCGAGAAAGAAAAGAAGCTTTTTGTTTTAAATAATCTTCATTGGTGTTAGCAGTTAAATCTTTTTCTAAATTAATTAAACACATTGCTATAGCACTCATTCCACTTGCAGAAGAAGCAATTCCGCTACTATGAGGAAAAGAATTTTCAGAATGAATAACCATCTTATACTGTAATAAATACGGACAATAGTCTTTAATTCTATCAAAAAAAGTTGCTATTTTAGGTTTAAAATCATCCTTTTTCTTTCCTTCAAAAAATAATTCAAATAAAGGAGTTTTTGTAGGTTCAATTTTAACGAATTCAATCTGGGTAGTGGTATGGCAATTATTTAAAGTAAAGCTAATAGAAGCATTTTTAGGAATTTGCGGATTACTTTTTCCCCAATATTTAACTAAAGCAATATTGCTGGGTGTTTGCCATTTATAAGTTGCTTTTTCTAATGAGTATTCTAAAATGTTAGGTATAAAATTAGCTGTATTCAAAGTTGAAATTTTGCCGTAAAGATAAAGTTTAGCTTACATTTCAGCTAATTTTTGAAGAACAGATTCTTTATAGCTTCTACTAATAGGAATCGCTTTTTTATCTAATTCAATATATTCATTTGTATAAGAACTAATTTTAGTGATAGATATAATATAGGATCTATGTACTCTCATAAAACGATTTTGAGGTAAACTTTGTGCAAGTTTTGTAATGGTTTCTCTTGTAGTAATCGTTTTGTTCTTTAAAAATATTTTTAAATAATCACCAATACTTTCAATGTATAAGATATTATTAAAATCAATTTTTACCATTTTACGATCTGCTCTAACAAAAATAGACTCTTTGTTTTTTATTTCTTCAGAAGTATTTTTTTTTTGATGTTTATCTGTATGGGCATGAACTTTCTGTACTGCTTGTAAAAAACGATCAAAAGCAATAGGTTTTAAAAGGTAATCTGTGGCTTGTAAATTAAAACCATCAATAGCATAATCACGATATGCTGTTGTAAAAATAATATGTGATTTTTTTCCTATAATTTTAGCTAATCCAAGCCCGTTAATATCTGGCATATTAATATCAAGAAAAAATATATCAACAATACCTTTGTTTATTAAAGGAATTGCTTCCATGGCACTTTTACAACTAGCTAATAATAGTAAGTTAGGGGTTTTTTCAATGAATGATTCAATGATTTCTCTAGCCATTGGTTCGTCATCTACAATAATACATTTAAATTGATTACTCATTGTTTAAAAATAAGGTTAATTGAACAGAAAAAGAATCTTCAGTTTCTTCAATGTTAAGTATGAAATTATCTTTAAGTAACATTTTTAGTCGTTTGTTAATGTTCTCTAATCCAATTCCTTTTTTGGTCTGTACTTTTCTTTTTGAAGAATTTTTAATAGTCAAATATAGAGCATCTTTAATCGTGTAAATTTTAATATCTATCAATAAAATATTATTTATATGAACGCCATGTTTAAATGCATTTTCTATAAAAGGTAACAATAGCATAGGGGCTATTAATATATTTTCATTCGTAATTTGTTTGTCAAAATTAACTTGTAAACTATCTTGAAATCTCAATTTTTCTAACGAAATATAATCTTCTATATGATGTATTTCATCTTTTAATAAAACGAGCGGTTTTTCTACTTGATATAATATATAATCTAAAAGGTTGGATAATTTAAGAATCATCTCAGGAGCAGCATCCGATTTTTTTAAAGCAAAACCATATAAAGTATTTAGAGTATTGAATAAAAAATGTGGATGAATTTGAAGTTTTAAAAATTTTAGCTCTTGTTCTTTTAATTCAAGTTGAGTTTGTAAAAAAATATTTTTTAAAGCATCATTTTTTATGGTTGATTTATAATTATGAATTATTAAACCAATACTAATAACCACAAAAACTACAAAATAGATTATAAATACAATAAAAGGTACTGTTTTAGTAAGCGGAGATGAATTTTTGGTTGTTAATTCAAACGAAAAAATAATAGCATAAAATATAGATAGTATTATAAAATAAAAAGAAATAATTAATACATAAATACTGTATAAAATAAAAAGGAACTGTTTTTTTTGTAGTAAATACTTTGGGAGTAAAAAGAATAAGAAAAAGTAAGAAATAGTTATGGTAATAGGCATTAAAAATAAAGCAAACCGATTAACATACGTTGTGTTTTTTGTACCATATCCTAAAAAGTAGGTGAAAAAAAAATAAACACCAATCCAAAATAAAATATGAATACAAATGGTACTTAACCACTTAAAAATAACTTTTGAAAAATTCATTATTGCAATATCAGTTTTTTTTGAATAAAATTACACCTTCTGCGATAGATTACGAATAATAAAAGGTGAATTACTGTTTTGTTGAAAACCTTAAAAAAGTAGTAGTTTTAACTTAAAAACTGGTAAGTAATCAAAATTCTTAATTTTGCTAAAGAAAGACCAATAGATTTGAGATATAATAATCTTAAAATTTTAAAACTATGAATTTTTTATTTTTTAATGTATTTGCAGATAGGTTGCGAGAAGGTGGTTCGTTTTTTATGTATTCTTTATTAATAATGTTACTTGCTTGTATAGCTATGTGTGTGTATGGTTATATAAAAAAAGAAGAAAACAATAAAATGCGAAATTTAGTGTCTCATGTCAGTTTATTTGCATTGGTTTGGGGCTTTTTTTCAATGATGTTAGGACTTATTAGTGTTTTTGATTCTATTTCTTCAGTATATTCTGATAATTCTCAATTTATAGCCTCAGGATTAAAACAAGGTTTATTATCTCCTTTGTTTGGAATGTTTGTTTTTTTAGTAGCCAGAGTAGGTATTCTAATACTATCTCTAAAAAAATAACACTCACCAATTATTTAACAAAAACGAACTTTTTAAAAATTTAATTATGCAAAAGTATATTCTTATTGTATGGGGGTTTTTATGCCCTTTTTTAATACAATCACAAACGATTAATACAACTGATTTAAATAAATTATTTGATGATTATGAACTAAACAATAAAGCTATGGGAACTATTTCCATTTTTAAAAATGGAGGAGAAGTATATAATAGATCTATTGGTGTTGCTTTTTTAGAAAAAAATAAAAAAGCAGATGAATTTACAAAATATAGAATAGGTTCCGTAACAAAAACATTTACGGCAACTATAATTTTACAGCTAATAGATGAAGGAAAACTTGCTTTTAATACTTCGTTAAGCACCTATTTTCCTAAAATAGCTAATGCTTCTAAAATTACTATTGAAAATTTATTATATCATAGAAGTGGTTTGTATAATATAACCAATGAAGAGAATTTTTCTGAATGGATTCATAAAGCAAGAGGTAGAAAAGAAATGTTGGAGAAAATAGAAAGTCATGCCTCTGTTTTTAGCCCAGATGAAAAAACAGCTTATTCTAATACAAACTATATTTTACTTTCTTATATAGCAGAAGAAATTGAAGGTGTTAAATTCTCGAAAATTTTGAAAAAAAGAATAAGTGATCCTTTAAAATTAAAACGTACTACATTTGGTAAAGAAATAAATGAAAAGAAAAATGAAGCTCTTTCTTATTATTTTGAAAATAATAAATGGAAGCCAATTACATTAACTACAAACTTAAAGGGACCAATGGGAGCTGGTGCTATTGTTTCTACAGCTAAAGAGGTAAATGTATTTTATGATAATTTGTTTTCTGGCGCTATTATTCCTGAAAGAATGTTGAAAGGAATGCTTACAGTAAAAGGAGGGATGTGTATGGGAGCTTCAAGTTTTAATTACAAAGGATTGATTGTTTATGGACATGATGGAGGAATAGATGGGTTTAGATCGATGGCTATACATATACCCGAAAAAAAGATGTCTTTAACATTTACATTTAATGGAGCTAATTTAACGACTACTAGAGGTGTTTTAATTTCAATATTAGATGCATATTTTAAAAATGATTCAAGTGTAGGTAGTAAATCGTTAATAGAGTTAAAAACAGAAGATTTAGATACATATTTAGGAAGTTATAAAGGTGTTTCTTTTCCTCCTAAAGTAATCATAACTAAAAAAGAAAATGTATTATTTGCAAAAGCTACAGGGCAACCTTTGTTTGAATTGATAGCAATTAGTAAAGATGTGTTTAAATATGATGCAATGGGAATTGTCTTTCTTTTTAATACTAAAAAAGAAACAGTATTAGTAAAGTTTCAAGGAAGAGAACATCTTCTAAAAAGAGAAGGGAAATAATTGGAATTACTTTATTTTTTAAATGTACCTGTTTCTTCTATTTTAGAAATAGGTATTTTTGTTTTATCAAACACTAAATTTTGGATAGAAAAATAAAATTAATATGGGATTTTAAAGGCCCAGATGCGTTAGAAACAGCAAAACATCACTGTATACATTTAAATGAATTTACTCAAATAGAAAGCCTTCCTTTTCATGAAGTAAATCATCAAGAAATAAATGAGATGCATACCATTGCTTTTATAATTGTAAATGAACAGCAAATGAAAATTTTTAGAGATGCATTAAAACCTCATAGAGGTGTCTTAGCATAATATAATCTTAAATTGTATATTACAATCTATATAAATGTTTCTATGTTCAATAAAAAAGTTGTTTTTATAGTTTTAGTATTATCAAGCTTATTAATTCAAGCTCAATATAAGTATACTACAAATACAGCGCATCATTCTTTAGAAAAAGCAATTAGAATTAGTAGTGATGTAATTGAAGGAAGAACAGCTTTTTTTGAAAGGCAAACATTAGAAAAACCTTTAATGTTTCAAAAAACAAGTGTACTAATAGGAGAGTTAAATAGACTTTCGAATAATTTATCTAAATTCATAGTGAAAACTCAAAAAGAAGTAAATACAGAGCGAGTATTACATGATTTATTAGATGGAGATTTTTATAAAAATATTTTTTTTGAAAGTACAGGAAAACTAACAAAAATAGGAGGGAAGTTGAAAATTAAGATTGATAGTTTATATAATCATGCAAAAAGAATTAACATACATCAGTTATCGCAAATAGAAAACTTTCATGAAGATCATTTTAGAACAGATTTAGATTTTTATGATGAAGATGAAAATAAAATAACATACTTTGATCATTTGTTTTATGATAAATCTAATTATGGAATGATGATGGCTATGAATTATTTATTATTAGATGTTAAAACATTTCAGTTACTCTACTTCGGAACTGTTATGAGTTTGTAAATCGATGATTTGATAAAAAAAGAGTTTATGAAAAGAATCATTTTAATAGTAGTTTTGAACTTTTTTTTTTCAAATAAATGTTTTCGGACAAGGTTTTGTAAAATCTAAAAAGATAACTTTATCAAAAGCAATTATCCCCTCTCCTCAAGATAATAAAGAAAAAGACATTTATAAAGCAATCGTTTTTTTAGAAAACTCAAACAATAAAATTAAGTTTATAATAAATACAGATATTTTTTCTGAAGAATATTCTTATGTTGAAGAAATAGAAAAACCTTATTTGAAAAATGTAAAAAAGATAGTAAAAGTAAATATAGAGCATTGTGCTTGTTATTGTAATGCAGATGTTTATTATTGGTTAGTGATGAGTAATAATAAATGGATAGAACTTCCAAGAATTGAAAAGAATGATTATGAAATTGGTAATTTATATCATGAATATTCATTTAAAGAAGAGGGCAAAATTGAGTTATTAGAATTTAGAGAAAAAATGGGAGATAAACGTGATGAAAATACTCCTAGTGGATTTGAGATAGAACGAATTTATGAGAAAAAAATAAAAGATTTCACCTGGAATGGAAAAGAAGTAGAGTAAAATGTTTTTAGAGAAAAGAATTGTTTGAATAGAAAAAGGAGTAGGTTCACTAGGAGTTAGTAGTTGAATATTTAATTAAGTGCTGGAATATTTCAGTTACTATCCTTTTTTTAAGATGTCATTATTTTATAATAAATGAAAAAGAATATTAAAATTATAGTTTTTATAATTTCAATTGTAGGTTTCTCAGATTTTTTTGTTAATCCTAGATCAATATGGAATTTGAATACAAAATGGAATTTTTTATTGTCCTTATTAATAGCTGTCTGTTTATCAATATTAGTTTTGAGAGAAATTGTAAAAGATAAAATCAAGATTTTAGATAAACTTTTAACTGGAGTTAAAGTAATGGCACTTATTTTGTTTTTAATTTATTTAAATGTTCTTTTAAAGCAATTTAATTTTGTTCAAAAGATTGAATATGTTATAGTTGCGATTTTGACCTTACCAGTACCTTGGATTTTGAATGAATTGTTAATTGAAAATATTAGTGTAAAGTATTTAGCAATTGGAGGCGTGTTTTTTTTAGCTACAACATTGAGCTATTTTGAGTTTGTTTATGAGTCCTATGAAGCTTATTCTTCAAATGGAATGCCTATTGTTTTTGTACATCAAAGAATTAGAAATTGGTTGTGTTATATTGGAGTTATTATGATCGTGATTTCAATGTTGCGAATAAAAATTAATTTTATAAAAAAAAAAATGAATTATAAACAATATATGAGAGTTAATAGAGAAAGTTATTTATTGTAATATTAAAGTCATCTAATAATGAAAAGGATAATTATTTTACTTACTTTTTTTTTGAGTACTAGTTGTGTTCAAAAAACAGAATCACAATTTGAATATAAAAAATGGCATGAATCACCAAATAGGAGCCCGTTATCATCTACAGTTTATCCTTTTGTTAAATGGGAAAACGTTGTGAATATAAAAAAAGGATTAACACAAGAAAATGCTGGATTTGTTTTTCAATATTACCATCATTCTGTAAATGCTATTATTTTTACAAAATCACCTCAGAATGAGGATTATGAAATAGCACTTAAGTTATCTGAAGATAAAAATAAGATAATAGATATTAGTTATTTTAAATTAGAAAAATTAATTAAATAAAGAACCGTTTACAATAATAAATTTTTTTAAAGCTCACTAAATAGAAATTTTTTAACCATTGTTGTTAAGTTAAATAAAGATGTAGAAAAAAAGTAAAGCTACACTTCCTCCGCAATAGCATTTGCACAAATAAAACCACCAGTCCAAGCATTTTGAAAATTAAAACCACCAGTAACTGCATCAATATTTAAAATCTCTCCCACAAAAAACAGGTTTTTATGTAGTTTACTTTCAAATCGTTTAAAGTTAATTTCTTTTAAATCAATACCACCGGCAGTAACAAACTCATCTTTAAAAGTAGTTCTACCATTAGCGTTAAATAAACCATTCGTTAATTGATTTGCTAAGTTTTGTAATTGCTGATTGCTTAAATCACCCCAATTTTGAGTGTTTTTAATTTTAGAAGCAAATACTAAGCGTTCCCACAATCGTTTTGCAATATCAGAAAAAGGAGATTTTAAACTAACTTGCTTTTTAGCTTGTCCCTTTTTTAAGCTTAAAAGTTTTTCTGTAACAGATGTAGTGTCTTCTCCTAACCAATTAACCGTAACATTGTATTGATAGTTTTTGTCAGCTAAAATTCTTGCCCCGTAAGCAGAAAGTTTTAAAATAGCAGGGCCGCTTAAGCCCCAATGTGTAATTAATAAAGGGCCAGAGTTTTCTAAGTTTGTTCCCACTAATTTTACAGTAGCATTAGGAACAGAAAGCCCTAATAAATCAGTTAATCTAGGATCTTTGATATTAAAAGTGAATAAAGAAGGAACCGTATTAATAATAGAATGGCCTAATTCTTTAGAAAGATCCCATATTTTTTTACTACTACCAGCAGCAATTACTAATTTATCAGCAATGAATTGCTCATTTTTAGTGTTAATAATCCATTTGTTTTCTTGTTGATAAAATGAATTTACACCATGACTTGTTAACACTTTAATTTTAAGTTTATCAACAGCTTTTTGAAAACAATCTATAATGGCTTGTGAAGTATTTGCTTCTGGGAAAACACGATTGTCATGCTCTATCTTTAAAGGAACTCCCTTGTTTTCAAACCATTCAAAAGTATCACCTGTCATAAACTGATGAAAAGGTCCTAGTAATTCTTTTTCTCCTCTAGGATAAAACTTCACTAATTCTTTAGGTTCAAAACAGGCATGAGTAACATTACAACGACCCCCTCCAGAAATTCTTACTTTTTGTAAAGTTTCTTTTCCTTTCTCTAAAATGGTAATATCTAAATCAGGGTTTTGTTCTTTGGCATTAATAGCAGTAAAAAAACCTGCTGCACCACCTCCAATAATTACTACTTTACTCATAAAACCATTTCGTTATAAGGAACTACCGTATTGTATCCTTTATTTTTAAAATATGCTACAGTATCATTTGTACCAGTAGCTAGTATAAAATCACCTCCCCAAGCTCCTAAGCTTTTAATTTCGCCAAAATAATCAGGAAATAAATTCGCTTTTACAGGCTTTAAATTAATTATAGAACTGATGATTTTTTCGTGCTCCACAATAATTTTATTTAAATCAGTACTCGTTTTTGTTGTTGAAAAAACTTCTGTTAATTCAGAAATAGTTTTTATTTCACTCTGAATGTTATTGTTGTTTTTTCTATACTGAGTAATACCATCTCTACTATTTTGTTTCTGATTTAAATACACAAAAAAGAGTTCGTCTTTAAATGTAGGGTTAAAATCAACTTGTTTAATAATAGGTTTTTTGTTTTCTAACTGATAAAAAATAGGAGTATTGTTTTGTGCACAAGCAATATCATATCCACTACCAGAAAAAGCATTCCAAAGTAAATCAAAAGCATTTACGTTTGCCCAGGAAGCAATATTATTTATGAGGGTAGAAGAACTACCCAATCCCCAATTTTGAGGAAAGGTTAAATTAGTTTTTATAACAAAACCACTATTAGTTTGTAAAAAATCAGAATTTAATTTTCTTGCTTCTTGTAATATATTTTGTAATGTTTCAGCAATAACTTCAGAGCTCCCTTCTTTATCAGAATTAAAATTCGCTGAGGTTAAACGTAATTTAGGTAAACTAAAAGAAGCTTCAAACCAACACTCTCCTTCGTTAGTAAAACTTCCCCAAATTAATTCAGGTTCTTTTATAGGTTGAATGACTAAATCTTGTCCGTATTTTGTAGGTACAGCCAAAGAGGTAGCACCATCTAATACCACATATTCTCCTGTTAAAAGTAATTTTCCGTTGCTATAATATTTTTTCATTTAGAGTTTTGATGTTTAGAGAATACTTTGAAGCTTTTAGAAAAGGCAAAATGTAAAATAGCAGTTATGTAAACTATAATTGCGGATAATAAATAGTAATTATTAAATTTATATTCAAATGGATTTGTTGAAATGTATGCTGTAAATTTTAATGAGAAATAGATTTTAATTAAAAGAAAGCTAAGTAAAATATTTTTCGACCATTTTTTTCCTTTAAAAGTGAAAAATAATAAAATAAGAAAGAAAATAGTTGTTAATATTTCTTTTAGAATATCATCAAGTAAACATTTATAATAATTATTAAATTTTGAAATCAAGTATAAAAAGAAAATAATTAGAGATATTGGTGTCAAAAGTACAATTCCAGAAACTAAAAAAGTTCTTTTTCTTCCAATATTTATCAAAAAACCACTCATAATTAAACCAATCCAAACTGTTTAAAATGATGCGTAAAATGCTTTACTTGAAATTTTTTCCAATATTCAAAATCTAGCTCACCAAAAAATGGATGAACGATAGCTCTAGATGTGTCTTTTTCAAATACTTCAAAAAAGAATTGTATTTGATGTGTTAAATCATCAATTGCATCTTCAATAGAACTAAATTTTAAAGGAGTTGGATTTTCAGATAAAAAAGAAGCTCTAAAACCAACTTGTAATTCATTCTCAGTATTTAAAAAAGGTTTTCTCCTTTTATTTTTTTCTTCAGAAACAAAAACTTCAATATCCCAATTCCCATTTGCGATTTGAGTAACTGCACTTAAATGTTCTATCATTTGTTGTGCACTCATACTCCCAAAAATAGGTTTCGAAGTATTGGTAAGTTTATTTAACTGTGACGTAATTTCATTTTCATTAGAAAAATCAACCCAATTAATTTGAGGTTTTCTTAATGAATTTAATTTTTCTATAACCGCACTATGTGAAACAGTTCTATTTTCAAAATAAGAAGCAATGGTTTCTTTTTCTTCATTAGAAGCATCGTGTTGATTTAAAATATTCATTAAATGCATTTTCATATGTCCGTGCTGAATTCCCTTGGTTGTTAAAGCACGTAATGCAGCAAAATTTTGAGCTAAACCAGCTGCAGCAATAATTTGCATTAAAGTTCTTGCAGAAGGTTTTTGCATCATATCTAAAGATAATTTAGCCATAGGATGTAAGGCAGTTAAACCACCAACAGTTCCTAAAGCCAAAGGTATTTCTATCCAAAATTTAAAAATTCCATCTTTTACTTCACAATGTGTTAAACTAGTGTACTGCCCGTTTCTAGCAGCATAAGCATGCGCTCCAGATTCAATAGCTCTAAAATCGTTACCAGTAGCTAATACCACAGCATCTATACCATTCATAATTCCTTTGTTATGCGTAACAGCACGATAAGGTTCTATTTCAGCAATTTTTACAGCTTGTTTAAATTTATGAGCAAATTTTTCTGGATTTTCACCGCCTAAATCTTCAATAGGACAACTTACTTCAGCTCTTACCAAACATTCAGGAACATAATTCGAAAGTATACTCATTACAATTTCAATATCTTCTTTTTGAAATTGTTTAGCAATTACCTCTAAACAAGAATTGATAAAATTGGCTCCCATGCTATCTTTGGTCTCAAAAGTAACATGAAGCTGATAGTAATCAGATAACTTATCAGTTTTATCAATTAGTTCAATATCTAAAATTCCACCACCACGTTTTTCCATGTTTTTGGTTATCGTAGCTGTAGCACTATATAATTCTGTTTTGTTGTTATTAAAATAAGTGATTAAGTCATTTTTATCACCAGCATATAAAAAATGAACTTGCCCTATTTTTGTGGTAGAAATAACTTTTGTTTTAAATCCGCCTCTTGTACTCCAGTATTTTGCAACTTTCGCAGCCGCAGCAACAACAGAACTTTCTTCAATAACCATAGGTATTGCGTAAGTTCTGTTGTTAATAACAAAATTAGGAGCAACACCATAAGGCATATAAAAATTGGTAATTGTGTTCTCTATAAAATCATCATGTAATTGTTGTAGTTTACCATCAACATTCCAATATTGTTTTATAGTTTCAATAATTTCAGGTTGGTTATTAAAGTAATTTTTAGCTAACCAATCTATTTTTTCTTCCTTAGTAAATTTAGAAAACCCAGAAATAATCTTCGACATTCATCTTGTTTTAATACAAAACAAAGGTAATTGTTTCCTATGAAAGAGATTTTGTAAATGTACTTTTCTGTTAAATGAGTGTAAAATTTATTATTTTTTCGTAAACTTGGCAGTCAAATTATCAAATCAACAAATAAATTATTTACTTAATGAGAAAATTATGCTTTTTAGCAATTTTTGGAATACTAATAGCTGTTAAAGGACAAACAGGTACTACTTCAACGACCGGTAAAAAAGAAATAACATTAGAAGAAATTTGGAACGGAACATTCTCTGCAGATAGAATGAACGCTTTAAATTCTATGAATGGTGATTTTTATTCATTGTTAAATGTTGATAGAGAAACTAGAAGTTCTTCGGTTGATAAATATAGTTACGCTACACAACAAAAAGTAGGAACTATTGTAGATAGTAAAGAGGTATATGATTTACCTTTTTTTAGTTCATATTCTTTTAATAACGATGAAACTAAATTGTTATTAGGAACAGATTTTAAACAAGTATACCGTCGTTCATTTAAAGGAACTTTCTATGTGTACGATGTTAAAACAAAACAAGTAACTCTTATAGGAAAAGAAATTCAAGAACCTACTTTTTCACCAGATAGTAAAAAGGTAGCCTATGTAAAAGAAAACAACTTGTATGTACGAAACCTTGAAGAAAATAGAGAAATAAAAGTAACTAAAGATGGAAAGGTAAATTCAGTAATTAATGGTGTTACTGATTGGGTTTATGAAGAAGAGTTTGCTTTTGTAAAAGCTTTTGATTGGAGTAAGGATAGTAATTATGTAGCTTTTTTACGTTTCGATGAAACAGAGGTATCTCAGTTCTCAATGAATGTTACAGGAAATGAGTTGTATCCTTCTACACATACTTTTAAATACCCAAAAGCAGGAGAAAAGAATGCTAAAGTTTCTTTACATTTATTTACACTTTCTGATAAAACAGTAAATGCTGTTGAAGTAGGGAGTTATGAATACATACCAAGAATACAGTGGACTAATGAAGCTTCTGTTTTATCGGTTACTACTTTAAATCGCCATCAAAATGATTTAAAAGTCTATTTTTTAGATGCAAAAACAAATGCTTCAAAAATTGTTTTAAATGAACAAGATGCAGCGTATGTTGATATTCAAGATAATTTAACGTTTTTAGACGATAATAGTTTTATTTGGACAAGTGAGAAAGATGGACATAATCACATTTATCATTATGATAAAAATGGAGGATTAAAAAATCAGGTGACTAAAGGAGATTGGGATGTTACAAACTATTATGGATTAAATAAAAAGAATAACAAAGTATACTACCAATCAGTAGAAAATGGTTCTATAAATAGAGGAGTATATTCTATAGCTTTAAATAGTAGCGATAAAAAATTATTGACTCCAAAAAACGGACAAAGTAATGCTTCATTTAGTAAGAATTTAAATTACTTTATAAATACACATTCATCTACTACTCAAGTACCAACATATACGTTATATAACGCCGAAGGGAAAGAGGTTAAATTATTAAAAGATAATTTAGAATTACAGGTTAGAGTAAAAGGATATCAAATAAGTAAAAAAGAGTTTTTTACTTATAATATTAATGGGAACGATTTAAATATGTGGATGATTAAGCCCGCTAATTTTGATGCGTCTAAAAAATACCCATTATTAATGTTTCAATACTCAGGACCAGGATCTCAACAAGTTTCTAATAGTTGGAATAGAAGTAACGATTATTGGCATCAAATGCTTGCTCAAAAAGGTGTTGTTATTGTATGTGTAGATGGAAGAGGTACTGGTTTTAAAGGAAGAGATTTTAAGAAAGTAACTCAAAAAGAGTTAGGGAAATATGAAGTAGAAGATCAAATTGCTGCAGCAAAGTTTTTTGCTAAAGAAGCATATATAGATGAGAACAATGTAGGTATATGGGGATGGTCTTTTGGAGGATTCATGAGTACCAATTGTTTATTAAAAGGGAATGATGTGTTTACTATGGGAATTGCAGTAGCACCTGTTTCTTCTTGGCGTTTTTATGATACGGTTTATACAGAAAGGTATATGACTACTCCGCAAGAAAACCCTACAGGATATGATGAGAATTCTCCAATAAACCATGCAGATAAATTAAAAGGAAAATACTTAATAGTACACGGATCTGGGGATGATAATGTACATCAACAAAATACAATGAGAATGGTAAATGCTTTAATAAAAGCAAATAAACCTTTTGATATGGCTATTTATCCAGATAGAACGCATGGAATTTATAGAGGAGAAAATACAAGATTGCATTTATATACTAAAATGACTGATTTTGTATTGAAAAACTTGAATATAGGTAAAAAATAAATAATCATATAATGAGTAACACAGCTACTAATAAAAAAGAATTATTCGGACAACCAATAGGGTTGTATATACTTTTTCTTACAGAAATGTGGGAACGTTTTTCATACTATGGAATGAGAGCTTTACTTGTTCTTTATATGACTGCATCTACATTAGGAGATGATGCTAGAGGACTTGGTTTAGGATGGACTAGAAAGGAGGCATTAGCTTTATATGGATGGTATACAATGTTAGTATATGTTGCTTCTATACCAGGAGGTATGATAGCAGATAAACTATTGGGCCAGAAAAAATCAGTTCTATTAGGAGCTATAACACTTTGTATAGGGCATGGAGTGTTAATTATGACTGATATTTGGGCTTTTTATACAGGTTTAGGATTAGTGATTGTTGGAGTAGGGTTATTGAAACCAAATATATCTTCTATGGTAGGAGGTTTGTATAAAGAAGGAGATATTAGAAGAGATAAAGGTTTTAGTATATTTTATATAGGTATAAATTTAGGGTCATTATTAGCAACTATGGTCGTAGGTTTAGTTGTAGCTAAATGGGGATGGCATGCTGGTTTTGGTTTAGCAGGGATTGTAATGGTTTTAGGCTTGATTAATTATATTTATGGACAAAAATATTTAACACATGTTGGTAATTTTACTCCAAGTACAGGTGATAAAAATGAAATCTCATACGGGCAACTATATTCTAAACTATTCAAATCACCTAAGCAATTGATATTTGTTGGAGTATTAATTGCTTTTTCTGTTTTAGGATGGTATAAGTTAGAATGGGGTTTTGGGTTGTTATTTGTTTTTTTAACAGCAATTACAGCTTTATTAATGATGATTTATAAAGAATTAGAAACGCAAGTTTTTAAAGATAGATTTCTAGTATTGTTACTTTCATTTATTATGGTTATTATTTTTTGGGGAGCATTTGAGCAAGCTGGAGGATTAATGAATTTATATACAGAATCTAATACAGATAGAAATCTTTTTGGTTGGCAAGTACCAACAGTTATGTTTCAGAGTTTAAATGCTGGATTCATTATTTTGTTTGCAACCGTGATAGCTGGTTTTTGGGCAAAGAGAAAGTTAAAAGGTAAAGAAGCGTCTTCTTTGTTTAAAATGGCATTAGGTATTATTATAATGGGGTTTGGATTCCTATTTATGGTTTTTGCAGCTATGGAATTCGAAAAATCGGGATCATCTAGCATGATTTGGTTAGTATTAGCATATTTTTTCCACACAATTGGGGAACTGTGTATTTCTCCGGTGGCATTATCATTTATAACAAAATTGGCACCTGTAAAATACGCATCTTTAATGATGGGAGTTTATTTTGCCGCTACTGGTTTAGGTAATAAAGTGGCAGGAATAATAGGAGAATCTGCATCTGATTTTGGAGAATTAACTATTTTTTCTGGAATTTTAATATTTACAGTGGTAATTGGAGGTTTGTTTATTTTAATTTTAAAACCTTTAAAAAGGTTAACGCACGGAGCTGAAGAGAAAGAAAGAGATTTAAAAAACGAAGAGGCTGAAGGTTTTGAATTAGCAGATAATTAACCAATAACTAAAAATATAATATATGAATACAACAGGCATTAGGTTTGCAGGTTCAGATTTGAATAGGAAATTGATGATGGGGCATCCATCTGGGCTATTTGTTTTATTTTTTACCGAAATGTGGGAGCGTTTTTCATACTATGGAATGCGAGCTATTTTGGTTTTATTTTTAACATCTGCTATAACAGGAGATAACCCTGGTTGGGGATGGACAAGAGAGAATGCTCTTGGTTTGTATGGTACTTATACAATGTTAGTTTATTTTTCTCCGATTTTAGGAGGGTTTTTGGCTGATAAATTTATGGGGTATAGAAATGCAGTTGCATTAGGAGCAATAATAATGGCATTAGGTCATGCAGCGATGGCTTTTGATACACCTTGGGGATTGTATGCAGGTATTGGACTTTTGGTAGCTGGAAATGGTCTTTTTAAGCCAAACATGACTTCAATAATTAATGGGATTTATGTAAATGCTCAAGAGAAAAAAGATGGCGCTTTTACAATTTATTACATGGGTGTAAATGCAGGAGCTTTCTTAGGTATTTTATTATGTGGATATTTAGGAGAAACTTATGGTTGGCATTTTGGTTTTGGATTGGCTGGTATTTTTATGTTTTTTGGAGCATTACAATTTTGGTTGGCTCAAGGTATATTTGGTAAGGTAGGTTTATCTCCTTCAAAAACTGTAGCGTATGATGATGCTATTGAAAATGTAGGAAATAAAGGAGAAGAAATTAAAAATGTAGAAGTCTCTCCAAAAGTACAATCTGATAGATATATTGTTGTTGGAATTTTAGCTTTCTTTACAATCTTTTTTTGGGCAGCATTTGAACAAGCAGGTGGGTCAATGACAATATTTGCAAGTGATTATACAAATAGAGTTTTAGAAGGAAATGCAGCAAACTTGTTTAGAATAGCAAATACTTTACTAACAGTAATACCTTTGTTAATAATAACGTATGTTTTGTATAAGTTATTTAATATTACTTTTAAAAAATATGCACTTTCAAATTTATTTTTAGGAACAAGTTTTGTTATTATTTGGGGTATAGTTATTTGGATGTTAAAGAATCAGTTTAGTGATGTAAAAACTGAAGTACCAGCATCTTGGTTTTCTATTTTAAATTCTTTTTACATAATTACTTTTGCACCATTATTTTCTAAATTATGGGAAAGTAAATACAACCCTTCAGCTACAGTTAAATTTGGATTAGGTTTAATTTTGTTAGGATTAGGTTTTGGTATTCTTGCATATGGATCAATGGATATTCCTCAGGGAGCTAAAACAGCTTCTGTAAGTATAATATGGTTAATTTTAGCGTATTTATTACATACGCTAGGAGAATTAGCATTATCGCCAGTAGGTTTATCTTACGTAAGTAAACTAGTGCCTGCAGCTAAAATAGGATTAATGTACGGATTATGGTATATTGCTATAGGTATGGGGAATAAAGCAGCCGGTTCTATGGGAGGTATGATTGATAAAATTACAGCTCAATATGACATGACAACATTCTTCCTTATTTTTACTGTTGTACCGATTATTGCTGGTTTAATTCTAATGGCTCTAACACCAATAGTTAAAAAATTAATGCACGGAGTTAAGTAAATTAACACTGTTATATATAATAAATTAACCTATCAAGCAAAATTTGATAGGTTTTTTTGTAAATTTGGAATACTTATTGAGACTTACATATTATGAGAAATATTTTTTTAGTTGCTGTTTTTATGTTGACAGCTATAGTAACGAAAGCACAAGAAGTAAATTGGATCTCTTTTGAGGAAGCCTTAGCGCTAAATAAAGCAAACCCAAAACCTATTTTAGTAGATTTATATACAGATTGGTGTGGTTGGTGTAAAAGAATGGATGCAACTACTTACAAAAATGAAGTACTTGTTAAATATATTAATAACAATTACTATGCAGTAAAAATGGATGGTGAAGGAAAGAAAGATATTACATACCAAGGAAAAACATTTAAGTTTGTTCAACAGGGTAGAAGTAAATATCATGAATTAGCTGCTGCTATAATGAAAGGTAAAATGAGTTATCCTTCTACAGCCTTTTTTAACGCAGAACAACAAATGATTCAAGTAGTACCAGGTTATTTAAAAGAAGAGCGATTTGAAAAAATATTAGCTTATTTCGCAGGAGAAGCATATAAAAGTACGCCTTGGCCTAACTTTGAAAAAGACTTTAAAAGTTCTTTATAAAACAAAATTAATATCTCAAAATATAAGCACCATTCTCACCTGTAAAGTGAAATGGTGTTTTTTGCTTTTTACAAGTTATTTTCCATCGATTAACATAAGTTCTATAGTTAGTGCCATTAGCAATTATTTTTTTAGGTTTTATAGTTTTGATTAATCGAATTAAATTAATTTTAGGAGAGTATTCTAAAACTACAATGAGGTTTTCTAAATGTTTTTTAGGATATACACCCAAACTATCTATAAACAATAAGTAATTAGTGTTAATTTTTAAAACTGAATTAGACTCTTTTTTATATTGAAAAAGAGTGTTCTTATTTGTTTTATATGAGTTTAAGAATTTTTCTTGTTTAAGTAGCGTAGTATCTAAATCGCTTATTATTTCTGTATTTCTACCAATTCTATTTCCTACTACTGAATGTTTATTTTTATGAAAAAGAATAAATTCGTTTTTCGTATCTCGATTATATTTTTCTATAAAATAAACAGTTTGAAATATTAAAATACAAGATAGAAAGAGTATGAATTTAGTAATCGTTTTTTTGAGACTCAATGTAGTAAATGCGATTATGCATAAATACCAAGCGATCATTTGTAATAAAGACATTGAAATTTCAGAAAATAAAAAAGTTTCTTGATTAGAAATCCAATCAATAATAGTATTCATTTGTCGAATGATAAAACTGTAAATAGCAACTAAAAAATTGGGTACATAATTTATAGTAGTTAAAATTACTATGATAAAACCGATAGATAAAATAATCCCTAAAAAAGGAATAATAATTAAATTAGAGATTAAAAATAAACTAGGAAATTGATGAAAGTAGTATAAACTAATAGGTAGAACTCCTATTTGAGCTGCTATTGATACTGTGCTAAGTTGCCAAATTTTTCGAGTCAATATTGTTTTCGGATTCCAAATATTATAGAGTAGAGGTTGTAACCATACAATGGAAAATACAGCGAAATAACTTAGCTGAAAACCGATGTCAAAAAGAAATAAAGGAGAGATGATTAGTAAAAGAAACATCGATGCTATTAAAGAGTATTCAACAGGTGTATCTCTCTTAAAAAGACGACCCAGAGAAATAAAAGAAAACATAGTAACAGCTCTTGTTACAGAAGCAGAAAAACCTGTTAGCATAGCAAATAACCATAACAAAGAGATCACTAATATTGTTTTTATTAATAATCCGTTTTTAATATGTTTTAAAGGAGTTAATAGACTAGAAAGAATCAAAAATAGAATCCCTATGTGTAACCCAGAAATAGCTAAAATATGTATGGCTCCAGCTTTCGCGTAACGATCTCTTAATTCATTTGATATTTGTTGCTTGTCTCCAAGTAATAAAGCATTGATAACTGCTAGTTCATTTTTTGAAAAGCCTTTTTTAGATATAGATTGTTGTATTTGTTTTTTAATATTGGAGAAGAATATTTTTACAGAATGCTTTTTGCTTTTTAAAACTCGATATTCACGATTATTGATAAAGGTTTGATATGTTATTCCTTGCTTTTTTAAATAGTTTTTATAGTTAAATTGATGTGGATTTAAAGGAGGTTTTATTTCCTTAAGATTTGATTTTACGAGAATTTGAGAACCAATATTTAGAGTAGTACTAAAGGAATCTTTTTTTATATTCAAGAGAATTTCTCCTTTTGTAATATTTGAATTTACTTGAGAAACTGTAGCAATGTATTTTGAGTAATAGTTGTTTGCTTTTAGTTTTTTGTTAATTAAAAGAGTGATAGTTGCATCGTTTTTATTGAATTTTTCAAAATAATTTGAAGTATTTTTGCTGTTATTGAGATAGATACAAGAAATGCCAATTATAATAAAAGAGAAAGAAGTTGTCATTATAAAAAGTAATTTCTTTTTATAATGATGAAATAGGATTAATAGAATAATACTAATACTTAAGAGTAATAGTAGTTTATTAAAACTAAATATCCAAAAATTCAAATAAAATTCAATACAAATTCCTGCTATTAAACATAGCAAGAAATGAGTTGGTAAATACCTCACTAACTTTTTCATAACAGGTTAAAATTATGAAAAAAGAATTAAATAAAATTCACTTATGTCAAATCAAGCGTAATAGAGATTCATTTATATTCTAAAAAAAATCGATTGCGCTTGATTTGAAAATTAGTTTTCTATTAATGAATCTTTAAGATGTATTATTTACTAGCCTTTATAAAAATTAATAATTTGTTGATTGGTTTTTAAAGAACAATTATTATTTAATACCATTAACAATATCTTTTTTTAGGATATTTAACAGAGTAAATAAATTTCTCTTTTTTAGTTTGTCTAGCTAAAATATTCATGTTCCAAAGTAACTTTCCTATATTTTCTGAATATTCAGCAGTTCCTTTTTCTTCAAGAACAACTTGAATTCCTTTATTGTTTGAAACAGGAATTTGATCTAATATTTCAATGTTTATAGGAACAGATTTTTTATTCTTTATAATAAATTCATAACCAATAGTTTCTTTTTTGTTTTTTTCAATAAATTTAGAAGAGGTGTAATTTTTTATAGGAGTTCTTTCAATAACAATAGCATTATCAACTCCCATAGAAATTAATAAAGAATCTGAAGTAACAGCAGGGTTTATATATGATGTACCTACAAAACCACCTTCAAAAAATATATTTGCTTTACCGGCAATTAAATTATAATTACTCCAATCACTTATTTTGGCTAATAAAAACACACTTTTATTAAGTTTAGGCACACTATGGTATGTATATTCAGTTTTTAACTCATAAGATTTTAACCCCATAACATTTTCCTTTCCATCACTATAAATAGTTTGTTTGTTAGTAACATTAAAATTAATACTTAATTGATTTTCTGAAACGGTAGATAACTCTCTAAAATCACTGCTTTTTTCAAGAGCCATATTAGATGTAGAGACAACTTCTTCTAAAATCTCATCTGATTCATTTTTTAATCGACTATTTAACCTGTTTGTTTGTTGAATTCTTGCATACAAAGGAGTTAAAATAGGTCTGTTGTTATTTCGAGATGGGTTTCCTGTAGAAATCATTACCGAAATGTTTTCCCAATCTATCCCTGTGTTTTGATATACATTTGCTTTATAATTAAGGTTTACATTTTTAGAAGTTCCTTCAGATCTAATGTCGTAAGTAGGATACCAACCCGCATTATTAACAATGTATTTACACTTTATACGAATAGGTTTTGTTTGTTTTGAAGATATTCTAAGTATAATATTACCGCTAGGTCTTTTGCTTTTAGCATTAATTTCTTTTAATTGTTTTTCTATCTTCTCAATATCTTCTTCTATTGGAGTCATTTTTTTATCTAAAATTCTTAAAGCCTTTTTTGTTTCTAAAAATTTCTTTTGATAAAGGTCACTTAATAAGATAACTTGTTGAGGTGTAAAACTAGAATTAGCTCCTCCTAAATCTTGATTTTTATTAAGAATACTTTCAACTCCTTTTAAACTGTTTTTCTGATCACTAAACGACTCAAGATTATCTTCTAAATTTGCTAGTTTTTTTTCTAGAGCAGCTGTTTTTTTATTAGTTACTTTAGGTAATAAATGATTCTTCTCGTATTTCGCAGATAATAAAATAGCATTAGGATCGTCAAATTGTATTTGTAAACTAGAAGGTTGTATTTGTGTAGAAATACCTGTAAGAATAATTTCTTGAGTACCAGAAATAGTATTAAAAGAAGCGTTTCTAGTTATTTGAGCATTTCTTTTAAAAACAACGACATCGTTAATTTTTGAAGTTACTTGTTGCTGTGAAAAAATATTGATGCTTAATAAGATAAAAAAAAATACTGCTTTCATTTTAATAAAATTTGATGCTATCAAAATTAAGTTTTTAACTTTAATAAAAAAGGGTAAATGAGTGAAAGACTATTCTTGTTGAGTGAAATAGTTGTTTTCTAATGATAAGAATAATCTTGTTTTAAATAAGCATAATAATTTACAGTTAAGAGATCTTATTTTTCAGTTTTTCTCAATGCTTTTAATTTTTTAATTAATAGTTTTTCAATAGATATTATAAATTCTTCATCTTGGTTTTCTTTACTAATGTTTACACTAGCAATCGTATTTTCAAAAGGATAAGGTTTTTTTTCGCCTTTAGTTTTCTTTTCTAAAGTATATATTAAAATTCTTGAAGTATATGTTTTTTTTCGAGTAAGAATATAGTTAGATTTTTTATTTTCAAGTAATACTTCTACAAATAAATAATCAGGTAATCCGAAATTTCCATTGACCTTATGTGGGCTAAATGTTTTGTTAGTACCACTATGACTTTTATGATTGATTAATTTAGTTTGAGTAAAACTAACATGAACTAAAAAAAAGAAGAATATAGATAATATATGTTTCATTGTTTTATCTTTAAAAATTAAAAATAGATTTATTGCTATTATTTAAAAAACTGAGAAATAGAATATTTGTTGTTTTTAGTATATTTTTTATTTTAAGTTTACCTTTTAAATATAATGTATTAAAAATAAATTTTTTAACTGCTTTTTTCGAAAGAGTTGTAAAAATAATTGCTCCAATATTCTTGAACAATAATAAAGAATATACGTTAGATTTTTATTCAGATTCTAGTGGCTTGTATATTAATATAATTATTGTTTTTATAATATCGATAGCGGTTTCTTTTCTATGGCTTTTTTTTGAAAGAAAGAGAACGATTTTTAGTAAAGAATTTACTGTTTTTTTTGCAGTAATAATTTGTTATTATCTGTCTTTACAATTTTCAATTTATGGATTTAGTAAACTATTTAAGTATCAATTTTATGATGCACATCCTAATACATTATATACGCCTGTAGGATATTTAACAAAAGATTTTTTATACTGGACATCTATTGGAAGTTCTAAATTATATAACACAATTACTGGTTTAATAGAGATAACGACAGCAGTTTTGTTATGGTTTAAAAGAACTCGAGTACTAGCTTGTTTTTTAGGAATAGGAGTGTGTTTAAATATTGTTTTGGTGAATTTTTCTTTTGATATTAATGTGAAAATTCAAAGTTTATTTTTATTGCTTCTTTTTTTGTTAGTGAGTTATCCTAATATTAAAACGTTGTATTTATTTTTTGTCAAACAAGAAATAACCAAGATTAATCCAATATCATTTCCAATTTCAAAAAAATATAGATTTAAACATGTTGTAATTAAGTCAGTTTTAATTTCAGTAATACTACTAGAAGGGTTATATCCGTATGTAACAACGAATAGTTTTAATGGAGATACTATTGTAAAACCATTGTTTTATGGAGCATATGAAATTAAGAATAATGAAGTGTATAAACGATTTTTTATTCATTCAGATCCTTATTTTATTATTCAAGATAAAAAAGATCAACTATATAGTTTTAAAATGGAATTAAATGAAGAAACATTATTATTAACGAATAATGATAGGACTTCAATATTATCGTTTAAAAATAAAGACGGTGTTTTTTATATAGAAGGAGACTTTTTTGGAAGTCTTTTAAATATAGAAGCAACAAAAATAGATATCTCTACATTACCATTAAATGAAGATTCTTTTAAATGGACAATTGATGGGTATAAATAAAAAATAAAGTTTGAATAATTTTTAAACCTTTTTTATATGCCTATAAATGATGTGATGAGTAATGTTAATTCTAAGTTATTTTTGTTTTGAAGAATACTACTTTTCAGTTTTTCTGAACTCTTTTATTTTCAATAAATAATTATACAGGCTTTATAAAATCCTAATAGTTTTTATTTTTATTCCCAAAAAAGCATAACTGCCTTTTCAAGGTGTTAATAAAACTAAAAATCGATAAGTGTAAACTTACCGATTTTTTTAAAATTATTTAATTATTTACTGGAAAGAAGGAATAGGACAATCTTTAAATTGTACTTTACAATCTTTTCTACCTCTTATTTCTGTAGTAGCATTGTTAATAATAACTGTTGTTGGAATTCCTATTGGAAATGATTTTAAAGCAGATTCATCAACATTTAAATTAATATTATAACTTCCTGTGCTTTCTGGTCCGTTTCCTTCTATTGTATTATCAAAAACAGCAGCTAATGTAGGACCATGAAATATTGCATCTTTTCCTATTTTATATCTACAATACACAGTATTTCTTTCCTCACATGGCATGTATAATCTGTGATTAAAATTCATGTGACCAGTATTACCATAGGTTGTACTAATATTTGTAATTCTACTATTAGAAGAAAAAGTACCTGCTTTAAATCCAGCTTCATCAAATGCAGCTTCAGCAAACTCAGGTTTTAGTCTTGCTACAAATATTCCTCCACCTCTTTTGTATATGTCTGCAACTGAACCAGTACCATAAGTGTTTTCGATGGCTGCTTTATGATCATCACCTGTAATGGTATTGTCTGCTGCAAAAATTTCAACAAACCCTCTTTCAATTCTAACCGTAAAAGAGCTGTTAACAGAACTAATATTATCTGCCATTACTCTTCCATTTTTCATAAAATGAGGAGATAGCATAAGCGCAGCCAAACCATTTCTATTACTAATGTTATCGGCAAAAACGTTTCTAACGCCACCTATATTTGGAACGTTTTTATTTTTATTCAGGTCTTTCATTAATCTGTTATCTGTTTCTATTCTTAATGTTACCCCTCCATCACAAGATAAATCTTTAAATAACACTTTATCGGCTGCATAAGCTTGAATTAAGCCATATCCTCTGTGTGCTAATTTTTGATCAATTTTTTGAATAACTCCACCTTTTGGCCAGTTTGGACCATTCACATCAGTTATATCCACTAAAATTGAAGCAAATACACTAATCTTATCTTCAATAGAAAAATTAGATATCATAAAATTTTCTACATCTCTTACAGCACACACAATCATGTTTCTGTTTTTGTTATTTTCTCTTAAATCAATCGTAAATCCAGATCCAAGTCCTATTAAAGCAGAATTTTGTATAGCTCCAGTTCTATCTCCGAATCCAAAAATTACTTGATTAAATCTTTGGCTAACTCCAGCATGTATAACAGTTCCCTCTTCAACTTCTACTGTAATATTTGATTTCATTATGATGTCGGCAAAATAATATTCTCCATTTGGAATAATAATTTTACCATAAGTATTAGCATCTAAATTGTCACTTAAATTATTTATAGCAGATTGTAGTTCCTGACTATCATCATTTTTTTGATTATTAAAATTTAAATTTTCTGTTATTTCAAAGCTTTCAGGAGCTGTGTAAAACCTTGATGTATTTGAGTTTATTTTAGCTTGTAAATTAGTTTTAAATTTCAAATTTTCTTCACCCTCTATTACTTCTTCAACATTAGAAGAACAACTGATTATAAGAGCGGTTAGGAATGTTAAATACACATTTTTTAATACAATAATTTGTCTTTTTTTCATTTTACTGATGTTTTAAATATTTAGGTTAATAGGTTTTTAAAACCTTAAAAGATTATTAGTCAGCAAAATAAAAGCATGTAATTGGCTTTGAATGGTTTAATATTACCTCATGTTTATTCTATTTTATCTTTTTGTTATTATTTTGCTATTATTTTAGTTATATTTTATTTTTTTATGATTTTATTTAATAATACTGTAAACAATAGATCGATTTTGTATTAGTGTAGAAAGGGGGTAGGTAATAAGGGTAATGAAAAACTTAAGATGATGAATACAGATATAAGTGGTATATGAATGTTAAATAATAGAAGCTTAATTATGAAAGATGAGTAAATAAAGTAATCTTGAAATAAACAAGTATGAAAGAAAAAACACCTTTAGAATGCATAGATAAAACTCTTAAGAGAAATTTTATTTTAAGAGAAATAGGAGAGTGTAAATAGTGTTCTTTTTAGGAAATAAATTGCTTTTTAAGTACTAAAAAGAAAGCTAACTTTTTAATGTTCTTTTATACGAGATAGTAGTAATGAAATAAGTATACATCGATTGTATAAAAAGCAATAATAGAAAGGTCTAGAATAATATTATAGATAAAAAAAGTTAAATAGAAGTAATAAAAGTAGTTAGGTTTATCTCTCTTTCTAAGTTCATTTTTTTTCTTAATCTATGACGAGCAACATGTACACTTCCTAGAGAAATACCTAATAAGTAAGCCATTTCTTTACCTGAAAAATTTAATTTAATAAGAGCGCATATTTTTAAATCAGAAGAACTTAAATTTGGTGCTTTTTTTTGTAAACGTTCATAAAAACCTGTGTTTTGTTCTGTAAAGCGATTATTAAAATCATCCCATAAACTTTTTGAACGTTTTTCAATAGATTTAAGTAATGTTTTTGAAGTAGTATCAATTTGATGTTTTCGAACATGATCACTAAGAGTTTTTATAATGCCTTCTTTTTCAATTAGCCGAAGAGTATTAGATGTTAGTTCTTTGTTTTTAAAATCAATTATTTGTTTTGAAATATCTTGTTGTTCTTTGTGTTTTAAAGATTTCATTTTATACCAAGCTAATAAACCAATTAAAATTAAAAAGAATAAAACAATAAAAAAGAAAATTCTAAAATAAAGTATTTTTTGTGTTTTTTCTACTAGTTTAAGTTTTTGTGAGTTTAGTAATTTGTTTTGTTTGTTTATTAAGTTTCTATATTGGTTTTTTATAATTAAAAAATCTTGATTATTTTCATTTCTTGGATTTAGGTAAGTGTTATTAATCTTTTGAGAAGATATTATATTTTTATAAGCATTTTCATATTTTCCCATTTTATGAAGTACGTAGGCATAACGAGAATGTACATATGCTTTGTAAAAAGTATGTTCTCCATAAACATCTTTAGTCATAATAGATTTTTCAAAATAAATACGAGCATTATTAAAATCACCTTCAATTCTATATAAATCACCAATCGAAGCATATAAAATTATAAGAAAACTATTATCTACTTCTGAAGTATCGAGAGATTCAAAGTTTACAATAGATTGTTTTAATAATTCAATAGCTTCGTTGTTTTTTTTATTTAATTTTAGAAGGGTAGCTCTTTTTTCATTAAGATAGCTATTTAAAATAGTTGCTCTTTTACTGTTTTTAGCTATTTGGTAAGAGCTGTCAATATATTTCTTTAATAATTTTTGATTTGAAGTTCGTTGATAATATAAAACTAAATTATAATAGGATTGGTATAACTCTTCTGTCTTAAGCCTCTTTTTTTATAAGCTTTTTTATATAATAAATGTGCTTTTTTAAAACTAGCACCTGCTAACTCATCTTGTTTATATAGGTAGTTGAGTACTCCATTTTCATCAAGAGCTTTTGCTATTAATAAAGTGTCTTTAAATTGTTCTGCTAAAAAAAGAGCATTTCCAGTATGATTAAAAGCATTTCCATAATTTAAATGTGTTCGTTGGTACACACCCATTGCTAGTAAGTTTTTAATTATATGTATTGTGTCTTTATTTTTTAGAGCTTCATTATAAGTTTTTTTTACTTGATTGTAAGATTTTTTGAATTTGTTTTCTTGAAAAAAAAACATTAGAAAATTGTTGAGAATGTAATGTGTTAAAAAAATAGATGTTAAGTATAATTAAATATTTTTTTATGGTATTTATTGATGGGTAAATCATTCTTTACTAATGTTTTATTTCTATTTTAATGATGAATAGAATTTTGTAAAATTAAGTTATTTTAATGAAAATAAATAATCATGTTAAGTTTTTGTAATAATGTTAATTGCTAAAAATAGACAGTATTATTTAAAAGTTTTATAATTTCAAGTATTCTTTTAAATCAACTAAAACATTAAAGTGAAAAAAGTTAGTTATATTTTTTTATCAATATTATTATTTTCTTGTAAAGCTCCTATAAAAGAAATCATAAAGAAAACTAAGCAACCTAAACCTAATGTTTTGTTTATAGCTATAGATGATTTACGACCAGAGTTAGGATGTTATGGATCAGAAATAGCAATAAGCCCTAATTTAGATAAATTAGCATCAGAAGGTCTTTTGTTTAATAAAGCATATTGCCAACAAGCTATATGTGGCCCATCAAGAGCAAGTTTATTAACAGGAACAAGGCCAGAAACCAATGGTATATATCATAACTATGTTAAAATTAGAGAACTTAATCCAGATATTTTAACCTTACCTCAACACTTTAAGAATAATGGTTATGAAGCAGTATATAGTGGAAAAATATTTCACCATGGAGATAAAGACGATGAATTATCATGGAATCGTAAACCATCGGTGAATAAATTAGAAACACGAGGAATTAAAAAACCAGTGGGTTTTGCTTTAGCAGAAAATATTAAACGACGTAAAGAGAAACGTAAAGAGATGTTCGATAAGTATGGTAAAGTAGCACGTTTTGGTTTGGCTATGGGGCCAGCCTATGAATCAGCTAATGTTCCAGATTATACTTATTCAGATGGTTATAATACTGAGTTAGCTATTGAAACATTGAAAGATATTTTGAAAGAAAATAAAGGAGACAAACCTTTTTTTTTAGGTTTAGGTTTTGATAAACCTCATTTAAACTGGGTTGCACCTAAAAAATATTGGGATTTATATGACAAGGATAAAATTACTTTAACTACACAAAATAAAGGTCCTGAAAATGGAGCTGAAATGGGATTGCATCCTTCTTTTGAATTAAGAACACGTGACTTTATACCCAAAGAAGGTGATATTAGTCCTGAATTGGCAAAAACATTAAAACATGCGTATTTAGCTTGTGTAAGTTATGTAGATGCTCAATTGGGTAAAATGATTGCAGCTTTAGAAGAAACTGGGCAAAGGGAGAATACAATAATCATTGTTTGGAGTGATCATGGTTGGCATTTAGGAGACATGGGAATATGGGGAAAAGCAACTAATTATGAAATTGCTACTCGTGTACCAATGATGATTTGGACACCAAATATGCCAAAGGAAAATAGAGGGGTAAAAACAGATGCTTTGGTAGAGTTAGTAGATATATATCCTACACTTTGTGAATTAACAGGTTTAAAAATACCAGAACATACAGAAGGGCATAGTTTTAAACCGTTATTAAAAAAACCTAAGCAAACATGGAAAAAAGCAGCTTTTAGTCAATTTCCAAATCCTGCTTTAAGAGAATGGGGAGCATACCCTTTAAGACCTGCTATGCGTGAAACTTATTTTGGACCATTACTTAAAAAAGTAGAAAACCGTATTATAACTCAACAAAAAGATGTTTGGAATAGAGAAATGTTTGAAAATAAACTAATGGGGTATGCAATGCGTACGCAACAGTATAGAGTTATTTTTTGGAAAAATATAGAAAAGCCAGAATTGGATCCAATATTCATAGAGCTTTACGATCATTACAATGACCCTACAGAAACCAAAAATATCGCTTCAGAAAAGCCACTCTTAGTTAAGAAATTACAAATACAATTTGATAAAGGATGGGAAGCAAGTTTAATAAAAAGGTAATTATTTAAATAAAAAAGAAACTCATGAAAAGAAGAGATTTTTTTGAAAAAGGAGTAAAGGGTGTAGTTGCAGCAAGTATTATACCAGTGTCTTTAGCAATAACAGGAAGAGATGATTGTGAAGGAATAGGGAATCGAGAAAATGATGATTGGTATCATTTGGGTACAGGAAAAAAAGAAATTCCAAAAAGAAAAGTAACAAAGAAATATGATGTGGCAGTCATTGGTGGTGGGATAGCTGGTGTTTGCGCAGCAGTTTCTGCAGCTAGAAATGGAGCCAAAACTGTTTTAGTACAAGATAGACCTATGTTAGGAGGGAATGCATCAAGTGAAGTTCGAGTAATATTACATGGTGTAACACATTTGAAAGATGGAACTCCAGAAAGAGAAACAGGAATTGTAGAAGAAATTTTATTACATAATCGTTTTTATAATCCACAAGAATCATATACCGTTTGGGACCATATGTTGTATGGTTATGTTTTACAAGAGCCGAATTTAACAGTAATGTTAAATACTACAGCAATTGAATCTAAAGTAGAAAAAAACAAAATAAAATCTGTAAGGTGTTGGCAATTAACAACAGAAAAAGAATTTACGATAAAAGCAAAAACTTTTATAGATTCTTCAGGAGATGGTTTAATGGCTGCTACAGCAGGAGCTATTTATAGAACAGGACGAGAAGGTAAAGAAGAATTTGGAGAAAAATATGCGCCAGATAAACCAGATGGATGGCAGATGGGGTCAACTATTTTGTTAAGCTGTAAAGATATGGGCAAACCAATGCCTTATAAAGCACCACATTTTACTATACCATATGATTATAAAAATGCTAGTAAAAGAAGGAAGCTTAAATATTTTACAGAAGGTGTTTGGTGGGTAGAAATAGGAAGTGAAGGTGATATTATTGGAGATTTTGAAGATAATAAAGCAAAATTAATGGGTTATGGATATGGTGTTTGGGATCATATTAAAAATTCAGGGTTAATACCTAATACAGAAAACTATGCCTTAGATTGGGTGTGTTCTTTACCAGGAAAAAGAGAATCAAGAAGGTTTATTGGAGATTACATTTTATCTGAACCAGATATGTTGGGATATAAAAACTTTAAAGATACTGTAGGATATGGAGGATGGTCTTTAGATGAGCATAACCCTGGAGGAATAGAAAATCCTAGTGAACCACCAAGTTATTTTCATGAAAGATTCGAAAAAGTGTATCAAATTCCTTATCGCTGTTTGTATTCGAAGAATATTGAAAATTTATTAATGGCAGGAAGAAATGTGAGTGTTACACACATTGCTTTATCATCAACACGTTTAATGGGAACATGTGCAACTATGGGGCAAGCTGTAGGAACAGCAGCAGCGCTTTGTACTAAATATAAAACAACACCTAGAAAAATATATGAAAAACATTTAGAAGAATAGCAAGAACAATTATTACGTGATGATGCATACATTCCTAATAGACCTTCAAAAGATAATAATGATTTAGCCAAAAAAGCAATTGAAATTTTCGCTTCATCTACAACTTCAGGAGATGCGAAACTGTTAAATAACGGAATGGCTAGAGATGAAGGAAAAATAATTAATCATTGGCAATCGGATGGTTTAAAGGCTGAAGTACAAATGGAGTGGGAGGAAGTTGTTGAAATTTCTAAAGTAGAGATTAAATGTGATACTAATGTAAGACGAAATATTATGTTGCGAAAAGATTCTAAAAATGATGATAAATTTTCTAATACGGTGCCACCTGAGTTGTTAAAATCGTTAGAGCTTTATGGAAGAGTAAAAGGTGTATGGGTTAAGTTAGGAGAGTTAATTAATAACGAAAAACGTTTAATTAAATTTAATTTTAATAAAGTAAAAACAACAGCAATAAAATTATCTTTAAAAGATACTTATGGTTCTAAAAATATACGGTTACACGAAATTCGTTGTTATGAATCATAGAAAAATTAATGAAATAATTTATACCCATATTTTTAATAAAAAAAAGCAATTATATTATATGTTGCTTTTTTTTAATTTATGCTCATTTGCTCAAAACAATCAGTTTCAAAAAGAAAAGAAATTAGAAGAGTTTAAAGTAAAAATTAATCATCCATCTATAAATTTAGGAAGAACTTTTGATCATGTACTTATTAAAAATGAGGAAAATATTTTTTTTTTTACAGAAATAGGCTCTGTTATTTGTAAAACTCATGTTTGTAAGATAGTACCAGTATTACTATTTTGGAATGAAATAGGAAATTTTACTCATTATAAATTAAATGAAAATGATTTTTTAGAAAAAACAGAAGGAGCACATTTTACAAATGAAGATTATAAGAAGTTAGATGAAATTTTATTAAGAAAAGAATCTAAACTTAAAGGAGTTAATTTAAATGAAATTGAAGGAGTAGATAAAGATGATGAGGTAGATGCTATTTCTGGAGCAACAATTGTAATTGATGAAGAAGAAATTGTGAAAGGAGCAGCTTGGACTTGTTTTACATTATGGCATTGGGCAAATGGTAACATAAGTAAAAGAATTAGAGAAATTACAGCGAAAAGAATAGAACTATCAGGCTTAATTGGTTTTTTCAAAAAAGAAGAACAAGAGTATAACGAGTTTGTTATAGAGCAATTAACTATAAGAAAGGAATACAGAGATGAAATTGTAGAGGAAATAATAAAGGAAACACTTGTAAAAAAAAGAAATATTTTTAAAAAAGTAGTTTCTTTTTTAGAAGATGTACCAGAAGAACAAAAATATTATAAAGCAATAACCTCTCTTTTAAAAGTAGAGAATAAAGAAAAAAGAAATATTATATACGCTTCTATAAAAAACACCCTTTATAAAGGTCCTATTTCTTTTTATAGGAATTTGATTTTGCAAATTGAAAAAGAAAAAAGAACACAAGAAATACAGTATATACTTGAAATTTTTAAAAAAAATAAAATTGAAGATGAGAAAACGATAAATTTATTATTTCCTTTATTAAATGAAAAATTAGTGATTTCTAGAAAAGTTTTTGGTTTTTAAAGGATAAAAAATTAAATAAATTACAAAACAAAAGAATGAAAAAATTTCAAAATAAATATAAAAACCAAATTTAGAACAAAGTATAGTTTTAAGAAAATTAGTTCTGTTCTAGATGTTTTTACAGGTTTATCTATTAAATTTCAGAAATCATTAAAATTAAAAAAGCAATTCTTAATTAAGGAATTGCTTTTTTAATAAGGAATAGTTTAGGCTATTTCTACAAATAAACCTTCATCAGTTTTATTAACCTTTGCAAGGTTGTTTTTCGTTAAACCTTTAATAGTTTTATCCCATTTTTTATTACTTAAACCAGATTGGGATTTTAATTCATTTAAATCAATCTTTTCTGCTTTTTCAATTAAAGCTAATAATGCCTTTTCATCCTCATTTAAAGTAACAGATGGTGCTTTCTTTTCTGGTCTCATTTGAGGAAAAAATAAGACTTCTTGTATAGAAGGATTGTTTGTTAAATACATAATTAAACGATCCATACCAATACCTAAACCAGAAGTAGGAGGCATACCATATTCTAATGCACGTAAAAAATCGTGATCTATAAATTCACTAGCTTCATCATCACCTCTAGCAGCTAACTTTAATTGTGCCTCAAAACGCTCACGTTGATCTATTGGGTCATTTAATTCTGAATATGCATTAGCAATTTCTTTACCACAAACCATTAATTCAAAACGTTCAGTTAATTCAGGATTATCTCTATGTTCTTTACATAAAGGAGACATTTCTTTAGGATAGTCAGTAATAAAAGTTGGTTGAATGTAATTTCCTTCACATTTTTCACCAAACATTTCATCAATTAATTTTCCTTTCCCCATGGTTTTGTCAACAGCAATCCCCATACCTTTTGCAGCATCAAATAACTCTTCTTCTGTTTTTCCAACAATATCAAAACCAGTAAAGTGTTTTATAGAATCTGCCATAGTAACACGAGCATACGGAGCTTTAAAATCTATATGATGTTCTCCAAAAGTAGCTTCTGTTGTTCCGTTTACTGCTAAAGCACAATGCTCTAATAATTTTTCAGTAAATTCCATCATCCAGTTGTAGTCTTTATAAGCTACATAAATTTCCATTGCTGTAAATTCTGGATTATGAGTTCTGTCCATTCCTTCATTACGGAAATTTTTAGAAAACTCATATACACCATCAAAACCACCAACGATTAAACGTTTTAAATACAACTCATTTGCAATTCTCATATACAAAGGAATGTCTAATGAATTATGATGTGTAATAAATGGTCTTGCAGAGGCACCACCAGCAATAGGTTGTAATATTGGAGTTTCTACTTCAAAATAACCAGCATCATTAAAAAACTGACGCATTGCTGTAAATAGTTTAGTACGTTTTACAAAAACTTCTTTAACATGCGGGTTTACAACTAAATCTGCGTAACGTTGACGGTAACGCATTTCAGGATCTGTAAAAGCATCAAATACATTTCCCTCTCCATCTATTTTTGGTAACGGTAATGGTTTTAAAGCCTTACTTAATAACTTAAAGTCTTTTACCATTACAGTTTTCTCACCTACTTGTGTAGTAAATAACTCTCCTTCAATACCTATAAAATCTCCAAGATCGAGTAGTTTTTTAAAGAGTTCATTGTATTTCATTTTATCTTCTCCAGGGCAAATTTCATCCCTATTAAAGTATATTTGAATTCGTCCTTCACCATCTTGCAATTTTGCAAAAGAAGCTTTTCCTTGTATCTTCTTCGACATTAATCTACCAGCAATAACAACTTTTTTCCCTTCTTTAAAGTTTTCTTTAATGTCTTTAGAATTACTGTCTAGAGGGAATAAATCTGCTGGATATGGATTAATACCCAATTCACGTAACTTGGTAAGTTTTTCTCTACGTACAATTTCTTGTTCTGATAATTGCATTGATGTTCTTTTTAGATAATTGAAATTAAAGGCGCAAAGATACAATCAATTGAATAATTAAACAATCAACTTTTGATTAGGATTTTAGAAAATAAAATTATTTTATGTTGTATATTAAAAAAAAGCTTGTATATTTGTCGGCTGTTTAATTTTAAACAGCGTTTAGTTGTGTTGTTGGCAAGAAATTGCCAAAGGTTTTGTTAACCAATGGAAAGCTTCCCGAAATGGGTTGCTTTTTTTTATTTACAACAGTTTTAAATGAATAAAGAACTTAGCTGTAGCTTAATAATAGTACAGATATAATTATTTTTAGAAATATAACTAAGTTACTCAGTCAGGAATTTGAATTTGCAATAATAGATTTAAAATTTAATATTTTCTTAATAGAATCTAAAGAACTTTTTCCGTAACCTCTGTATACAATTTTTCTTTTTTTATTGATAAGGAAAAATGTAGGATAATTTATAACATTTAATTGGTTTACTATTTTTTTATGAAGTAGGCTATCCTTGTAGACTCTTTTTTCAAAAATATTCACCCAATTGAGTTTGTTTTTTTTGATATATTCGTTTACTGCTTTTTCATTAAAATCATAGGCAATTCCTATTACTTGTACAGAAGGAATTTTTTCATTAATTTCTAATAAGTCGGGAGTAAGTTTTTTACAAGGTTCGCACCACGTACCCCAAAAATCTAATAAGATGTATTCTTTGTTTTTTAAGATAGTTGATATTTTATTTCTATTCTTTTTTATATCATAGAAACCAAAATCTTTTATTTTATCATTTGGTCTGTAGCCAAATTTAACTAATGAATCATCTATTTTACTTAAAAAAAGCTTATTTTTAATTGGATCTAAACTATCTATTTTAAAAGATGCTGTTTCTAATTTTACAGTATCATTTACAGCATATTTAGTATAATAAACACCTCTAGTTTTAGGTTTAAAGGTTTCATTTTTTTTAGCAAAAAGAATTGTTGTTCTTTTGTTAAAATTTTGTATAGCTACTTTGTAATTATTTTGAAACTCTCCAGAATAATGTTGATTGTATTGACTAGCAAGTTGAAAATTGTTTTCTCTTATAATCTCTTTAGTGGGGTTTTTATAAGTATAGAAATCCTTATAAGGAAAAGGTCTAATATAACTATGTTTTTCTATTATTTCACCTTTGTGATAGGTGTTTGTTTTTATTTTAAAAACCTTAAAAATAGAATCTCTTGCTTTATAATCTGTTGGAGATTCATGAAGTTTATTACTAAATATTTGTTTAACATCATCATTAAAATCTTTGTTATTATTAACATCAACAATTAAAAACTGTTTCCCATTTTCAAATCCTGTTACTGCATAAACGCCATAAATAAAGTTTTTAAAAGAAGTAGAATCAATAACTTTATCAGCTAATTTTTTTTTTAAATCTCTTAAACTATATGTACGATGCATTTGTATAGAAATACTATCTAACTTAGGTACTCCTTTAAAGTCTTTATAAAGTTCTTTCCTAAGATGAGCAAAAGGACTAATAGGATTAATAAACTCCCCATTATTTTTTTGTAAATCTAAATCAATTATAATTTGCGTAGTTTCTTTTTGTTCATTTTCTATTTTACAGCTGATAAAAAATGTTAGTATTAAAATTAAAAAAGGTATAAAATATTTCATAGAATTGTTTTTTAAAATAAGCGGTTGTTTTTATACAACCGCTTATTATTATAATACGATACAAGTTTTTTCGTCTTTGCCATCATCACATGAACAACCTTCGTAATCGGTGGCAGTACAATTAAAAGTGCCTTTACAAGTTACAGAATGCCCACCACAATATGCAGTTACAGATGCAGATGGACTTCCTCCTCCGCCACCTTCATCTGCGTGCCTTATACAATTATGACCAGCGAAAATATTTTTCATTTCCTGCTTGGTTAAAAGGATGCTTTCTATTTTGTTTAAAAATTTCATAGTTTCAATTTTATTATGTTCTACAAGCTTTAGATTCATTTTCAGACTCACAGCCATCGTAATCTGTGGCAGTACATGCAGTTCCACTACAAGTAACAGTATATTCTGCTCCATTGTGGGGTAAACATGTTGCAGTACAAGTAGCGGCTCCTCCGCCACCTCCTCCGCCTTCATCTGCATGCCTTAAACAATTATGACCTGCTTTAATCTCTAACAATTCTTTTTTAGATAGCTTTCTAAACTCTTTTAATCTCATATTTTTTTTATTATTTAATAATGTAGGAATATTCCTATGACTAATGTAAGTATTTTGCATGTAATGTGCAAAATACAGTTTTTGAGATAGTTAAAGTTTTTGTTCTGCCAGTTGAGATAATTTATGGGGATTTTTCTGTTAAATGTAGAAGTAATAGCTCTTTATTTACAGTTTGCATATGACGGTTAAATTCTTTTAATGTTATTTATATAACTAAAAAATTAGTTTAAACTAATTTTTTAGTTATATTTGTAAAGGTGAGTAATTTAAAAATAATAGAAAATGGGTAAACAACTAACAAAAGCAGAAGAGCAAATAATGCAAGTATTATGGCAATTAAATGAAGCCTCTGTTAAAGAAGTAATAGAGAAACTTCCGCAACCAAAGCCAGCTTATAATACAGTTTCAACTATTATTAGAATTTTAGAAACAAAAGAATTTGTTGGCCACAATCCTAAAGGTAGAGGGTATGTTTATTTTCCTATCATTGAAAAAAAAGCGTATAGCAATCAAAGTTTACATAAACTAATGAACGGATATTTTGAAGGTTCATTTAAAAGTATGGTGTCTTTTTTTATGAAGGAAAACAAAATGGATATCAATGAGTTAGAAAGTATTTTGAAAGAAGTGAATAAAAAAAATAAAAAATAACTGTTATGCTAACATATATTATACAAGTAATATTCTTTCAAGTTTTGTTTTTAGCAGTCTATGATTTCTTTTTAGGTAAGGAAACTTTTTTTACAAAAAACCGATTTTATTTATTGGCAACGGCTGTTTTATCTTTTGTTTTACCATTACTTAAAATTCCAACATTACAGAAAGCAATTCCTCAAGAATATGCCATTTTGCTACCAGAAATTATTTTATCACCACAAACAATTATAGAAAAAGCTTCATGGTATCAATCTATAAATTATATGGATGTTCTTTTTGGAATAGGAAGTTTATTGTTTTTAATAGTTTTTATAATAAAATTAACTAAAATCATAAAATTAATTTCGAATCATGAAAAGATATCTAAGGAAGGTTATAAATTAATTTTGTTGCCTAAAAATTCGAGAGCTTTTTCATTCTTCAATTATATTTTTATAGGAAAAGAAATTCCAGAAGAGAAAAAATCTAAAATAATTGAACATGAGTTAGTGCATAGCAAACAAAGGCATACTATTGATTTATTAGTTTTTGAGTTTTTAAAAATAGTGATGTGGTTTAATCCAATGTTATATTTATATCAAAACAGAATAGCTTTAGTACATGAATTTATTTCTGACGAAACGGTTAGTAAGTCAACCGAGAAAACCAACTACATCAACAATTTATTATCTGAAATTTTTCAGGTAGAGCATATTTCATTTATTAATCAGTTTTATAAACATTCATTAATTAAAAAACGAATTATTATGATGACTAAAAAACAATCAAAAAAAGTGCAACAATTAAAGTATTTATTATTAATACCGATGTTAGCAAGTATGCTTTTCTATACGGCATGTTCTAATAATGAAATACAAGAAGAAGTTAAAAAAGAAACGAAATCATCTATTGAAACAGATAAAAATAAAGAAGATTTACTTCCACCTCCAGTATCACCAATTTCTAAAGAATTATTAAATAAAATAAAAGAAAAAATAAAAAAAGATCATATTTCTGAAGAAGAAAAAGACGAATTTCTAAAAGAATTACTTAGGAGAAAATATAAAGCATCTTTACAAGATGGTAACATGCCATTTTCAGCTGTAGATAAAGTTCCTGCATTTATAAATAAAGGAGAAGGAAAAGATGCATTTAATAAAAATATGCGAGATTTTGTAAAGAATAATTTTAATACCAATTTAGCAAATAGTTTAGGGTTAGAGCCAGGTAAGAAAAGAATTTATGTGCAATTTAAAATAGATGAAAACGGAAATTTAATTGAAACAAAAGCTAGAGCTCCTCATCCAAAGTTGAAAGAGGAAGCATTAAGAATGCTTAAAAAAATGCCAAAGTTACAACCAGGAGAAGATAAAGGGAAAGCGGTAAAAGTAGGATATACTTTACCAATATCTTTTGAAGTAAAATAGAAAAAATATGCTGATTATATATTGAATATGCTAACAGCAAAAGTCGAAGTTAACACTTAGACTTTTGTAGATGTGTAGATTGTAATTATCAGTAAAATCACTAAATATTGTAATCTTTAACATTCAAAAAAATGAAATTATTTACAACTCTTTTATTTAGCCTTTTTATTCACTTGGTATTTTCTCAGCAAGTACCAGATACGTTATATACACCTAAAATTAAAGAAAAATATACTGGAACTATTTATGTAGATCATGCACATAATAATTTTCATAGAATTGACAATCGATTTTCACCTTTTGCAAAAGTTTTAAAACAAGCAGGGTATAAAGTAAAATCGAATGCTAAAAAATTTACTCAAGCTAATTTAAAAGGAATAACCGCGTTGGTAATTTCAAATGCTTTAGCAGAAAATAGTAGACCTCCATTTGTGGTACCTACAAAGAGTGCTTTTACAGATAAGGAAATAAAAGCTATAAAAGAATGGGTTAAAAAAGGAGGTTCTTTATTCTTAATAGCAGATCACATGCCTTTTGCAGGAGCAAGTGAAAAATTGGGAAAAGTATTTGGGTTTACTTTTTACGATAGTTTTTTATTAGATGAAAATAGAAGAGGAATTTTTGATTTTACTAAAAAAGAAAAAACATTAGGAGTACATGAAATAACAGAAAATGTTGAAGAAGGGAAAATTGAAAAAATAAAGACATTCACAGGTCAGGCTTTTAAAATACCCAATAAAGCGACTTCAATTTTAAAAACAAATGAAAAATTAGTTGTTTACTTACCAGATACGATGTGGCGATTTTCAGAAAAAACAAAACGTTTTTCTGCTAAAAATTTATCGCAAGGTGCTGTTATGAAATTTAAAAAAGGGAAAATTGCTGTTTTTGGAGAAGCTGCAATGTTTACAGCTCAGTTAGCTGGAAGAGATAGATTTAAAGTAGGAATGAATTCAGAAGAAGCAAAAGAAAATTACAAATTATTGCTCAATATTGTTAATTGGTTAATGAAATAAGAAAAATAAAGATTAGAATGAAAAAAGAGAAAATAATAATTGTTTTGTTTTTTTTAGTACTAAAAACAAATGCACAAAGTTTTAAAACGATAGATAGTTTATTAGAAAGAGGACGTTATAAAATAGCTTTGAATACACTAAATAAAATAACGCCTACATTTAAAAGTAATTTAAAAATAGCAGCTATTTATGAAGCTATAGATAATACTAAAAAAGCATCTGAATTTTATAAGAAAGCTTTAAGTTTTGAAGATCATTATGCAACTAAAATTAAATTAGGGAAATCGTTAAGAAAAGAAAGGAAGATATCGGAAGCAATAATTTTATTTGAAGAAATTTCTAAAAAAGATGTTAATAATTTGTTAGTGAAATATTTTTTAGGAAAACTATACCTACAAAGTAAAAAGGGTAAAAAAGCAAAGCTTGCTTTTCAAGAATTAATAGAGAAAGATAAGAGCAATGCGAATTATTATTATCAATTAGGTTTAACAAATACATTGTTAAAGAAAAGATATAAACGGATAGATAATTTTTTAGAGGTTTATAATATAGATGACACACATTTTAATGCGATAGAAAAATTAGCTAGAGCTTATACAAAATTGAAAGATAAAGATTCTGCAAGAATATTTATAAACAAAGGATTGCAGTTAAATAAAAATCATATTAATTTGAATAAGCTAAAGATTAATGATTTATATAGACAAAAAAAATATACTGAGAGTGTATCATTATTGAAAAGGTTAGATTCTTTAGTTCCGAAGCAACATTATGTAAATAAGATGTTAGGAAAAGCATATTATCATTTAAAGGAGAATGAAAATGCAATTAAATATTTTTTAAGAGCTACTTATATAGATAGAGAAGATTTTAAAAGTTATAGTTATTTAGGAAATCTTTATTTTAAGCAAAAGAAAATAGATAAGGCGATGTTTAATTATTTTATGGGAACCTATGCAGGAAGAGAACCAAGAGATAATGAATTTATGGGGTTGGCTAAAGTATACAAAGAAATGAAGTTGCCTAAACGGGTTATAGAACAATATAAATTGGCCTTAAAAGAAAATAAAAAGAACTATGTAGCTTTATTTGAATTAGCAAAAATTTCTGATAATTATTATAAAGAGAAAAAAATTGGGTACGATTTATATGTCAGATATATAGACGCCTTTGAAGGAAAAAATAAAGAATTAGATGTCTTTGCTAAAAATAGAATAAAGACTATAAAAAAAGAGTACTTCTTAGAAGGAGAAACCTTAAAATAAATCTTTTTTTCATACTTTCACTTTAAAAATCTAGTAAAGTGATATATAAAGGAATATTCTTTTTTGTTTTAATAACTGTTTTCACTTCGTGTAAACAGTTATCTGACGAAAAAAATAAAGAATTAATATCGAAAGATAGTCTAGATTTATCTGTAGTTGACGAGTCGCCAGCATTTGAAGAATGTGAACAATTGTTAGATGCTGATAGAACAGCTTGTTTTAGAGCAAACATGCGTCAAAAATTTACCAAAGCACTAATGGATCAACCCATTTCTTCAAAAAAGTCATTAGAAGAAACAATAGTAATTGTTTTAATAATAGATAAAGAAGGTAAAATGAAGATTAAAAATATAGAATCTTCAGATTTAGTAGAAAATTCATTACCAACCATCGATTCTATATTACAAAAGGTTGTTGAAAATATATCTCAACTACGTCCAGCAACTAAAAGAGGAATTAAAGTTACTACACAATATAAATTGCCTGTTAAAATAGTAACCAAAAATTAAAACACTCATTTTTTTAGTTTAAACAATACAAATATTAACACAATTCATGCATAAATAAACTAAAGTTTAAAGGAGGTGTTTTTTTATATTACTTTTAAATTTTAAAAATTAGAAGATGTAATTTTCTGTTTCCTTAACATAAAAAATAAAAATATTATAGTTACTAACTACAATTAGCTATGGTAAGTTTTTTAAAAGAAACAGATAAATCGTTTGAATAATATAATTGCTTAATTTTAATAAGGATAATAATTAAAAAAGATGAAGGAAGAAAAGAAAAATGACATTTTAAAAATTGTTACATTAATAAATATTACTATAATATTATCGATTAAAGTTTTATCTTTTTTTAAAGCACGAGATGATTTTCCTGGACTTTTAATAATTCTAGCAAATATTTGTTTTATAATAGGAATAACTAATGCAATAAAGAATAGATCATATTTAAAATATTCTTATTTAATCAGTTTTTTATATTTCACAGGATTTTTATATTATCTGATTAACCATACACCTGATTTTTTATTCTTTGAAATAATATTAATTATTACTTACTTAGTTTATTATCTTGTTATCAGAAATAAATTAAAAGAGAAAATAACAACAGCTACATTAGAAGAAAAAGAGAATACTGATAAATTAATGATTTATTTTTTAATAGCACTAATCAGTTTAATTTTTGCTGTATATAAAGTGTTCTTAAAAATAGATAACTATTATGAGAATAAAAGAGGCATGCAAGAATATGAAAAAAATAAAATAGAAAATCATCTAAAATGGGTTGAAGAAATGACCTACCATCTTAATAATTTATCTACTCACCATTATATAACAGCAACTTATTTAAGTAAAAACTCAAATAGTAGTTTTCATAACTATTTGAAGGTTTCAGAAATAAAAGGATCAGAAGTAAAACTGATTAAGTTTAGAGCGCCAGGATATGATTTAGTACCACGACTTTTAGAAGAAAGTTATATAAAAGATGCTAAGAAGGACACCATAACATTAACTATAGATAAACTTAAAAAAACTATTTTTAAAGATATTCAAATACGAGAAAATATTTATAGTTATCAAGATAGTATTAAAAAGGAAGGGGTGTTTTATCTTATCGAAGATATGTCATATATTAATGGACCTTTCTTATCTAAATATGAAGATTTAACATATAGTAATGCAGATACTCTTTTGTTTAGTTTTAAAAATTTAAACAAAAAAGCAGTTTTAAAAAAAATAATTAATGTTTCAGGAGATGCTAAGTGGAGTAATGAATTACCAATGCCTGTAAATGGTTTTGTTCTTAATTCGCAAGATTATAACAGAAATGCAAAATTTGAATTAGAAGCAACTAATGTAAATTTAGAAAAGGATTTTAAATTTGAATTGCATTTTGAAGATTCTGAAAAAAACAAACATGTTTTTTTAATAAATAAAAATTATTATTCATATGAATCTAAACGAATTTTTGATTAATATATTCATAATATTATTTTATAGGGACAAATAACTAATGCCCTATCTTTTTTCTTTTCATTTTAACCTAATTAGATCTAATTGAACACAGTCAATATTTAATTAATAACCTAAAAAAATATCTGTCTTGAATTTAATCGTTTAACAGATAACTAATAAAATGTTAAGGTTTTAAAATAAATTAATTATACAGATTTATAACTATCTATCTTATATTAAAAACCAAATTATAACGATTAATAAAACTGGAGCTAAAAAAACGAAAGCAGAAATTAATACCCAAAAAGAATAATAAAGCAAATTAAATTTAGAAGGAACATCTTTTAAAATTAAATTATTAACTTCATTAACAGGCATAGAAAGTATTTTTTCTTTAGTAATAAGAGTGTCTATAATTCCTTTATATTTTAAACCCATTTTATAACCACGAAGTACTTCTTTAGGATAGTTAAAGAAGCTGAATCCCATAGCCCATAAACTCATAATACCAAGAGGGAAATGTTTCCACATTTTAGTAGCAATTTCCCAGCCAGCAATAAAACCTTCACCTTTCCAGGTAATATCACAATCAAAAAGAATATGTTGTATATCATGTATATAAACTGCTTTTTTTCTAAAATCAGAATTCGGTAATTTCAATGAAAAAAAGCGAAACTTTAGATAAAAAAAAGGATTGTCTTCTCCTCCATTTTTATCAAGGTTATTATGGATGTAAAATTCATTTAATTTTTCAGAAACTGTCATAGTTATCAATTTAATAATTCAAAGTTACAACAGCTCTTTTTCTTAAAGATTGATAATTATCAAGAACGCTTTTAAAAGTATAAATAATGGAAAAGAGCGCTTTGTTACAATTCATTTACTGATTCGTTTATTTAATAAGTAAACCAATAAAACCAAACATGAGTCAATTAATAATAGAAACAGAAAATCTCAACTTTTCTTACACAAAAGAAAGAAAAGATATAGAGAATTTAGAGTTAAAAGTTCCTAAGGGAAGTATTTACGGTTTTTTAGGTCCGAATGGATCAGGAAAAAGCACCACTATTCGTTTAATATTAAATCTTTTAAAGAAACAGTCTGGAAATGTAACTCTTTTCGGAGAAATATTTAATGCAAATACTAGAATTAAAAGTTTAAGTAAAGTAGGAGCTTTAATAGAAAACCCTTCTTTATATGGACATTTAAATGCGCTTGAAAATTTAAAAATAGCAGTGAATTATCGTCAAAATATCGCTTCAGAAAGAATAGAGGAAGTTTTAGAGATTGTAAAATTAACACAAGCGAAAGAGAAAAAAGTAAAAGCATATTCTTTAGGAATGAAACAACGTTTAGGGCTAGCTATTTCTCTATTAAGTAATCCTGAATTACTCATTTTAGATGAACCAACAAATGGGTTAGATCCTAAGGGAATTATAGAAATGAGAACATTAATAAAAGAGTTGAATGAAAAATATGGAACTACCATTTTTATATCGAGTCACTTATTAAATGAAATAGAGAAAGTATGTACTCATGTAGGTATTATAAGAGATGGTAAAATGTTATATCAAGATACAGTAAAATCGTTGAAACAATCGAAAAGTAAAAATATGATTGTTGAGTTAGAAGTAGATTCTGTAAAAAAAACGATAGCATCATTGGAGAAGATTAATAAAAAAAATACAGTATTAGAAGATAGTTTTTTACAGTTAGAAGTAGGAAGTAAAGAAGAGATTACTTTTTTAATAGACCTTTTAAGATCAGAAAACGTAAATGTTTATCAAATATTTATTAAAAATAATTTAGAAGAACTTTTTTTATCACTAACTGAAAATTAATAAACATGATAGCTTTAAAATATTATATATCAAGCACTAAAAATGAATTAATAAAACTGAAAAGAACCTTCGCTTTTTGGTTAACAATTATTAGTGGGCTCTTTATTCCTTTAATTTATTTTTTATACTATTCTTTAAAATATAAAAGCCTTATTCCTGTAGAAGGAGTTAACCCTTGGGATAAATTTATGGTAGAGCAAATACGCGCTGCAGCACCTCTTTTAGTTCCTTTTTTTATTGTATTAATAACAAGTTTAATAGTTCAAATAGAGCATAAATCATTAGGAATAAAACATTTGTTTGCATTACCAGTACCTAAATGGAGTATTTATTTTGGAAAATTAACGGTTGTGTTATTAACTATTATAACAGCTTATATTTTGTTCCTGTTTTTTATTCTCATAGTTGGTTATAGTGTTGGTTTAATGCATGAAGAATTAAACTTTTTTTCTTTTACTCCAAATTTTTCAGAAAGTATAAAGTTACTTTTTAGATCTTTTATAGCCACCTTAGGAATTGTAGGATTGCAATTTTGGTTGAGTTTTAGAATGAGAAACTTTATAATTCCTTTAGGAATAGGAATGATTTTAATTGTTACAGGATTGATTATTTATAGATCAGAGGAATCACTTTATTTTCCTTATGGATATAATATGCTAAGTTTATTTCCTATAGATAAGGATATGGAAAATTTGCTTTGGTTTCCAAGAGTGTCAATATATAGCTTATTATATTTTTCAGGATTCTCTATACTTGGGTATTTAGATATTAAGAGAAAAAACATTACATAAAAACTTAAATTAATAAAGAAAAGAGACTTGTTAAAACAACTGTTTTAACAAGTCTCTTTATATAGATGATTGAGTTATAATTTATTTTACATAGAATCAGAAATACGTTTTCTATTTAAAAGGGAACAATTATTAATAGATATAGAACGAATAATAAAAGGGAGGGTTGTTATACAGAAATAAAACATAATTTTACAACAAGAAAACTAAGAAATGAAAAAACTATTTTTTTGCATATGTGTTTTTATTGTTTTTGTGTCTTGTAAAAAAGAGTTGTCAAAAGTAGAAAAAGTAACAACTGCTTTTTATTATTGGAAAACTAAAAATTGGACTCTAAAAAAAGAAGAAAAAACAATTATAAAAAAATCTTCAGTAGAAAAACTATATGTTAAGTTTTTTGAAATAGCGAATGATGAAATACAAGGTAATATTCCTGTTTCTAAAAACAAGATAAGAATAAAAGGACCTTATAACCCTTCTAAAAACCCTCAGACAAATATAGTACCCTGTGTTTATATAAGAAATGAAGTTTTTAAAAAAAGTAGTAAAAAAGAATTAGATGAATTAGCAGAAAATATTCATTATTTGGTAGAAAAGAAGAAAAAGGAAAATTTTAGAAAAAGGAAAGTTATTAATGAAATACAAATAGATTGCGATTGGACATTGAGTACGAAAGATAATTATTTTTATTTTTTAGAAAAAATAAAGGAATCATCTAAAAAGGAAATTAGTTGTACGCTTCGTTTATATCCTTATAAATACCCAGAAAAAATGGGGGTGCCACCAGTAGATAAAGCAATGTTAATGTGTTATAACTTAATTAATCCATCAACAAATAAAGAGAAGAATTCCATATTAGATATTGAAGAACTGAAGAAGTATTTAATTAAAGGAGAAAAATATCCAAAACACTTAGATGTTGCTTTGCCACTGTATTCTTGGATGCAAGTTTTTCAAAATAATGAATTTACAAAAGTGATTTATAAAGATTTTAATGAAATTAAAAAAGTAACTAAACCAATAAAACCATTATGGTTAGAGGTAACTAAAGATACTACAGCAGCAGACACGTATTTAAGAATAGGAGATAAAATTAAATACGATGAAATTACATTAGAAACTATTAAAAAAGCAATTGAAATAATAAAGGAAAATGTTTATTTAGATAAAGAAATAACTTTTTCATTTTTTCACTTAGATCAAGAACAACTAAAACACCTTTCAAATGAAGAAATTACTAATTTGTATACTCTTATTAGGGAGTAGTTTATTTTCAAAAATAGGGGCATGTGGTTTTTACCCTAATGGAGATGAAATTCGTTTTTGTTTTACCCATTCTAAGGAATTAGGTTTATTTGAATTCTCAAATTTTGATTATTCAGTACATTCCTTTTATGGTGGAAATATCTTAGAAACTGAAAAGAACATAGCTTTGTGGTTTCAGTTTTGTAATAAAAAGGTGCCTAAAAAAGCTATTGAAGAAGCAATATATACGATTCCGTTTTATAAATTTAATGAAGCTTCAAATAATAAAATGATTCAGTATTTATATGAAAGAAAAGATGCTGAAACTATAGAATATTTAAAGTTTGCAAAGAGTTGTGAACCTTTTAATAGGGAATATGAAGATCCTTGGGAGAAATCTGAATCACAAGAGATCAAAAAACGTGGTGAAGTTATACAAAAAGCAAAACAGAAAATTAAAGAAATAAAAAATGAATCTTTAAAAAGGAGGTATGCCTTTATAGTAATTCGGTTAGCACATTATAATAAAGATAAGAACTTAGTAATTAATTTGTTTAATAGGCACATAGCAAATGATGTTAAAGACGTTATTTACTATTGGAGTTTATATTTTAGAGCTAAAGCAGAAAATGACAATGCTTTACGAAGTTATTATGCAGCACAAGTAATAGCTAATTCAGCAGAAAAACGTTTTGCTGTTTTTAGAGATTTTGATTTTAAAATAAATAAAAATGAAATTTTAAAGCATGCTAAAAACAACGAAGAAAAAGCAAATATTTATGTAGTAAAAGGAATAAAAGAATATGCAAAAGCATTAAAGTACATACAAAAAGTAGCAGAGTTAGATGTAGAGAATAAAGTTTTACCTTTTTTAGTATTACGAGAAATAAATAAACTGGAAGATTGGATATTAACTCCTTACTTTTCATTATACAATCCGGCATTAAGTGAAACTACAAAAGAGGAAGAATATGACGATGTTTTTTCATACAAAGTAATTCAAAATAGAATACAAAAAGATAGAATGTATGCTAAAAAGGTATTTACTTTTTTAGAAACATTGCCACCAGCTATTAAGGATAAAAAAGTTTGGCGAGTATTAAAAATCCAATTACAATATTTAACTGCCAATTATAAAGGAGCGTTAAAAGAAATTGTCTCTTTAGAAAAAAAGGTTACCAAAGATTTAAAAATCTATAATCAAATAGAAAGAACCAAAGCATTATGTACAATTGCTTTACAAACAAATGAAGAAAAAAGAATAACGAATGAAATAGAACAAGTTATTTTAAAAAATCAAGAGGATAAAAAATTTGTTTTTGCTTTGGGAAGATTATTAGAGTATGGAGGGAATAAAGTAGATGCAGCCTTAATTTATGCAGGTTTAACAATAAAAAGAGGAGAGGATTATGCTGGTACAGGAGTCTCTTGGAAATCTAAGAAAAACAAAACATACTCTTACCGAGATTATTTTAGTAATTATTTCGAATACATTAATGTAATGTATTCTTTAGAAGAAGTTGAAAAAATAATAACTAATATTCAAGAGAATAGTACTAAAACAGATACTTTTTCTCTTTGGAAGTATAGCTATATAAAAAATGATATTCCAAAACTATACGATTTAGTGGGAACTATGTATATAAGAAGAAATCAATTAAATAAAGCACTTACTTATTTTAATAAACTAGAAGATACGTATTGGGATAAAACAGCTTATTTATGGGGAAAAGTAGACGATAAAGGTAAAAGAGATTTTCAAAATCCTTTTTATAAATTAAACTACACACATCGATTTATTGAAGAAAAAGAAAATTTTAAATTGAATAAGAAAACCGTAACTGCAAAATTAATTGAGTATTTAGAAAAAGTAAAAACAGTTAAAAATAAAGATTATTATTATTTTTTAATAGGAAATTGCTATTACAACATGACACATTATGGAAATGCTTGGATGATGCGTAGATTTGGAATGTCTGGTTATGATACAGAACCATATCCAGAAGATGAAGCTGAATTTATGAGAGCAATGCTAGCAAAAAAATACTATAATTTGGCATTAGAAAATGCAACACATGATGATTTTAAGGTATTATGTCTACAAATGATATTTAAATGTGAGTACCTAGAAAAGATAAATATTGATATGCGAGATTTTAATTATTCTTTATTTAAAAAAGGAAATGAAACAAATAAAAAACTTGAAGAGATGAATGAATATGCCGAAATAGGAGGATGTGCATTTCATCATTATTTTAAACCAAGTTCAGAAGATTAATTATTAAAAAGTAGTTATTATGAGAAAAATAATAAAATTGAATGTTCTTTTTTTACTAATATCTCTTTTTATAGGATGTGTTCATGAAAAAGAGAATAAAGTAACTGTAAAAAATAAAATAGCTAAAAAAAATAAAAAGGATTTAAAAGATAAAGAAGCTATAGAAAAAGTAATTAAGAAAGATATTAAGAAAAAATTTACATCAACATCATTGTCTTTAAAGCAGGTTGTTATTAAAAGTAAAAGGATAGCTATAGTAGATTTAAATAAAGACGGATTATTAGATGCGGTTGTTTTTATAAGTTTTTTAAATGAAAAAGACAATTCGTTTAAAGAAACCGGAATGCTATATTATAAGAATGAAGGAAAAGAAATGGTATTAAAAGATACTCATAGCTCTTATAAATATATATATCCAGACGAACGTATTTCTAATGAAAATGTAACATGGAATAAACATATTGTGTTTACAGAAGAAATGGAAACCAATTCTTTAGGTATTATAGATGAATCTAAAATAACGGAAGGAAATGTAAGTATAGAAAAAGAAAAGATTTCATATGGAATATTTGTTAGTGAGAGTAATTATGATTTAAATGAACACGAAGCGTATAAATATGTACTTGCAGAAAATGGACTTATATACAGAGATGCGCCAAACGGGAATGCAAAAGGTAAATTTAGCTATGGAAAACAATTACATATTGTAGGAACAACAGGAATAAAGAAGATCATTTATGAGGAAGGAAAGAAATTAAAAGGGGAGTGGGTAGAAGTATTGATAGATAAAAACCTTAAAAACACTGCTTTTGTATTTGATGGTTTTTTAGGTAAAGAACATGAAGTGAATTATCGAATTCTGATAGCAAAATCACCAGTTAATTTTCAAAGTACATATGAAAAAGGAGCTGTTTTACCAGGTACTCATCCTGTTTTTAATGAAAAGTTACAAAAAATATCGAGTATTGAAATTGAAGAAATGACAGAGGTGGTTATTCTTAAAAAAACAAAAAACAAACGTCCCTTAAAGGAAAATGAAACATATTGTAATTGGGCAAATTTTGTTACAATAAGTTTTAAAGGAGAAGAACTGATTGTGTTTGGTAGTAACATGTTAAATTTTTCAGCCAATTTAAAAATAAGATTAATTAATGGAGAGGAAGTATACCTAATACAAGCAGAAAATTATACTGTTAAAGCCGGTGATGAAGTGGAGTTAACAGGTTGTGATGATTATAGTGAAGTGTATATTAAATCAAAAAATCATTTTTCTCATATACATCATTTACCAAATAAGGAAGAGAAAGATTTAGGTAAAAAAATCTTTGTACATGATGAAGGAATGTCTGAAAGGTTTTTAAAAATTAATGTAGTAAACGATACAATTAATATAAAAATGGATCAAAGTTTTCAAGAAGGAATTGGTTCATACACATTAAAAGTTTTTAAACAAGATGGTTGGAAGTATATTGAAACGGATATAAAAAGAACATATCAATAAGTAAAGATTAAAGAAATAAGAAGAATGAAAACATATAGACAAATAATATTTTTCACTTTATTAACCTGTTTTTTAATAGGATGTGATGCTAATAGTGAAAAGAAAAAAGATGTAAAAGAAATAGTAACTCCAATTACTAGCACAAAACAAACAAGAGTTCGTCTTAAAAATAATGAACCCGAAGAGATTGATACTGGTAGCATAATTGAAACTCTACAAAAAAAAGCAGAGGGATATACAATAACAGAAGCAAATTATTCAAAATATGTTACCGCAGAAAACGGACTTTTATATAGAGATTCTCCAAACGGTAAAAAGCAACGTAAATTTTCTTACGGAACTAAATTAGAAGTTGTTGGAGTTACAGATATAGAGTTAGCAATTACAGATAAAGGAGAAGAGATTATTGGTAAATGGGTAGCTGTTAAAAAAGGGGAGTATTCAGATACTGTTGTTTTTGTTTTTGATGGCTTTTTAGGAGAAAAGCAAGATGTAGACCGTCAAAGTTTAATTACTAAATTACCAGTGGTATTTGAAAAGATATCTCAAAGAGGACTCATTTTATCAGGTACGCATACTATTTATGATAAAAAACTGAAGAAAGTAAGTCAGTTAACAGTAGATAAAATAGGAGAGTTATATATTACTAAAAAAACAATACATAGAAGGCCAAAACAAAAAGGGCAAGATTATTGTAAATGGACTAATTATGTAGAGGTTATTTATGGAAGAGAGAAATTTATTCTTTCAGGAGAAAAAATATTATCTGTATTAGAGAGTAAAAAAGTTACATTGAATACTAAAGAAGTAGGACTTCTTATTGCAAAAAACTATGCTGTAAAGGCTGAAGATGATAATGGGTTTACGTTTTGTAATAATGACTATAGAGATGTGCTTATAAAAGAGCATAAAGAGTATAGCTTTTTAAAACATCAACCTAATTCAGGAGAAAAGAATAAAGGGGAAAAAGTTTTTATGAATGATGAAGTACTATTTGAGAAAATTTCGAATATCGAAGCTAAAAAAGATACGATAATTGTAAACATGAATCAAAAGTTTAAAGAAGGGAAAGGAACTTATAAATTAAAACTTTTTAAAGATAGTGATTGGAAGTATGTGGAAACAGTTGTAAAAAGAGAGTATCAATAAAGGAAATTTAAAATAAAAATTAGGCTATTGTTTTCAAGGGTAAAATGGTATAACTTTATAGGATGAGTTTAATATTATATGGCATTGTTGGTTTTGTTTCATTAGGTATTGCCTATTTACATCATAAAAATCAGCAAGAGTCGAGGGATATAAAAAATGAAATGCGTCGGAAGCAATTCGTATTAGAAAGAGAAAGGAGAGAAAGAATATTACAAGAAAAATTAGAGAAAAGGAAATCATATAATATTCAGAAACTCAAAGATTATCAGTGTAGTAAGTATCCTGTTTCTACTATTATTATAGAGTTACTTGAAGATTCAAATCATCATATTGAAATAGAAGAAGTATTAAGTGATCAAGAAATAAAAGAGATTGAAGATAAGTTAGGTTTTCTTTTGCCTACATCTTATAAAATATTTCTAAAATACTTTGGAGATAGAGGAGCATGGGTATATATGAATAGTATAGATCATATTAAAAATTATAGTTTTTTAAAGGATTATCGGAAAAGTTTAAATACTACAATTGAACTTGTTGATCACATGCAAATACAAGTAGATTCTCTTTTATGTTTAATGACAGAAGATTCTAATGGTGGTGCTTGGGTATGGTTAACAGAGGAAGAAAAAGAAAATAATGAATGGGGTTTAGCTTATTATAGTTCAAAGCACAAAAAACTTTTTTATAAGGTAGAGAACTTTACAGAATGGTTAAATATTTTAGTAAAATCTAAAGGAGAAGTTATTACAGAATTAGACGAAAATTATCAATTAGGCCTTGGATGAAACTGAATAATATGATTTATTTAAAACTGATACATTTCACCAATAAATGTTAAAACATTCTTAGCACTTAATTTTAACTCCCAATATCCTTTTACATTTTTCAGAATATAATAATTACTTCCAGGTGTGTGATCTTGACTACAGCCTGGTCTATATCCTTTAAGTACAGAAACGACTTCTAAATCATCAAAATTCGTAATCCCTTTATCAGTAAAAAGAGTTTTCTTATCTATAGAATAGTTGTTGTTTAATATGTTTTCTTTAGAAAAAGAAATTTGTGTTGTATTCTCTAATAGAGGTGATAAATGTTTTAAGGGTTTAGGTAGAGTATCTATATTTTCAATAAAAAACTCATTATTATAAGGAGTAACTCTAATATTATAAATACCATTTTTATCAGTAACTGTTTTTTGATACTCTGAACCTCTTTCATGAATTTTTAAAGAACTTATGTCTAATTTTTGTGTAGTAGTAACACCCTTGTAAAACAAGGTGTTTTCGTAAGTAATTAATTCATCATCTAAAACCTTAATTTTTTCTACGTTTAAATTAGTAGTTTTAGTTTTTCTACTTAAATAGTAAAGTGTATCATTAATAACAGCGTACTTAGTTCCGGTTATAGATTTACAATTTTCTATTTTTAAATTAAGGACTGGTTCTAGTTTTTCACTATAACTATCTTTTCTTTTGTACACTGTTGTGCTATCTTTAAAAAAATACCCGTTAATAGGTTTTAGAAAACCATTTTTACGAATTCTTTTATTTTTATGATAAACGAAATTTTTATCAAAACCATAAGTGATTTCGCTTACAAAAGTTTTAGGATCTGTTCCTTTTACTGTTTTACCTAAATAGTATACATGATGTTTGTCTTTACTATAACTACTATAAGAAATACGTTTATAAGAAGAAGAATCTATTTTGTTTATTTTTAAGGTGTTCTTGTATATAAAATTATTGTTTTTCCAATAAACAGTAGAATTCATTCTATATTGATCGTGAATAATGATTGGTTTATTAGGAGTAACGTTTAATTTCATACCATTAAAGAAGATGTTTTTATCATCATAAGCTAATCCTTGACCCACTATTTTAAAAGAACTAACATTTGTATTTACTTTTCTATGGATAGCACATTTTTCAAAGTATACACTGTTTTTATTTATAATATAATTAGGTTTTTCTAAGAACTTACATTGGTTATATGCTTGTTTAGTTTCGCTAACCTGAGAAAAAGAGAAAAAATAATTGAAAAGAAGAGTTAATAAAAGTATATTTTTCATCATGTTATTTTTTTAAATTGATTTTAAATCTAGGGATGATTTTACCATTGAAATAAAAGTTGTTTTTATCAAAACCATAATAATAGAATTGATTAAAAGAGGCTACATCTGCTTCTTTAATAAGAGCATCTTTGTAATAAACACCATTTTTATCTGAAATAAAATCACGAGAAAAAACGTGAAAAGTTTTGGGATCATATTTAGTGGTTTTACCTTTAAAATAGACATAGTTTTTATCTTTAGCGAAATCGGAATTTTTAAATTCTTCAAAAGAAAGAAGGTCTATGTCAAATAAATAATTATCATACAACGCTTTTCCATTTTTAAAAGTAATATATGACCTGTAACCATTACCATTGTATACATTACTAATAGGGGCTATTGGTATTTGCTTAGTGTTAGTGGTAAATAATTGAACTCCGTCTGTTAAATATTTGGTGTTACCATATTTTCGAAGTCGAGATTTATCCTTTATGTTTATTAAACGACCATATTTGTATGTTTTATTATTAGAAGTTTTTAAAAGGTGGTTTCTTTCAGTTAAAATAGACTCATTTTCTGTTAAAGCACCAATGATTTCTCCTTGATATAGAAGTGTATTTCCGTTTAAAGCATAATAATGATTAATAACTTTAAAGTTGTTTTTATTAGGGTGTTTAACTACTATAACATCATTGTTATAAGTATTGATAAATAAAATTTGATTTCCATAACGATAATAATTGTTGTCTATTTTTTTGATAGAATTATCAGGAATAGGGTTTAAATTAGAAATCATTTTTTTTCGATAAAAAACAGCATTTTTATCATACCCAAAATTATCATTTAAAACCCTAAAAGAAATAGGGTCTGCACCTTCTATTTTATCAAAATCAAGAAATACGTTTTTAGCATCCCTACAATAAGAAGTATATTTATCATTCTCTTTAATGATTGAAAAAGAATTAGGATCAACATCTTTAATAGGATTAAAAGTTACATGATCATCATATTCATAAATTAGATATACCTGTCTTTTATCTTTTGCATAGTCATTATTATAAATTATAAAAGTACTAGCATCAATAAAAGGTTGTGGCTTTTCATTTACATAAATATGTTTTCCTTTTCTAATTTTAGTATGATTAGATGCAGAAAATGTATACAATTCCTTTAAGGAATGAATAGGTTCTTTTTCTATTTTTATAGCAGTTAAATTCTTAGAGAAAGCTTTTTTTAATTGAGAGCTTATCCAATCGAAGTAACTTTTAAATGCATTATCATTAACTAAATGTTTTTTAGGTACTCTATTAGGAAAAACATTGCCTAAGTAAAAATCATGATATTTATCCTTAGCATAATGATTCATTTTAGAATTAGGAACATGAAATGTTATAGCATCAGCTCTTAGAAGTTTATCTCTGTAAAATACTTTCTTATCATCTTTAACATAATTGTAATTAATATATTTAAAACGAGAAGTATTCATTAAATGAACATATCCTGCATCGCTATATATTTTTGTGTCGTCTCCAATAAAATCGATGCTTTTATTTTCAGATTTAAATATTTTTAAGCTATTTATATCTAAAGGCAGCTTAAAATCTTTGTAATACACATTGTTTTTATCACAAAAGAACTCATAGGAAATAATTTTTAATGTTTCAGAATGAGAATCAGTAATTCTTATGTTTTCCCAATATATAGATTCATCATCTATATTAATTTTGTCATTATATTTTCTAAAAGATTTTGGAGAGGTACTACCAATGGGGAAGTATGATTTTGTATAGTAGTCATAAATATAAACATCATTTTTATCAGAAAAATAGGTTTTATTTCTCCAATGCTTTTCATGTATCTCAAAAGTTGTGGCATCATATTCAGTTTTTACTCCTTTATGATATACATGTTTTTTATCTTTAGCATAGGCTAAATTTGTATGATTTATAATATCAAAAGAATTAGCATCTGCATCTTTAATTATTTTATCATAATAATAAACAGAAGTATCTTTAACTACATATACTTGAGCATTTATAATACGAAAAGTAACAAGAAAGATAAATAGAACAAATATTTTTTTAGTCATCATTATAATATAAAATATTATGAAGACTAAGTTACAGAGATTTAAAGGTATAGTAAGCTAAGAACGTTTTTTCGTTAATAATCTTCTGTTATTCGTAGTGTATTTAAAATAAATGATTATAATTTTTTCTTATTTATCTATAAAAACGAATGAAAGTTTAATTGGTTTATACTATGAATGAAATTAAGTAATTATTAAAAAATATTCTTACAATTTAAACTCTGTGGTGTTTTCTTCAGTATCAAAAATATGAGGATAATGTTCTTTTACATTACGAATCATAAATTCTAAAGGAACATCATTAAAATGCCCATAATCATCTAAGTATTCCATAAAAAGATTCCCGTCATCATTAAATTTTTGCAAAAAAGAATTGGTTTCACCATCAAACTCTAATGGAGCAACATTGCACATCCTACATAGCGATTTATTAAAAGCAGGTGATAATTTAAGCCATTTGTTATTTAAATAAACATTAACCATTCCATGTGGAGTTAACTCATTAGTACCGAATTTTTCTGTTAACCTTTCTACACCAATATGATTTTTAACTTTACCTAAATGAAGTCTAGCAGGAATTTCTAGAGCACGTAAACAAGTAATTAATAAAATAGACTTTTCTATGCAATGACCTCTCGATTTTTTAGCAATATTACTGGCTTTATAGTTTTCTTTTGAAAGACTTAAGTTATAAGGATCGTATCTCCAAGAATCACGAACTTTTAAATACAAACCTATAGTTTGTTCTTTTTTAGAAAATGAATCTTTTTTAAATTCTGAAATAAGCTGTTGAATTTCATGGCTTTTATAGTCAAAAAAATAAGTGGGAGATAAATAGTTCGTTTTCTTATGATTAAAGTTCTTTGTTAAATATACTCAAAGTTATTAATAAACAATGTTTCGAAAAGGAAGTATGTTGATAGGAACTAAAGAAGTTTTTATAAGAAGGAAGTAGGATAGAAAAAAAATTAATCAGTTAAAGTTACATTATCAACTTCGTTATTTATATTAAAATTTATGTCCAGATGAAAAGGAGTCATGTAACCAAAATCAACTAGATAATGAAAGTTTGTTTCAGTACTATCTGTAGGAGAACCTAACAAATTTAAAATAGTAGTTTTATTCTTTTCTAGTAAAACTTTACTTTTAACTAAATGAGTAGCCATGTTTCCTCGTTCAATTTGTGTTCCTTTTTTCCACTTTTGAGAATCAAATTTTTCTAATTTAATTTTGTTTGTACAAGCTGTAAAACATAGTAATAAAATTAAAATTGATTTTAATATGTTGTTTGTTAGAATAATCATTTACCTCTAATTCGACTAAAATTCTCAGGACTCATACCTAAAAAAGAAGCCAAATGTTTGGCAGGTACACGTTGAAATAACTCAGGTTTTTTTTGAAGTAAGTTTTCATAACGTTCTAAGGAAGTATGTAATAACAAACTATCTAATCTTTCGGCTAAATCTATATAAATTTGTTCAAGAAATAACCTTCCAAAATGCTCAAAATCATGACTTTTTGAAGATAATTCTTCAATATCACTTCTAGAAATAGCAATACACTCTATGTCTTCTAAAGCTTCAATACTGTATTTGCTTTTTTTTCGCTGTATAAAACTATCAACTGCCGTTAAGCTTTCTTGTTCTTGAGCAATATGAACGCTTATATCTTTTCCGTCTTTATAATAAAAAACCCTAGCAGCACCACTAAATAAAAGATAAAAATGTTTACAAACAGTATTTGAAGAATGAATAATTTCTCCTTTTTTATAAGATTTATGAATTGCTATCTCCTGTAAAGCACTAGAAATTTCTTCATTTTCTAATAATAAGCTTGCATTTTGTAAAAAGAAAGACTCCATTAGTTTTTAAGTTTATTTAATTCTTCTATAAACGTTCTTTTGTTAGATAGCCTAGGAATTTTATGTTGTCCCCCTAGTTTTCCTTTCTGTTTTAACCAATCATAAAATAACCCTTCACGAGCCTCATTAATTTTAGGCATCGATAAAGTCATGTTATTATATCGCTTAGCTTCATAATCTGAATTACAATTTTTTAAAGCATTGTCTAAAATCTCTGTAAAAAAAGATAAACTTTCAGGTTTATTTTCAAATTCAATAATCCATTCATGAGCACCATTTTCTTTTCCATTCATAAAAATAGGAGCTACGGTATAATCTTTAACACTCGCATTTGTTTTTTCACAAGCTGATTTTAAAGCTTCTTCAGCGTTTTCAATAATTAATTCTTCACCAAAAACATTAATATGGTGTTTGGTACGACCAGTAATTTTAACTCGATACGGTTTTGTAGAGGTAAATTTTACAGTATCACCAATTAAATAACGCCATAAACCACCATTTGTAGTAATTACTACTGCGTAATTAGTGTTCTTTTTTACTTTTGAAAGCGGAATTGCTTTTGAATTTTCACCTTCATATTCAGACATGGGTATAAACTCATAAAAGATTCCATAATCTAACATTAATAATAGTTCATCTGAATTGTTTCTGTCTTGAATGGCAAAAAAACCTTCAGAAGCATTATAAGTTTCATAATATTTAAAATCTTTTTTAGGAATTAGTTTTTGGTATTGTTCTCTGTACGGGTTAAAGTTAACGCCTCCATGAAAATAAACTTCTAAATTAGGCCAAACTTCAAGAATATTATCTTTTCCAGTTTTATCTAAAACCCGATTTAAAAGAACCAACATCCAAGAAGGAACACCAACTAAACTAGTAATGTTTTCATGAATAGTTTCGTCTATAATAGCCTCCATTTTAGTTTCCCATTCTTCCATAAGGGCTACTTCTTGTTTAGGAGCAGAACTATATTCTGCCCAAAAAGGCATGTTTTCAATAATAATAGCAGATAAATCGCCAAAGTAAGTGTCATTATCTTCATAAATAGCAGAACTGCCACCTAATCGTAAACCTTTTCCTGTAAATAATTTTGCGTCTTCATTGTTGTTAATGTATAAACACAACATGTCTTTACCAGCTTTAAAATGACAATCTTCTAAAGCCTCATCACTAACAGGAATAAATTTGCTTTTTGCATTGGTGGTTCCACTAGATTTAGCAAACCATTTAATTTTAGAAGGCCAAAATAAATTTTGCTCTCCTTTTCTACAGCGTTCTATTAATGGTTCTATCGTTTCGTATTTCTGAATAGAAACTTTTTTTCTGAAATCTTTATACTTTTTAATTTTAGAAAATTTTTGTTCCTTTCCAAACTCGGTATTTTTAGCTAAGGAAATTAATTTTAATAATAATTCTTCTTGAACATCAGTAGGATACTTTAAAAATAGTTCAATTTGATGCTTCCTTTTTTTTAAAAACCAAGAGATAATAGAATTTATAAACTGAAATGGCATTTTTAACCTCGAATTTGTAAGTTTGTACTAGGCTAAAAATAGTAAATTTTACAACATGCAATACACGGGCGTTTTAAAAAAAATGAATACAGAATATTTAGATACTATTCAATATTATTTAGATATGAAGACTGATTTTATTAATGTAAATCAGTTACTTAACAAGAAAATATCATTAAGTTTTATAACGTATGAATGTTTGTGTTGCGGTTTAGAGAAAGAAATTTATCGTCAAGGGTTTTGTAAATCATGCTTTTTTGAAACACCTAATGCTGGAGATTGGATTATGCGACCTGAATTAAGTAAAGCGCATTTAGGGGAAGAAGATCGTGATTTAGAATATGAAAAGAAAGTACAATTACAACCTCATATTGTGTATTTAGCGAACTCTAGTAATATAAAAGTGGGAGTTACAAGGAAAAGTCAAGTACCTACACGTTGGATAGATCAAGGAGCACATGAAGCAATTGAAATTGTTGAAGTACCAAATAGATATTTAGCAGGAATTACTGAAGTTGCCTTAAAAGAACATGTAGCCGATAAAACAAATTGGCGTAAAATGCTTAAAAATGATATTGTAGATGAAAGTTTGATTGAGTGGAAAGAACGTTTAGAACCTTTTATCCCAGAGGAAGCTAAAGAATATTTTTTAGAGAATAAAGAAGAAACAAACATTAATTTTCCTGTGAATAAATATCCAGAAAAACCAAAGAGCTTAAATATAAAAAAAGAAGGAAGCTATACAGGGAAATTAGTAGGAGTAAAAGGACAATATTTTATTTTTGAAGATGAAAGGGTTTTTAATGTTCGTGCTAATGAAGGTTTAGTGGTTAAAATAGAGTTGGTTTCTTAATGATTAGTTATTCTTCTAATATTTTAATAATAGAGTTTGAAAAAGAAAATATTTAAAAAATATGAAGAATTAATTTTAGAGAATAATAAAGCAAAAGAAATTGTTTTACGCTCTGAAATTAAACGAATGTTAGATGAATATTCAGAAAAAGATTCTAATTGTTATCATTTACGAGGACTTATTGATTTAGAATCTGATGAATGGGAAATTCATATAGAAGAATCTATTTTAAATTTTAAAAAAGCAATTGAATTAGATAAATCAAATGTATTGCCTCAATTATATTTGGCACATTGTTATCATGATTTGAATCAATTAGAGTTAGCATTAGAAAACTATAATAAAGTAGACAGAGAAAAACTAAAAGAATTTAGAGTTTGGAGATATACTAAACTAATTGAACAAATAGGGTATTGTTATTATAAGTTAGGAAAGAAGAAATTAGGAGAGCAATATTTTGAAGAAGTTTTAGGTTGGTATAAAAAACTTCCAGAAATCGATCGAGTAGTTCCATCTGAGTTAATTAGTTGTTTACCGAATAATCATTGGATTGTAATTGAGATGAAAAAAATAGAAACTTACTTAAATTAGTTTTTAAAGGCTGAATTTTATTTACAATAATCCCATTATCAAAATTACATTTTACAGAAATATTCAACAATTAAATATTTATTTTAGATAATATGTTGAAAATCACTATATATTTTTTTAAAGAGAGGAATTAGATTAACTTTAGTTACTAATTAAAAAACCTCTTATAAATGAAAAAACAAAATTTGAAAATCACCACTTTGGCCATTGCGCTATCAGTGGTGGGAATGTTTACTTCTTGTGAACAAGAAGAAACGTTATTAAACGAAGAAACTACAGTAAAAGTAAAAGAAGAAGTTTCTCCAGAATTAAGTGCTAGAGCACCTTTTTTATCAGGTGTTAGCCGTTATTTCCAAGGTGGCGGTAATAGTTTGCATACCTATAGAGTATCTAGAGTAGGAGCAAATGTAGGGAGTAGAGAAGGTGTACCTTTTAAATTGGGGATATATAATAAAGCGGTAACAGCAACACCTCCATCAGGAACTACTCAATTATTCTTTTTGTTAAGTCCAGGAAATAGAGATTTTCTATTAACAACGAATGTTGGAGAGAGAAATACTTTGTTAAGACAAAGATGGAGAAATGTTAGTGAGTATAATTTATACGAACGAGAAGATCCACGTAGAAGAATTTTAATATTAAATGAGTCTTCATATATTCATACTTCTGGTGGTAGTGGACGTGTAAAATTATATCGTTTTTATGGAGCATCTAATACCGATCATTTATTTACAACAAATTATCAAGAAGGTATTAATGCAGGTTATATTTATGAAGGTGTAACAGGTTGGGTACACAGATGATTTTTTGAAAAAATATATTATTTATTAAATAAGAAAAGGTGGTGTAAAATTATTTACACCACCTTTTTTATTGTTTGTTAAGGAACTACTTTATTTTTTTACTAGCTCGTAGTTTTTCTTCATTTTTAATTCACTCAATACATTTAAAGCTTCATTCAAATAAATATCTTTTTTTAAGCTTTTATGCCAAGCTACACGTTTATCTTTTAAAGTAGTATCTTGTTTAAATAAAGACAATTCATATTTAGGTGCAACAAATTTTAAATTAGATTTAAATTTGAAAATATCCTTAAATTTTTTCCCTTCATTCTGTCTTTCTTCAGTTTCTTCTTTATAAGTATTGTAATTTAAAGAATATGTATTGTCATCCTGGTTTTGTTTTAACCATTTAGCATACTCATTAATAGAAATGAATTTTTGATCTTTATTAATTCTGTTTTTACTATTACTAACAACCTCGTTAAAATTTTGATACGAATTTGTTTTACTGTATTTCGCTTGTTTTACTTTGTCCCATGGTAATGCACCATCTAAATCACGCTCACCAAATTCCATATAACTAAAACGACCTGGCATAGCTATATCAGAATAAACACCTTCAATTTGAGTAGACCCTCCATTAATTCTATAGAATTTTTGAATTGTCATTTTTAAAGCACCTAAATCATCTGGATATTTTTTTACATAATAATTTAAAGGCAATACATTCTGTACGGTTCCTTTACCATAAGTTTGTTTACCACCAATAATTACGCCTCTTCCATAATCTTGCATTGCAGCAGCAAAAATTTCTGATGCAGAAGCAGACATTTCGTTAACCATTACTACTAACGGACCAGACCAATGCGTTTTTGAATCAGTATCATTTTTAATAATAGCAGGTTCTCCTCTATATTTAACTTGTACAATAGGCCCTTGATCTATAAACAAACCACCTATATCAATAACCGTTTTTAAAGAACCACCACCGTTATTACGTAAATCTACAATTAATCCCTCTACATTTTCTTTCTTTAAACGTTCTATTTCAAGCTTCATGTCACTTGCAGCATTACGCTTTTTAACATCTTGAAAATCAATATAAAATTTAGGAAGATTAATAACACCGTACTTCTTGCCGTTTTTCTCTACAACACTAGATTTAACAAAAGTTTCTTCTAATTCAACAATATCTCTAGTAATAGGAATTACTTTCGTAGAACCATCTAGTTTTTTCTTAACTGTTAAACGAACTTCAGTTCCTTTCTTTCCTTTTATAAAAGTAATAGCATCATCTAATCGCATACCAACAATTTCCAAAGGTTCTTCATCACCTTGTGCTACTTTTAAAATAATATCTCCAGGTTCTAAATCACCTTGTTTCCATGCAGGTCCACCAGAAATTAATTCAACTATTTTAGTATAAATTCCTTCTTTCTGTAATCGAGCACCAATACCTTCTAATTTACCAGACATGTCTTGATCAAATCTCGATTTAATTCTCGGAGACATGTAAGTTGTATGAGGATCAAAACCACTAACTACACTGTTTAAAAAAGTAGAATACCAATCAGAATTTTCAAGTTCTTCTATTCTTACATAAAGGTTTTCCATGTTTTTTAAAACCTCTTTTCTTGCTTCAGATTCTAGTGTAGTAAAAGATTTTATCTTTGTTTTTTTATCTTTTTTTAGCTTCTCTTTTTGTTGTTCTTCAGCTTCTTGAACTCTGCTTACAATTTGTAATTTTAATTGTTTACGCCAAAAATTAATTAACTCGTTCTCGTTTTTAGCAAACGGAACTTTTTCATAATCAATATCAATTTGTTCTTTTTTATCGTAGCTAAAAGGCTCTTGTAATAGTGTTTTATAAGTAAGTTTTGCCGCTTTTATTTTTTCTAAAAATCGACCATAAACTAATTTATAAAAATCAATTTTAGAGTTTCTTAATTGATTATCTATTTCATATTTAAATTGAGAAAACTCTTTTAAATCTTCTTGAGTAAAATAACGTTTACTAGGATCTAAACTATTAATAAATTCATTGTAAACATGTTCGGAAAAATTGTCATTTAAATCTTTTTGAACATAATGACCACGTGTAAGTATGTTTTTTAACACGTATATTATTAATTTGTCTTTTTCAGGATCATCTTTTAGTGTTGATGATGCTTGTACAGTGTTACTAAGAATTAAAAAAGTTAGTAATGTGATAATTAATTTCATCTTCATATATCTTCAGTCGTTAAAATGAATAAAATTTACAGTGTTCTTGCTAAACTACTAAAATAATGCCAGTTTTACTAACACGATCTTTTTATGTTAAATTAGGAGTATAAAAATCAAACATAAAAGTAATACGACTTTAATAATTCTAATTATACCTTAACTGTAATTTAGACCATTACAAGTTTACATATAAAATTCAGGCTATTATCTTTACAAAATGTTAAAAAAGGCAGTTGTTTTTTAATGTATATTTGTTTTTAATAAAGAGAGAAATTATGCAAGAAAAACCTTTAATTTTAGTCACTAATGATGATGGTATTACAGCTCCAGGTCTTCGTATGTTGATAGAAATTATGAATGAAATAGGAGAAGTAATTGTAGTAGCTCCAGATAGCCCTCAAAGTGGAATGGGACATGCAATTACTGTAAACAACGTATTACATTGTAATCCTATATCAATCGATGAAGGTCCGCAAATAGAATACAGTTGTTCTGGTACGCCTGCAGATTGTGTAAAAATGGCAAAGAATGAAATATTAAATAGAAAGCCAGATTTATGTGTGTCGGGTATTAACCATGGTGCTAATTCTTCAATAAGTGTAATTTATTCAGGAACAATGAGTGCTGCTGTAGAAGCAGGTATAGAAGGTATTCCTGCAATAGGTTTTTCATTATTAGATTACAGTTGGCATGCTGATTTTAGATCGGCAAAAGAATTTGTAAAAAAAATAGTACTGAATGTATTATTGAATGGATTGCCAGATGGGGTTGTTTTAAATGTGAATATACCAAAGCTTAAAACAAAAGATATAAAAGGAGTTAGAGTTTGTAGACAAGCAAACGGATACTGGAAAGAAGATTTTGATAAACGTAAAAGCCCTACAGGAAAAGAATATTATTGGCTTTCTGGTGAATTTGTAAATAATGACAAAGGACAAGACACTGATATTTGGGCATTAGAAAATGGATATATTTCAGTAGTTCCTGTTCAATTTGATATGACTGCACATCATGCAATTCAAAAATTACATTCATGGGATCTGTAAAAAAAGAAATGTTAATAGGCTTTTTGGTTTCAATATTTGCTACACTTTGCGGGCTTTTTATATACATACAATATGTATCTCGTTTTGGTTTTTATGAAACAATAGAGATGTTAAGACAAGGAGGAGTAATGGGAGCAGTAGTTGCTTTAGCAGCTTTACCAAACTTATTTGTTTTTTTTGTTTTTCTAAAAAAGAATCAAGAATATAGAGCTAAAGGTGTTTTAATAGCAACTATAGTTACAGCAGTAATTACATTTATATTAAAGTTTTTTGTTAGATAATGAAGTATTATATTATTGCAGGAGAGGCTTCTGGAGATTTACATGGATCAAATTTGATGAAAGAAATCATTAAAGAAGATACCAATGCCGAAATTCGTTTTTGGGGAGGTGATTTAATGCAAGCAGTAGGAGGAACAATAGTAAGTCACTATAAAGAAAGAGCTTTTATGGGATTTGTAGAAGTACTTCTTAATCTCCGTAAAATTTTTGGGTTTATTAAATTTTGTAAAAATGATATTCATAAATTTAAACCAGATGTAATTGTATTTATAGATAATTCTGGTTTTAATCTTAGAATTGCTAAGTGGGCAAAATTAGAAGGTTATAAAACAAATTATTATATATCTCCACAAGTATGGGCAAGTAGAGCGAGTAGAGTAGAAGCAATAAAAAGAGACATCGATAAAATGTTTGTTATATTACCTTTTGAAAAAGCGTTTTATGATAAGTATGGTTATAATGTAGAATTTGTAGGTCATCCTTTAATTGATGGAATTGCAGGAAGAAAGCAAATAGAAGAGAAAGCGTTTAGAAAAGAATACAATTTAGGAGATAAAGAAATTATAGCATTATTACCTGGAAGTAGAAAACAAGAGATAAAAAAAATGTTGTCAACCATGTTAAAAATGGTAGATAAATTCCCAAATTATCAATTTGTAGTTGCAGGAGCACCTAGTCAATCAAAAGAATTTTATAACGAATTTTTGAAAGCTAAAAAAGTACCTTACATAAATAATAAAACATACGATTTATTAAGTATCTCATCTATAGCTCTGGTTACTTCTGGAACAGCTACTTTAGAAACAGCATTGTTTAAAGTGCCTCAAGTTGTTTGTTATAAAGGAAGTTGGTTGTCTTATCAAATAGCGAAAAGAATAATAACCTTAAAATATATTTCTTTAGTAAATTTAATAATGGATAAAGAAGTAGTAACCGAATTAATTCAGAATGATTTTACGGAACAAAATTTGGAACAAGAATTGCAAGCATTGTTGTTAAAAGAAAATAAAGAAAAATTGTTTTTAGATTATTTTGATCTTGAAAATTCCCTAGGAGGAAAAGGTGCCTCAAATAAAACCGCTAAATTAATTGTAAATGGTTTAGCATAAATTAAAGTACATGATAAAAAAAATACTTTCATTAGTTCTACTTTTTTCTTTGTTTTATAGTTGTTCATCATCTAAAACAACGAGTAGAAAAAGATACCCAAGAAAAAAAATAGCCGTTAAAAAAAGAACCCCAAGAAGAGTAAATAGAGGTGTATCTAAATCAGTAGCAGATAAAATTATTAAGACTGCTTTTACCTATGAAGGAACTAAATATAAATATGGAGGAACTTCTAGAAAAGGAATGGATTGTTCAGGGTTAATAATGACAGCTTTTGTTAAAAATGGTGTTTCATTACCTAGAACTTCTTATAATATGTCTACGAAAGGAAAAACGATATCTTTAAAGAATGCACGCAAAGGGGATTTGATTTTTTTTACTACAAATAGAAGAAAACCAAATAGAATTAGTCATGTAGGTTTAGTAACTTCAGTAAAAAACGGACAAATTTATTTTATACATGCATCAACCAAAAGAGGAGTAACAGTAAATAGCATGTCTCAAAAGTATTATAAAAAAGCTTTTGCTAAAGCGAAAAGAGTTTTATAATATGAGAAGAGTAGGTTTTATACTGGTTATTTTACTTTTAATGTTTGCATATAGGTTTGCGAATAAGGAAAGGAATATTAAAGAAGGAAATACTACAAGAACAACTACAGTTGAAAATAGAAGTATAGAAAATAATAAAGTTTCTAAAGTAATTTCAATTGCTCAATCATATAACGGAGTTAATTATAAATTTGGAGGAAAGGATAAAAACGGAATGGATTGTTCCGGATTACTTTTTACTTCATTTAAGAAAATAGGAGTGCAATTACCACGTACTTCTAGTGCAATGAGCTCAGTGGGAGAAAAAATTGATATTGATGAAATAAAATTAGGAGATCTAATTTTCTTTGATATTGATAGATTAAAAGGAAAGATTAATCATGTAGGTATGGTTGTTTCTCTAAAGAATAATGAAATCAAATTTATACATTCAAGTACATCAAAAGGAGTAACAACATCTTCTTTAAATGAATCTTATTGGAAAGATGCTTTTGTAAAAGTAAAGCGAGTTTTATAATATGAAATTATTAAACTTAATAAGTTTTTAATCTCCAGCAATAATTTTCCATTCATTGTTTTCTAATCGGAAAAAAGCAAACCAACCATCAAACATTGGAGAGTTTTTTTTAGGAGGATAAGAAATAAAGTAATCTCCTTTTTTAAGTTTAAAAGAGAATCGATCAACATTCCCTCTTTCTTCAATAATTTCAGTATAGTTTAATATTTGTTGTTTTTCTAGAATTAAAATATCTTCAATAGATTTTCCTTTAATATCATTAAACTTTTAGAAGTAATAAATTGAGCTAGTTTTTTATGCCAAATTTTAAAATCAACAGTTCCATCACCATTTGGTCCACCACCTAAATCTGTATATTTTCTAGAATATGTGTTTAAATATTTTACAATAGCACCATTACACAAATAGTTAATATGTTTTTTACTTAAACTATCAAGCTTTTTTTTAATACTTGTATCATTCTCTTGAGTAAAAATAGAAAATGATACAAGTAGTAATATTAGAAGTATAAAATTCTTCATTTTTAATTTAAAAGACCCCAAAGTTCATCTTTTAATTCCATTAAGCCTAATTGGGCAACAGAAGAGATAAATAAGGTTTTTATTCCTTTTGGTAACTCTTTAGCTATTTCATCTTTTAATTCATCATCTAGCATATCAGATTTAGAGATAGCTAGTAAACGTTGTTTATCTAAAAGTTCAGGATTGTGTTTTCGAAGTTCATTTAATAGAATTTCATATTCTTTTTGAATATCGTCACTATCTGCAGGAATTAAAAATAGTAATAAAGAATTTCGTTCTATATGGCGTAAAAAGTAATGACCTAATCCTTTTCCTTCAGCGGCACCTTCAATGATTCCCGGAATATCAGCCATAACAAAACTTCTATGGTTTCTGTATTCTACAATTCCTAAATTAGGCTTTAATGTAGTAAAAGCATAATCGGCAATTTTAGGTTTAGCAGCAGTTAATACAGATAACAAAGTAGATTTTCCAGCATTAGGAAATCCAACTAAACCAACATCTGCTAATAATTTTAACTCTATTCGAAACCAAGCTTCTTTACCATCTATACCAGGCTGGGCATATCTAGGAGTTTGATTTGTAGATGATTTAAAATGCCAGTTTCCACGTCCACCGCTTCCACCATCTAGTAAAATTAAATCTTTATTCTCTGCTGTAATTTCATGTAAAATCTCATCAGTATCAGCATCTCTAATAATAGTACCTAAAGGAACAGGTATAATAACATCTGCACCATCTTTTCCAGTACTTCTACTAGAACCACCATCTCCACCATGATCTGCTTTAAAATGGCGTTGAAATTTCAAATGGAAAAGAGTCCACATGTTTTTATCACCACGTAAAATAACATGTCCGCCTCTTCCTCCGTCACCACCATCTGGACCACCTTTAGAAATAAATTTTTCACGATGTAAATGGACAGAACCACGACCTCCTTTACCAGAAGAAGCATAAATTTTTATATAATCAACAAAATTTCCTTCAGTCATTCCTTCATAATTTTACGATTCAAAAAATGTTATTTAATTTTTAAATCTTTTAAGTCTTTCAATTAAGAAAGTTTATAATTTATCAAATACTTTAGATAACCTATCTGTAATGTCTTCAATAGCGCCTACACCATTTACACCATAATAAGTTCCTTGAGCATCGTAATAATCTTTTAAAACGGCAGTTTTAGTATTGTATTCGTTAAAACGATTACGTATTTTTTCTTCATCAGTATCATCAGAACGACCACTAGTTTTTCCTCTTTCTATAATTCGTCCAACTAATAAATCTTCAGATACTTCTAAAGCAACCATTCCATTAATGCGTTCATTTTTTTCAGCTAAAAATGCATCTAAAGCTTTAGCTTGAGATTCTGTACGAGGAAAACCATCAAAAATAAAACCGTTAGCATTTGGAGTTTTATTTACTTCAGCCTTTAACATGTTAATAGTAACTTCATCAGGTACTAAATCACCAGCATCAATATATGTCTTAGCTAATACACCAAGTTCTGTTTCATTTTTAATATTAAACCTAAAAACATCACCTGTAGATATGTGTATCAAATCATATTTCTCTTTCAAAAGAGTTGCTTGAGTTCCTTTTCCAGCTCCAGGAGGGCCAAATAATACTATATTTTTCATTTTGGGTTGTGTTGTTAATTGATATACAGCAGGTAAATTTCTACCAAGTTCATTATAGTCTAAACCATAACCAACAATAAACTTATCTGCGACATTTTTTCCAATATAATTAATATGTAACTCTTTTCTATATACATCTGGTTTAAAAAAGAGTGTAACTATTTTTAGTTCTTTTATATTTTTATTTCTAAATATTTCATAGATCTCTTGTAGCGTTGTACCAGTATCTATAATATCTTCTAGAATTATGATCGTTCTACCTGAAAGATCTTGATTAATTCCGATCAGTTTTTTTACGTTTTCTGAGGATGTCGTACCTTCATAAGAAGCTAGTTTAACAAAAGAAATTTCGCAGTCACTATTAAATTCACGAATAAAATCAGAAGCAAAAACAAAACAACCATTTAAAATACCTATAAATAAAGGAACTTCCCCTTTGGGTAAATCATTTTTTACTTGATGGGCAAGAGATTTCACAATTTGTGAAATTTCTTCACTGCTTATTAACTCTTTAAAATATAAGTCGTTTAGTTTTTTTATCATCATATCTTGTAAATATAATCATTAAATAAAAAAACCGTCTTGAAAAACAAAACGGTTTAATTTATAAATATTTTCTAATTTATTCTTCTTTATTTTTAGTTGCATCAAACATAACTGGAGTAGCTACAAATAAAGATGAGTACGTACCTACTAATACACCAATTATTAAACCAAACATAAACCCTCTAATACTATCACCTCCAAAGAAGAAGATAGCTAACATAACTAACATAGTAGTTAATGAAGTATTAATAGTTCTACCTAAAGTACTACTTAAAGCTTTATCTACTAATTCTCCTGTAAAAGTTTTACTATTGGCAGCATATTCTCTAATTCTATCAAATATTACCACGGTATCATTTAATGAGTAACCAACCACTGTTAAAATTGCAGCAATGAATGATTGACCTATTTCCATGTCAAAAGGCATGAATTTGTATAATAAAGAAAAGATACCTAATACAATTAATACATCATGGAAAACTGCAGCAACAGCACCAATAGAGAAAGAAATTTTTCTAAAACGTAATAAGATATATAAGAATACAACGATTAATGATCCAATAACAGCTAATAAAGCGTCATTTTTAATATCATCCGCAATAGTAGGGTCTACTTTACGTGCACTCATAATTCCTTGAGCGTTTCCTATTTTTTCAAAACCAGGTTTAAAGTTTTCGTAAGTTAAATTTGTGAAGTAAGGTTTTAAACCATCATATAATGCTTTTTGTACTAATTCATCTACTTCCTTAGTTTTCTCTTCAATTTTATATACAGTAGTTATTTTTAATTGATTATTTGCACCATATGTTTTTACTTCAGGAGCATTTCCAAACTTTTCTTTTAAAGAGGAAGCTACCTCATTTGCGTTCATTGATTTGTCAAAACGAACAGTATACGAACGTCCCCCTTTAAAATCAACACCTTGTTTTAATCCAATAGTAAAAATTGAGATTAAACCAATTAAAATAAGAGTACCAGAAACAACATAAGCAATCTTACGCTTCTTTAAAAACTGGATATTGATATTCTTAAACCAATTTTTAGATACATTAGTATTAAAAGTAAGGTTTGTTCCTTTAGCAACAGCATTATCTACAAGTAATTGTGTAATAAAAATTGCAGTAAATAAAGAAGTTAAAATACCTACCATTAATGTTAAAGCAAAACCTTTAATTGGTCCAGTACCAAAAACATATAATATAACACCTGTTAATAAGGTAGTAATGTTTGCATCTATAATTGCAGATAAGGCACCTTTAATACTAAATCCTTCATCAGCAGCTACTCCTAAACCTTTTCCTGAGTTAAGAGCTTCTTTAATTCTTTCAAAGATAATAACGTTCGCATCTACCGACATACCAATGGTTAGTATAATACCGGCAATACCAGGTAATGTTAAAACAGCACTAAAGGATGCTAAAGCACCAAAAATGAATAAAATGTTTACTAATAAAGCAATGTTTGCATATAAACCAGCTTTACCATAGTATAAAACCATCCAAACTAAGACTAATAAAATAGCCAATCCGAATGACCACATACTCGCGTTAATAGCTTCTTTACCTAAAGAAGGACCAACAATTTCTGATTCAATAATTCTAGCAGGAGCTGGTAATTTACCCGCTTTTAATACCGTAGAAATATCTTGCGCTTCTTCAACAGTCATAGAACCACCAGATATAGATGAAGTACTTCCTAATTTACCTTTAATTATTGGAGCAGAATACACATAGTCATCTAAAACAATAGCAACAAATTTGTTGATGTTCTTTCCAGTAAGGGAACTCCAAAGTTTAGTACCTCTAGTGTTCATAGTCATACTAACTTCAGGCTTTCCTGTTTGGTCAAATTGTTGTGAAGCATCAGCTATAACATCACCTTCTATATTTGCTTCTCCATTTCTGTTAGATTTTATTGCATATAAGCTAACAAGGTTTTGAGTTTCATCAGTATTTACTTCTTCATCTTCTTTGTCATTAGATCTTGGAGTAAAAGGTTTGTAATCCCATAAAAACTTAACATGTCTTAAATTGTTAGGAATTAAAGAAGTTATTTGTTTGTTCTTTAATAGTTTATTTACTTGAGCAGTATCTTGAACTTTTGCAAAACCTATTGTAGAACTTAATTGTTGTTGATTAGGAATTAAAAAGTTGAATAACATTTTAGAATTCGCAACTGACGTAGAATCAGCATCTGAATTTAATAAATCATCAATATCCGTTTTAGTTGAATCTTTTTCTGAAATTACATTGTCTTTTTCAGAAGATTGCTTTAAAATTTCTATAGATTTTGAGTTCGCTATAGATAAGTATTGAAGAACTTCAGTATTTGAATATACTTCCCAAAATTGTAACTTAGCAGTACTTACTAATAATTTCTTTACACGCTCTATATCTTTAGCACCAGGTAACTCAACTTGAATTCTACCAGAAGTACCAATTCTTTGAATGTTTGGTTGTACAACACCGAATTTATCAATACGACTTCTTAAAACATCAAAAGCAGTATTTATAGAAACATTAATCTCTTCCTGTAAAATAGGTTTTACTTCATTATTTGTTTTATTAAAGTCAATTTTATCACGAAGCAATTTATTACCAAAAATGGTTGGGTCACTAAGTTTTACACTTCCTTTACTTTCTTTTTCAAACTCAGCATAGAATAAGTCAATATAATCATCCTGTGAATCTGCCTGAGCTTTATCAGCATTTGCTAAAGCATTTGTAAATGCTTTATTTTTTGAATCGTTAGATAATCCAATTAAAATATCTCTAACAGATACTTGTAAAACAGCATTAATACCACCTTTTAAATCAAGACCAAGATTCATTTCTTTGTCTCTTATGTCATTGTAAGTATAACCTGCAACTACATTTTTATTAGCGATGCTATCTGTATATTTTTTCTCTAATCTTGCTATTTCTCTACCATCGTCTTTTTTCTCAGCGTTATCTTGCGCATAAGTTTTAGCTTCATCTTCTACTTTATTAGCAAAAAATGTAAATGATAATTGGTATAAACTTACTAATCCGAAAAGGATTGCAAATAATCTAATGAGACCTTTGTTTTGCATTTTAAATGATTTAGATTGACTTCTTTTTAAAAACGTGCAAATATAGTATAAGAAAAAAGAAAACCCAATTTTTTATTGCTTTTCTGACAGTAAAAAGATGTTCTTTTGCTGATTGAGTGAAAATAGTTTCATGTTTTTAGAATTATTTTTAAAAAGTAATGGCTTTTTTTATAGTAAAAGGAATAATTATGATTAAAACTTTAAATCAAAACAAGTATATATTTTCCAAAAAATATTATTTAAGGATAAAGCTATTTTTGTTTTAAATTAATACATATTGCATTTATGATTTAATTTTTTTATATTTATGAATATAATATTATCGCGGGGGATAAAAGTTATTATAAAGAAAAATATGCAATTTATCCGATATACATATGCCCGTCTCATTAAATCAAGAAGATATTATACACCATACTATAGACATGTATTAAAGAAATACATTGATTTTAGTATATACTACAAGGTTTTTAATTCAATAAAGTTATCTGATGAAAAAACAAATACTAATGTTAAAATTAGTTTCACACAAAATTTATCTTTTGGTAATAGTTTAAATAATATTAAAGAAAGGTTTAATGGTTCTTTTAGAATTGTAAAACAATTAAAAGGATTGAAAATTTTATTATCTGAAATAAAAATTTCTCAATATAAATTTATTTTAGAAATGCATTTTTTTAATGATCAATTAGTTTTTTTTAAATACATTTTTAGAAATTTAGAACATAAAAAAGTGTTATTAGATATGATAAGGGAAAAATATTTAAAGAGCTCAAAAATTATATTGAAGAATAAATCTCTATCTATTGAAGATAATAATCATAATTTTATTTATATAGAAAATGAAGTTGATCTATCTATAAGTTATTTGAGTTTCAATTTTGGATTTTATGACCATGTAATAAAGGAAAAAGAAGAGAAAGAAATATTAAAGTTAAGAGGAAGAGAAGAAGTTTTAGATAAATTATATAAAGCACTATAAAATATAAACCCCGAATAACATTTTAAATATTATTCGGGGTTTATATTGAGTGATATAAATTATATACCTCTTTGTTTATTTATTTCATCTTGAAGTTGTCTTCTTAATTTTTGTTCTTTTTCTATTGCTTTTTTTCTATGAGATTCAAATTCTTGTTCAATTTCATCTAAATCTTTTTTAGCTTGCTTAGTTAATATATTACTGTTTTTGTGTCTAAATATAAAAAAGATCATTCCTAGTAATAAAACACCAATAGCTGACCATAAAATTAAATTGTAAGAAGTTTTATTAATGTTAATTCCTAAAAAACTAATTTGATTTTCTTTACCTAAAGAGTTTTGTAGTTCATTAGTTAGTTCTTCCATTTTCTTATTCAAACTACTAATATTTTGACTTTGCTCATTCATCTTTTCTTGACGAACAGTAATATCTTTTTTTAAAGAAGAAATACTATCTAAAGCGTTTTTCTGTAAAGATTGAAAATCTGCTTTAGTAATCATTTTATACTCATGCCAACGTTTAGCCTTTCCATAAGTTTTTATAAATTGATTTTTTAAAGTATTAGGAAGATTATCTAATTCTTTCTTCGATAGCTTTGTTTGAGCAGAAATTGAAATTGAAAATAGGGTGAGTAATAAAAAATAGATAGTTTTCATTTAAATGTAATTTCAAGTGGTTTAAAAAAACCCAAACGATAAAGTTTGGGTTTTTAGTATAAGCAAGGTTATTAAACTTATTTTACTTTATCTACAATTGCCTTAAAAGCTTCAGGATTGTTCATCGCTAAATCAGCTAAAACCTTACGGTTTAACTCAATATTATTAGCTTTTACTTTACCTATAAACTGTGAGTAAGACATTCCGAACTGACGAGCTCCAGCGTTAATACGTTGAATCCATAATGAACGGAAGTTTCTTTTCTTGTTTTTACGGTCGCGGTAGGCGTAAACCATTCCTTTTTCGACTGCATTTTTAGCTACTGTATAAACGTTTTTTCTACGTCCAAAGTAACCTTTTGCTTGCTTCAATATTTTTTTTCTTCTATTTCTTGAAGCAACTGAATTTACTGATCTTGGCATAATTTAAATGTTTTTGTAGTAGGCGATTACTTTTTTAATTCTGTTTAAAGAGAATTAATAGATAATTCTTTAAAGCCTAACTCCATGGTTAATAATAATTACCTAGCTAACTAATTATTTTAATAATAATTGTTGCTTAATGTTTGCCTCATCAGCTTTATGTACTAATGCTGAGTGAGTTAATGCAAGCTTACGTTTTTTAGACTTTTTTGTTAAAATGTGACTTTTAAACGCATGCTTTCTTTTAATCTTTCCAGAGCCAGTTAACTTGAAACGTTTTTTGGCGCTAGATTTGGTTTTCATTTTAGGCATCTTCTGCTATCGTTTTTATCTTGCTTATATTATCTTAATTCTTTTTTACAAGAATGTTATTTTGTTTTTTTAGGAGCAATAAACATAATCATACGTTTACCTTCTAATTTTGGCATTTGTTCAACCTTACCATAGTCTTCTAACTCTTGAGCTAATTTCAATAGTAAAATTTGACCTTGCTCTTTAAAGACAATAGATCGTCCTTTAAAAAACACATATGCTTTTAATTTTGCACCATCTTGCAAAAATTTAATAGCATGTTTCTTTTTAAATTCATAATCATGTTCATCTGTTTGAGGACCAAAACGAATCTCTTTTACAATTACCTTAGTAGCTTTCGATTTTAAAGCTTTCTCTCGTTTCTTTTGCTCATACAAGAACTTCTTGTAGTCAATTACTTTACAAACAGGAGGAACAGCTTTAGGAGAAATTTCTACTAAATCTAATTCTAATTCTCGTGCAATATCTTTAGCTTTAGCTAAAGGGTATACACCAACTTCTAGGTTGTCGCCTACCAGACGAACTTCATCAACATATTTAATTTTATCATTAATTCTATGTTGATCTTCTTTTATTATTCTTACGGGTCTCCTACGACCACCTTTTCTTCTAATTGCTATGACTTATATTTTTTAGATTATTATTACGACTAATTATTGGTGTTAAATGTAACTAATGTTTTATTAACTTCTTTTTGTATTAACAGGATAAAATCTTCAATAGTAAAGGTTCCAATATCACCTTCTCCATGTTTTCTAACAGATACCGTGCCATCCTGTTCCTCTTTCTCACCAACAATAATCATAAAAGGAATCTTGTTTACTTCTGCATCTCTAATCTTACGACCAGTTTTTTCATTTCGGTGATCTACGAGGGCGCGAATTTCGGAATTTTCTAACAGATTTGAAACTTTTTCTGTATATTTTTCATATTTCTCACTGATAGGCAGTATAATAACCTGCTCTGGAGTTAGCCATAGAGGGAAATTACCACCAGTATGCTCTAATAAAATAGCAATAAATCGTTCTAATGAACCAAAAGGAGCACGATGAATCATTACCGGACGGTGCAATTCATTATCACTACCTTTATAATTTAAATCAAAACGTTCAGGAAGATTATAATCCACTTGAATTGTTCCAAGTTGCCAACTTCTACCTAAAGCATCTTTAACCATGAAGTCTAATTTAGGTCCATAAAAAGCAGCTTCACCAGATTCTACTACAAAATCTAAACCTTTATCTTTCGCTGCATTTATAATTGCTTGCTCTGCTTTTTCCCAATTATCAACAGAACCAATATATTTAGATGGGTTTTCTAAATCTCTCACAGAAACTTGAGCTGTAAAGTTTTCAAAACCTAATGATCTAAATACATATAGGACTAAATCTATTACATTTTTAAACTCAGAATCTAATTGTTCTGGGGTACAAAAAATATGAGCATCATCTTGTGTAAATCCTCTAACACGAGTTAATCCATGTAGTTCTCCACTTTGTTCATACCTATATACGGTACCAAATTCAGCAAAACGTTTTGGAAGATCTTTGTAAGAGTAAGGTTTGTAATTGTATATTTCACAATGATGAGGGCAATTCATTGGTTTTAATAAAAACTCCTCATCCATTTTAGGAGTCTTTATAGATTGAAAACTATCCTCTCCATATTTTTCATAATGACCAGAAGTAACATAAAGTTCTTTTTGGCCAATATGTGGAGTCATTACCATTTCGTAACCAGCTTTCTTTTGTGCTACTTTTAAAAAACTTTCTAATCTTTCTCTTAAAGCAGCACCTTTAGGTAACCATAAAGGTAAACCCTGACCAACTTTTTGTGAGAAAGTAAATAATTCTAATTCTTTACCTAATTTTCTATGATCTCTTTTCTTAGCTTCTTCTAATAACTCTAAGTACTCAGTAAGCATTTTTTGTTTAGGAAAAGAAATTCCATATATACGAGTTAATTGATTGTTTTTTTCGTCACCACGCCAATAAGCTCCAGCAACGTTCATAATCTTAATAGCTTTTATAATACCGGTATTTGGAATATGTCCTCCTCTACATAAATCAGTGAAGTTACTATGGTCACAAAATGTGATGTCACCATCAACTAACCCCTCAATTAATTCAACTTTATATTGATTGTTTCTTCCTTTATAGTATTCTAAAGCTTCTGCCTTAGAAACAGATCTCATTTTAAATTCTGCTTTTTCACGAGCTCTCTCTAAAAACTTCTTTTCAATATTAGAAAAATCTTTTTCAGAAATAGTATCATCACCAAAATCTACATCATAGTAAAAACCATTATCAATAGCTGGTCCAATAGTTAGTTTCGCATTGGGATAAAAGTCTAATATAGCCTGAGCCAAAACATGTGCAGAAGAATGCCAAAAAGCTTTTTTACCTTCAGGGGTGTCAAAAGTGAAAAGAGTTAGCGTACCATCTATTGTTAATGGAGTGCTTGTTTCTACAGTGGAACCATTAAAGTTAGCAGAAATAATTTTTCTAGCTAAACCTTCACTAATACTTTTAGCAACATCTATTGGAGTGCTATTTACTTCAAATTCTTTGACGCTTCCGTCAGGCAATGTAATTTTAATCATTATAATGTGTATGTTATTGAATTTCCTTACAAGTGGGAATTCTTCCAGATAACAAAGGTATTATAAAAGCGTTTTCTGTACAATAATATAAAGGTGTAATTTAGATAGAATATGAACTTTATTTGTTTAGTTTTTTAGTCATAATATTCCAATAAGATAAATCATCGTTTTTCTGAGATGTAATTCTGATTGTAATATCGTTTTCAAAATGTTTCGAAAATGAAAAATCAAGATAAATCTTTTGCTTGTTTTTAAGAGTAACAATCATATGATATCGATTATACTTCATGTATGAGTCTGAATCAATTTGATTTTCTTTTATTTTTGATTCAAGTTCTGAAAAGATATGTTTATGTTTAGTGTTTTTAGATAGAAAAGAAATGTGTTTTAACCACTCTTTTTTAACTTTTAATTTGCTAATTGTTTCTCGTTTTCTTTTTTTATTAGAGAAATTAAAAGACAACTCTATTTCATCGCAGCCAGAAAAATGAGCTTTATAATAGATCCCTTTTTTAATAGTTAAAGTCTCTGTTTTCTTTTCGTTGTAATATTCATCAAAGGAAAATGATTCTGTAAGATATTCTGTTTTTTTGAAAATATTCTTATTGACTTTATAAAGCTTGCATTTTGAATAATGTTTTTCTTGGAGTTTTTTAGTGTTTATGAAAAACTCTAAATTAAGTGGCTTATAATCTCTTTCATTAATGTCTTCGTGCAACTCGTTATTGAGGAGTGTTGTGTGTATATGTCCGTTTTTCAGACTGTCAATACGTAAAGAACCATTACCACTTCCATGTAATCCACCACTATAAAGAGAATAAGTGTTGAGAATGTTAAAGTTTTTGTTTAGAATTAAAAGGTTGAAGGTGTTTTTTTGATTTGGAATTATAGATTCTGTTGTCTTTATTATAATGTCATCAATATTATCATTGTTGAAATCTGTAAACCAATTTTTATTCCAGTAATTTTTAACACAGATATACATGTAATCAGAACCTTTTTCATAGATACAGTTGTTTTTTTTAAAGAATCCGTCTTCAATATCTTTTTTACTTAAAATTAGAGAAGGATTTTTTTGTGATAATTCTTTATAAAGTTTTGAAAATATTAAAGAATCAATTTTTTGAGAATTAGCGTATGTGTGTGCTAACAATAGTAACCGTTGCACAAGTCAAAAAAACTAAAACACACAACTTCAAATAAGCCTTTTTAAGGGCTTATTTTTTTATGCTATAAATTAAAAACACCAAATTTCCAGTTGCTTAAAACTCTTTATTTTAAAGCACATGATTGAGA
>CAKZVD010000006.1 GCA_937922085.1 uncultured Tenacibaculum sp. | reverse complement strand
TCCTTTATCATCTGTTATAAGTCCTTTTATTTTTGAACTTGTAACCTGTGCGCTAAGTTGACTACTGAATAATAATAGTAAGGATAAAAAGATAAATTTCCTCATCATAAAAAGTTTTATTTTATTTGGTTAGGATAAAATTAAAATAAAAAAAGCACATTCTAATTAGAATGTGCTTAACTTTTTATTAACAAGTAATTAACTGATTGTTTACTTCTCAGCTACTACTTCAAATACGATATCAGCTACAACAGCTCTATGTAAACGAACGGCAGCATTATACTTACCTAATCTTTTTACATTTCCACCTGTTACTTTAATAAATTTCTTATCTAAACTAGTTCCTAATTTAGCTAAAGCTTCTGCTACATTAGCATTATTTACAGAACCAAATAATTTATCTCCTGTACCTACTTTAGAAGTTATTTTAACTTCATATCCTTTAACTGTTTCTGCTAATTTATTAGCATCTTCAATTAATTTAGCTTCTTTAAATGCACGTTGCTTTAAATTTTCATTTAAAACTTTTTTAGCTGATGAAGTAGCTAAAACTGCATATCCTTGAGGTATTAGGTAATTACGTCCATAACCATTCTTAACAGTTACTAAATCGTCTTTAAAACCTAAATTTTCTACGTCTTGTCTTAATATCAATTCCATGATTCTACTTCTTAATTATTTTAACATATCTCCAACGTAAGGCATTAAAGCTAAGTGACGAGCTCTTTTAATAGCTTGAGCCACTTTACGTTGATATTTTAATGAAGTTCCTGTTAAACGTCTTGGTAAAATTTTACCTTGCTCGTTTACTAAATACATTAAGAAGTCAGCATCTTTATAATCAATGTATTTAATACCATTCTTTTTAAAACGACAGTATTTAGCTTCCTTTTTAGTTTCAATGTCAAGCGGAGTTAAATAACGTACTTCTCCTTGCTTGTTTCCTTTTGCTTGTTGTTCAATTGATGACATAATTGATTACTTTTTTGCAGATTTAACACGACGTTCTCTTCTTTTCTCAGCCCAAGCTGCAGCATGTTTATCTAACCTTACAGTTAAATAACGCATAACACTATCGTCACGTCTAAATTCTAATTCAAACGGGGTAATAGTTTCACCTGCTACTTTGTACTCTAATAAGTGATAAAAACCACTTTTTTTCTTCTGAATTGGGTAAGCTAATTTTTTTAAGCCCCAATCCTCTTTGTGAGTCATTTCTGCACCTTTAGAAACCAAATAGTCCTCGAACTTTTTTACTGTCTCCTTTATCTGAGTCTCAGATAAAACGGGATTCAAAATGAAAACAGTTTCGTAATGATTCATAATAAATTGTTTAATATTATTTTTAAAGTCTGCAAATATAAGTATTTTACTTATAAATATTGTTATGAATATGTAAAGTATTTCCTTTTTATTATATTGCTGTTACAATATCTATTTTTATGAATGTACCAGAAATGCCAGATTTAATTCATTATGCTATCCCTGTATTCGCTTTAACTTTAATTATAGAAGCTATTCTAACAGTAAAAGTTAAACTTGAAGATTATGAATTTAAAGATGCTATCACCTCTATAACAATGGGTTTAGGTAATGTTTTTATTAGTTTATTAACTAAAGGAATTATGTTAGGCGTATTCTGGTTTTTATACCAATTTAAGTTTTTTGTGATACCGTTTACTTGGTGGGCATGGATCATTTTATTATTTCTTGAAGATCTAGTGTATTATTGGAACCATAGAATTGCACATGAAAGTCGACTATTCTGGGCTAGCCATGTAGTGCATCATTCTTCAAAAAAATACAATTTAAGTACTGCATTAAGGCAAACATGGACTGGAAGTTTTTATACTTTTATTTTTTGGGTTCCATTAATTTTTCTAGGTTTTCATCCTATAATGGTCATTACACAACAGAGTATTAGTTTATTATATCAATATTGGATACATACTGAACTTATTAAAAAGTTACCTAAATGGTTTGAAACTGTTTTTAATACTCCAAGCCATCATCGAGTTCATCATGCCACTAATCCACAATACTTAGATCGAAATCATGCTGGAATTTTTATTATTTGGGACAAACTATTCGGAACTTTTGAACCAGAAGTTGAAAAACCAATTTATGGACTTGTTAAAGATATTGAAACTAACAATCCCCTAAAAGTAGCTTTTTTAGAGTGGTATAATATGTTAAAGGATGTTTTTTCTAGCAAAACCTCCATTACTAAAAAGTTATTATACTTTATAAAGCCCCCAGGCTGGAATCATAAAGGAACTGGAATATTATCTCAAGACTTAAGAAAAGATTGGGAGAATAAAAAAGAGCATATAAAAAATTAACATTTATATACTCTTTTAAACTTTTAATTTATAAATCTAATCGTAATCCTAATGATATATTACGAAGGTTCGTATTTTTAAACAGTGAGTTTAAATCATATTTAACAAACAATCCGTAACTTTTATATGCTAAATAAGTACTTAATCCGTAATTAAATATACGCGTATTGAATGAGTTTTTTTGTACTTCTTCAATACTAACATTATTAGAGTTTGTGTATTCTAAATATTGCCTAGTTCCTAATTTTAAACCAAAGAATCCTCCCACTCCTATACGAAAAGATTTATGAGTTCTATCTCTTACAAAATCATCTTTATATTTCTTATTTTTAGAAAAATCTAATTCTAAATGCATTGGAAATATCATTTGTACATGACGTAATCTACTTTCAGTAAGTTGTTGATTAAAAGTCACCAAATCAGTCTTATTTCCATTTAAAACATGTAGTTGATTATTTTTAGTTCTTAAATTATTCCACAAGAAAGAAAACCCATATTTAAAATATGTCATAGAAGCTTTTTTAGACAAACGAGTTTTCCAAGTAAAACCTATTTCATAAGATCTTGACTTCCAAAATTTATAATTTGAATCTTCTAACGAACCTAAATCATCATTTGTTAATACATTATTAATTCCAAAAGACATTACAAGTTGAGTTGTTGTTCTTTTATTCCTTTTTCGAGTTAACTTTTTTCTTCTCTTTCTTTTTTTTCCATTTTTTTTCTCTATAAAGCCAATATCTTTATTAAAAATTTGCAAATTAAAAACGTAGTCACTATCATCGTTACTTGCGATCTTTCCATTTGTTTTATCTTGTACTAATTGTTGTAATTTTCTTTCTTCTAAAGCAATTCCATTTTCTATATTTAAAGCATGAATTGAAGCAGCAGTTGTTTTTAATTTTTTAGCTTCTTCAGGTGTTATTTCTTCATTTTCTAATTTTTTATTGATTGCTTTTACCTTTTCTTTTAAAAAGTTTTTTTCTTTCTGTGTAATTTTTTCAATCTTTTCAGCTATTTTTCTCACTTCTTCTTCAAAAAATTTCTCTTGAGATTGGACATAGGTAGTGCATAGAAACACTAATACAAGTAGTATTCTTTTCATTTTTTTAAAATTTTTAAATTAAACGTAATTGTAAATTTGGGTAGTTTAATTATCGATAATTATAAAAGTACTTTTAGTTATTTTTATCAGAAATTGCAACTAATACATCTGAAAGTTTAGATTTGAATTTATCTATAAAATTTTCTTTAAAGTCTTCTTCTTCTATACGATTTTCTACTTCAGCCAAGATAGTTTCTGGATCTACCTTTAAGTTTGATTTTTTTAACTGCGATTTTAATGTATCAATAATCATATTTCTATTAATATGATACTTTACATAATATTTCTTCACTTCTTCTGGTGTATGTGTTACAGCATACAATAAATCATCTGGATTAATCTGAATCCTCTTTTTAATATTTTTTACTTTTAATAAAGTGTCTTGTTTTAATAACGGTTTAGAGACTTTTTGTTGTTTAAAAACTTGATTTTCTTCTTTTGAAGTAATTAAGTTTTCGATTTTTGCTGTGTGTATTTTTTTCTTACTACTATTCCTTTTATTTTCAATATTCGCTTTTTTAACTTCAGTAATAATTATTTCGTTTTCTAAATCATTTTCTGATGTAATAGATTCCTTCTCCATATTTATTACTAAATAATCTACTTTATTTCTTTTCTCTCCTGAAAATACAGTGATAGAGATTGTTATTATTAAAGCTATTACTGCAGCATATGCTACATATGAAATATTTTTTTTCCTTTTGCTCCTTTCTTCTTCATCTAACTTAACTTTTAATCTTTCCCATGCAGAATTAGAAGGTGTTATTTCTCTATCTTTAAGAGCTTCTATGATATTTTTATCTAAATTATTCACTTCCGTTTCTAATTTTATTCATTTTAATATAATTCGTTTGTAACCATTTACGAGCTTTAAATAACTGTGATTTTGAGGTGCTCTCTGTAATAGATAGTTTTTTTGCTATTTCTGAATGTTTATATCCTTCAATTGCATATAAATTAAAAACTAACTTATATCCTTTAGGTAATGTATCTATTAAACGTTGAATATCTTCTACTGATGTATTTTCATAATTATAAGTACTATGTTCATTAAAAGCATATTCTTCATCTACAAATTCTATTTTTTTTGCTTTTTGAAGATAAGATATACACGTATTTACCATTATTCTTTGTATCCATCCTTCTAAACTTCCTTCATTTTTAAACTTATGTAGGTTTGTAAAGGTTTTTAGAAAACCTTGAAGCATTAAATCTTCTGCATGATGAATGTCTTTAACATACTTTCTACATACTCCTAACATTTTGGGAGAAAATGCATCAAAGATTTCCTGCTGTGACTCTCTATCACCTCTTGATGCTTTTTTTAATAAAAACTCTTGTTTTCTATGTAATGAAATAATTTTCAATCTAAAAGATGCTCTTTAATGTTCTTACAAATATATAGACTCTATATTTTGTAAAAAGGTTGCCTGAACATTCAAAATAATTAGTTTTTTAAATTTTAAAACCTTCTAAAAGATATTTAGAAGGTTTAAAGCTACATCATCACAGATGTAATCATCGGGGGAGAAGAAAAGATGTTTAATACTACTATCTACATTATAAATTTACGTTTTTTTATACTTTTAAAAAACAGGAAAATGCCTGATATTTTGACTAAATAGGAAAGTAACATTTTAAATTAAAAATCTTCTGAAAGAACTTCCTTTCAGAAGATTTCAAGTCACATAATATATGTAATCATCGGGGGACGAAGAAAAAGTGTTATACTTTCTATTTACATCATAAATATAATCTCTTTTAGCCTTACAAGCAACAGGAAAACCACCCTAAAGCCTATTAATAAAGAAAAAAAAGAAGTTTTTGTTTCGTAAAAAAAATAAAAAAGCTAAACAAAATAAATTTTAACAATCAAAACAAGCAACAGCAATAACAATAATTTATTAAAATTATCTATTTACCTCAGCTTTCCTACTATCAGAATTTCCTCTTGTAATAAATTTTAACATATCCTTTATATCTAATATAAGTATTCGAGATATCTTTCTTTTTATCTGTTATCTATACATCAAAGACTAATCAGTATCATCTTCCTAAAATTTGAAACAAAGTCAGTACCTCCATTATTTTTTTTGGATTAGATACTTTATTTATAGTATAGTTATTTCTAAATGTATATTCAGGAATTCTAAATTTAACTAGATAATTTAGTTGAGTGATTTTATATTTAAAATTTGTTTTACAAGTTTTAAATATAAAGAAACAACTTTTCACTATACTTTTACCCTTATAATTTCAACACCTCTTTAGCTCTCTTTAATTCTTTTAAAAAGACTTCTTGAGTTATTTCTATATTATAAAAAGGTACTATTTCTTTGACCTTTTCTTTACCTTGCTCTGATAGCAATAATTCTGGAAATGCTTTTTCTAAAACTTTTAACATTATAGCCGTAGCAGTAGATGCGCCTGGTGAAGCTCCTAATAAACAAGTTATACTTCCATCTTTACTACTTATTACCTC
>CAKZVD010000005.1 GCA_937922085.1 uncultured Tenacibaculum sp. | reverse complement strand
TAAAAAATCTACTTTAATAAACTCAATATTCTCTCTGTATTCTATTTCGTCAGGAATTCTATTTAAATCACGAACACAACAAACTAATTGATGACCACTTTTAAGTAAGTTTAATACGAGTCTTTTTGCAATATAGCCTGTTGTGCCTGTGATTAATATTTTCATACTGTTTTTTCTGTTTTTTTAGGACGTTGATATTTTTGTCTCGTTAATAATTCTGGAACAGCATATCCATCCAATCCATTTATTGTAGTTACCTTACCTTTTGAAAGATTTAAAAATCCATCTTCTGATAACATTGAATCTTCCACTTGAAAAAATTGAATTTCACCAACAATCATTAGTGTATCATTTTCTCTAATATGGTATTCATTTAAATATTTCATCGCTATTTTAACAGGCGATTCCTTTACAAAAGGAGCTACAAAACCATTAATATATTCTGGAGTTAAATTAGTTACTTCAAACTCTGAAATTTCTTTCGCATATTTTGCAGAAGTATGATGTGCATCTTCAATAAATGATTCTGCAATATGATTCACAGTATAAAAACCTATTTCTTTTAAATTTTCATAACTATTTCTAGGAACATCTAAAGTTGGTCTTAAAATAAAACCTAATAATGGTGGATTAGAGCCCAAGTGAACTATAGAACTAAAAACTGCTACATTTTCTTGTGCTTTAGAAGAAATAGATCCTATTAAATTTGCTGATTTATAACCAGATAAACTATTCATTAAGTTTATTTTATGAATATGATCAAAACCATCTATATCTTCCCGATTAAAAAATGCCATTTAGTACTTTTTAAAGTTATTTATTTTAACATTAGTTGCTTTTAAATCATGCATTAAATTATACAATCCGAAAAATGTACGATTTATATATATGAAATGTTTAGAACCTCTATTACCATTCATTTTTTTAAGCTCAGTACTTTTTGCATATTTAGTACCTAACTCCGTTATTTTACCAAAGAAATGTTCATCTGAAAAATCAAAATTTTCATTATTAAAAGGCTCTGTAAACAGGCTTAACATTTCATGAAACATTTCTTTAAAGAAAATCAATTCTTCTTCAGTATCATCTTCTCTTAAGATTTCTAATTCATATAATTTCTGCACAAAAAATTCAGGATTAGAAATATTTTCTTTCTTAGCTAATTCAAAATAAGGAATATAAAAATCATCAGGAACTTCTTTCATGCATCCAAAATCTAAAACAATCAACTCTGTTTCTTTTGATATAAGAAAATTACCAGGATGTGGATCGGCATGTACTTTACGGATTTTATGCATTTGATACATATAAAAATCCCATAATGCTTGCCCTAGTTTATTCGATTTCTCTGCATCTGTATTCTGAGCTGTAAATTCAGAAAGATGTATCCCTTCCATCCAATCCATTGTAATAATTCTATCAGAAGAAAGATCTTTATAATAATTAGGAAATTGTAAATTGTTAATATGCTTACATGCATCAACGATATCCTGACTTTGAGAAACTTCTAAAATATAATTTGTTTCTTCTGTTAATTTATTTTCTACTTCTTTAAAATATTTATCATTGTCTTTTCCTTTAATATTAAACATTTTAATAGCAATAGGTTTCACCAACGCTAAATCAGAAGAAATACTTTCTGCAATTCCTGGGTATTGAATTTTAACTGCATATTTCTTACCGTCTTTTTCTGCTAAATGTACCTGGCCTATACTAGCTCCGCTAACTGCATTTAAGTCAAACTTATCAAATAACTCATTTGGGTATTTACCAAAATAATTCTTGAATGTTTTTTTAACTAATGGTGCTGATAATGGTGGTACAGAAAATTGTGATAAAGAAAATTGTTCTACATAAGCCTGTGGAAGAATTCCTTTTTCCATACTTAGCATTTGAGCTACTTTTAATGCACTTCCTTTTAATTGTTTTAATCCATCATAAATATCTTCTGCATTATCTTTATCTAATTGTTCTTTAGCTTCCTCTTCTCCGCTTACTAATTTAGTTCCATAATACTTTAAATAATTAACACCAACCTTAGCTCCAGTCTGAACTAATTTTGTTGCTCTTTGAATTTTAGATGTAGGTATTCTGTCTATTGTCTTCATATATTCGTCTTCATTTTTTCTTTAAATAAAAATTTTCCTAAATCAATGATACTTTTAACAGGCGCAATATTTAAAATATCAAAACTTGCATTTACTGATTTTTCAATAAACACATCTGTTTTCTCAAAAGAAGGAGAAGTATCTTCTAACCAAAATTTAAGTGTTATTATTAATTGAGCCCATGCACTTTCTTCAATAGCCTTGTTTTGAATTTTTTCAATTTTATCCTGCTTAAAGTCCAGTTTTTCAATTTCTAATGTGTTTATAAATTTTTTAAAATGAGTTCTAAATTCTTTTAAACTTTTAACAATATCTAATTTATTTTTCTGTTGATGTAATGCATACACAACATAACTTCTATTAGCTGTTAGTGTTTCAAAAAATGTGAAATAAAAACTTAATAGCTTATTTCGCGCATCATAAGTTTCAAATTCTTCACTTTTATGCAAAAGCAATAAAGTATTTTCGAAGAAAGCAGAAAATATCGATGATTTTACTACTTCAAAGGATGTAAAACTCTCATAAAACAATGCTTCTTCAAAATTATTATCTTTTGAAAATTTATATACTGATTTGGGATCTTCATTATGCTCCAATACATAATCCATATATAAGGATATAATATCATGTTTACTTATACTCTTTTTTTTAGCCATTTGAAAAAAATTTAGGTTTTAACAAGCTTTTGTTGTTGTTACATCAAATATACGATATTTTTGTTTAAGTTATTTTAAAATACTTTAAACATTTTATTTATTTTAACATTTAGTTAATAGTAATACTATTATATTTGCAATAAATACATTTAATAGTGGATAAATTACTTTCAAATATAAAAATAGAAGTACCAGAAGGTATCTTTATTAAGAATCCAGAATCATCTGAACTAGGAAAAAAAATTATACAAACCAGTATTATCTTAATTGACGAAATTGGTTTTGAGGATTTTAACTTTAAAAAACTCGGTAAATTTATTTCATCTAATGAAAGTTCTATTTATCGTTATTTTGAAAGCAAACACAAATTACTTATTTATTTAAGTTCTTGGTACTGGAGATGGATAGAATATCAATTAGTTATTGAAACATTCAGTATTAAAGACACAAAAGAAAAACTGATTCAAGCAATAAAAGTGGTTACTAGAACCACTAAAGAAGACAAAGCTTTTTCTCATATTAATGAAATTTTATTAAACAAAATTATCATCAATGAAAACTCAAAATCTTATCTAACTAAAAGTGTTGACTCTGAAAACAAAGAAGGTTACTTTTTACCCTATAAAAGAGTCGTTGGTAGATTCGCAGATATTATTTCTGAATACAACAATACCTACGAATTCCCTTTAAGTTTAGCAAGCTCTATCACAGAAGGAGCTCTACATCAGCACTTCATTAAACAACACTTTGTTTCTATTACTAATTGTGATGATACAATAACTCCTACTAAATTTTACACAAACCTAATTCTTAACACATTATCAAATGACGAATAATTCTTTAACACCTTGGAAAAGATTAATTGGATTGTTAAAATTAGAAAGAAAAGACATATTTCAAATATCTTATTTTGCTATTTTTGAAGGAATTGTATCTCTTTCTCTACCTCTTGGTATACAAGCTATAATTAACCTAATACAAGGAGCACAAGTATCTGTTTCCTGGATTATATTGGTTATTTTAGTAACTTTAGGTGTTACCTTTTCAGGAATTTTAAAATTAATGCAACTACGCATTATAGAAACTATACAACAACGTGTTTTTACAAGAGCTTCTTTTGAATTGAGTTATCGTTTCCCTAAAATAAAAATGAAGGAATTAAGAAACTATTATTTACCAGAGTTAGCAAATCGTTTTTTTGATACGTTAACCATTCAAAAAGGACTATCAAAAATACTAATTGATGTTCCTTCTGCTTTTTTACAAATTATTTTTGCTCTATTACTACTTTCATTCTATCATCCGTTCTTTATTATTTTTGGAATACTATTAGTCTTTCTAATTTATACAGTTTTTAAGCTTACCGCTTCTAGAGGATTAGAAACTAGTTTAGATGAATCTAAAAACAAATATAAAGTAGTACACTGGCTTCAAGAAATAGCTCGCTCTGTTACAAGTTTTAAGTTGTCAGGAAAAACAAATTTGGCTTTAGAAAAAAACGACATTCTTGTTGAGAAATATTTAAATTCTAGAGAAAGTCATTTTAAAATATTAGTGATTCAATACATACAAATGATAGGCTTTAAAGTATTAGTTACAGCCGGTCTTTTACTGATTGGTGGTTTTTTGGTACTAGAACAAAAAATGAACATAGGGCAATTCGTTGCTGCTGAAATTATTGTTCTTTTAGTTATAAATTCTGTTGAAAAATTAATTTTAGGATTAGAGTCTTTTTATGATGTACTTACCTCTATAGAAAAACTAGGACAAGTTGTTGACAAACCTATAGAAAGTCAATCTGGAGAAACCATTAAAGGAAACTTATCCATTCAATTACAAGAAGCTACCTATAGTGTTAACAATCGAAACTCTCCTATTTTACAAAATATTTCTTTTAATATTAATGCTAAAGATAGAATTTTAGTCCAAGGAGAAAGTGGTTCTGGTAAATCAAGTTTATTACAACTTATAGCAGGCGTAATAGAACCTACTTCTGGCCATCTACACATTAACAACCTCTCTATAAGTAGTTTAAAAATAAATAAATATAGATCTAACCTAGGTTTATCTCTATCTGAAGAAACACCTTTTGAAGGTACAATTAGAGAAAATATTACTTTTGGTAATACTGAAATTAAAGATGATAAAATATATAATGCTTTTAAAATAGTAGGATTAATTGATTTCTTAAAGGAACAACCTATGGGGTTAAATACAATAATTAAACCAGAAGGAAAACAAATAGCATACACTATTGCTAAAAAAATAATACTTGCTAGAGCTATTGTAAAAAAGCCTAAGCTTTTAATCTTAGAAGATCCTTTAGATCAGTTTAAACAAGAAAAAACTAAAGAAATTATCAGTTTCCTTACTAGCCCGTCACAACCATGGAGTTTAATTGTTGTAAGTAGCAACAATACATGGAAAGACTATTGCAACAAACATATTGTACTAGAAAAAGGTCAAATAAAAAACTAGAAAAAGACATGCTTAATATTTCCAACAACTCTGTATCTGAAAATATAGATTTAACAACTTTTAAGTCTGGTAAAAATATTTTCACAAAAGAATACCACAAACGATTTAGACAATTTTTATTAATATTTTCTATTATTATATTAATTATATTGTTCTTGCCTTGGACTCAAAACATATCAGGTAAAGGTAGTGTTACTACGTTAAAACCAAACCAAAGACCACAAACATTACAATCTCAAATTCCTGGAAGAATTGAAGAATGGTTTGTACAAGAAGGTAATTTTGTAAAAAAAGGTGATACTATATTACGAATTTCTGAAATTAAAAGTGATTATTTTGATAGCAAACTAACAGAGAGAACTCAAAATCAACTAGACGCAAAAAACCTATCTATTAACGCCTACAAAGGCAAAGTGGGCGCTTTAAAAAACCAACTTTTAGCATTAAAAAAAGAACGTCAATTAAAACTAAAACAAGCAAAAAATAAACTATTACAAGCTAATTTAAAAGTAAAAAGTGATAGTATTGATTTAGAGGCTATACGAACTAAAAGTAAAATTGCAAAAACTCAATATCAACGTGCAGAAAACTTACAAAAAGAAGGTTTAAAAGCTGTAAAAGATGTTGAAGAGAAAAAAGTAAAATTACAAGAAGTGAGCGCTAAATTGATTTCACAAGAAAACAAACTCTTAACCTCTCAAAACAATATTATAAATGCGCAATTAAATATTTCAACTTTAAGAGCTAGTTATGATGACAAATTAGCTAAGACACAGAGTAATATATTCTCTGCTAAATCTGCCACTTTAGAAACCGAAACACAAGCTTCTAAATTAGAAATAAATGTTGCTAACTACACTAAAAGAACCAGTTTATTATACATAACCGCGCCACTAGATGGATACATAAACAAGGCTATTAAATCAGGAATAGGAGAAACTTTTAAAGAAGGAGAACAGTTAGTGGGAATTATGCCTGCCAACTATGAATTAGCTGTAGAAATGTTTGTTAGACCTATTGATTTACCTTTAGTACATAAAGACGAAGATGTACGTGTACAATTTGATGGATGGCCTGCTATTGTTTTTAGCGGATGGCCAAACGTATCTTATGGTACTTATGGTGCCAAAGTAGTTGCTATTGAAAATTTTATAAGTGACAACGGAATGTATAGAGTATTACTAGCTCCTAATAAAGATACCGAACCATGGCCTACAGCTATTCGTGTTGGATCTGGAGCAAAAACAATTGCTTTATTAGATAATGTACCTATTTGGTTTGAGATGTGGAGACAAATAAACAGTTTCCCTCCTAACTTTTATCAGCCAAACAAAAAAAAAACAGATTCTAAAAAGAAAAAATAATGAAAAAGATGTTTTTTACGCTACTTCTACTTGTAAATATGATTTCATACGCACAAGCAGAGAATGAAAATATATTAACTCTTTCTGAATACTTAGGGTATGTAAAAAAATACCATCCTATTGTAAAACAAGCCAGATTAAAAACTACAGAAAGTCAAATTAAACTATTAAAAGCTAGAGGGGCTTTCGATCCTAAAATTGAAGTAGATTACAATCGAAAGAAGTTTAAAAAAACAACATACTATGATAAACTAAATACTTCTTTTAAAATCCCTACTTGGTATGGAGTTCAGTTAAAAGCCAATTATGAAAACAACTCAGGAATATTTTTAAATCCAGAATTCAATGTTCCTGATAATGGACTGTATAGTCCTGGAATTTCAATTTCATTAGCAAAAGGATTATTAACAAACAAAAGAATGGCTACCCTAAAAAAAGCCAAAATATATACGCAACAAGCAAAAGCTGACCAACAATTGTTAATTAATGATATTTTTTACGAATCTATAATAGTCTATTTAAATTGGCTTAAAAGTTATCAAATAAAACAAACATATGTGAGTTTTGTAAAAAATGCGACTGACAGACTCAGTAATGTTAAAAAAAGTTTTTTAGAAGGTGATAAACCAGCAATAGATACTTTAGAAGCTAACATCAATCTAAAAAACAGGTTATTAGATTTAGAAAAATCAAATATAAAATATCTAAAATCTAAATTAAATTTATCTAATTACTTATGGATCACAGACAATATTCCTTTAGAATTAGAAAACAATATGCTTCCAGATTTAAAAACAAATGCTAAAATAAATCTCGTATTAAACATTAACACAAAGAAAACAATTAAAGCAAACATTGAAAACAATCCTAAAGTTCAATCATTACAATTAAAAAAAGAACAACTAAAGATAGATAAGCGTTTAAAAATCAATAATATTTTACCTAAAATAGATCTTGAATACAATTTTTTAACCTCTAAATATAAAAACATTGTAGATTTTGACACCAATAATTATAAAGCAGGTTTAAATATTAGCATCCCTATATTTTTAAGAAAAGAACGTTCTGAGTTAAAATTAGCCAAACTAAAAATACAAGATATAGATTTTGTTATTTCATCAAACAAAGTAAAACTCCAAAACAAAATAAATGCTACTTTAAACGAGATAGCTTCCTATAAGAAACAAAACAACTTATTAAACGACTTAATAAGCAACTATCTACAAATTGTAAAAGCTGAAGAAAGAAAATTTATACTTGGAGAAGGTTCTTTATTTAGAATAAATTATAGAGAAGTAAAACTAATTGAAACAAAAATAAAATCAATAAACACTTATTTTTACGCTATGAATTCAACAGCTAACTTATTTAGAATAACACAGAATAGTATTCAATAAAAAAAAGCAAGGATAATATTTTATTATCCTTGCTTTTTTTTATTTATTTTTTCTGTTATCTATTTGATTTTCTAATAACTTTATTTAAATAATCAGGTAAACTAGTATTATCTAGATCACTAAAATCATTAGCAGGATTACCATCTTCATTCGCATCTTCTCTAATTGATAAAATTAAATCTCCATCATCATCTGTATCTAAAAAATTAGGAGTTCCATCTTCATCTGTATCATCATTCCATGGTTTACCATCTTTATCAAGATCTTCTAAAATTGAAGGAACACCATCTAAATCTGAATCAGTATCCACAATAATATCATTCAACTCTACATAAAACATTAAAATTTCATTAGGCAAAATAGTTTGACCAGTACCTACATTTCTATAAGCCAAACCAGAAGGTAAGAATAAAACCCCTTTTCCTGTTCCTGAAAAACTAAGTGGTTCATTAGCCATTGTGTTATTTACTCCACCTAATAAATTCGTTATACCATATGTCCAACCTCTAATAACTCCTCCACCTAAAACAAACCAAGTATTCACATTACTATCAAAAGTAGCTGTACTTATTGTTGTCGTATTTAATATTTTTTGCCCAGAATAATTAACTAAAACAGAATCAACTACAGTAGGATTTCCTTTAGGAGAAGTTCCTTCTGTTGCTATGTATGCATATAATTTATAATCAACATCATTATCGTTAATGTTTTCTGTAATATTTTGAGTAACTAATTTTGGATCTTCATAAAGGGGTGTTTCACCTGTTTCTAAAGGCTTTACAGTACTTGTACTTAAATCATAATAATGATTTTTTAAAAACAAGACCAATGAATCATTATCTTTAATCGACTGAGCTCCATGATCAAAATTAGGGTCAATTGTTGAACCAGGTATTCCATCATCTCCACAAGAATACACTAACAATGTTAGTATACTCAATAACAAAATGTATTTAAACTTTACCATTAATTTTTATTTTGGCTTGCAATTTACCATTTTTATACCTTTGTAAAAAGTAATCAATTAAAAATTAACTTTTTGTATGAGAATAGACAAATATTTATGGTGCATTAGATTATTTAAAACAAGGAGTTTAGGTACAAATGCCTGTAAAAAGGGACAAGTTAAAATAAATGGTATTAGCTTAAAACCCTCACGAGAAATTTATGGAGGAGAGATAATTTTAGTGAGAAAAAATCAAATAAATTATAAAATAGAGGTTTTAGGAATTCCAGATAATAGAGTTGGCGCTAAACTTCTTTATCTATATAGAAAAGACATAACTCCTAAAGAAGAATTTGAAAAAACAGAATTATTAAAATTAGCTAAAGATTATTATAGAAAAAAAGGTACAGGTAGACCTACTAAAAAAGATAGAAGAGATATTGAAGATTATTATGATACAAATGAAGAAGATGTTTAAATTTGCAGTATGATTGATAATATTATTTTAAATAACACAGAAGTTTTAAACAAAATAAGGAGAATAGCTTATCAAATATATGAAGTTAATTATGAAGAAAAAGAAATAATTATAGCTGGTATAGCTGATAACGGGTATTTCTTAGCTCAAAAAATCGCAACAATATTAGAAGAAATTTCAGAAATGAAAATTTCAATTTGTAAAGTAAAAATTAACAAAAAAGCACCTTTAGAAACTGTTCATACAGACTTAGCTCCTGAAGATTATCAAAATAAATCTTTAGTTTTAGTTGATGATGTATTACATTCTGGTACTACTTTAATTTACGCTATTAAACATTTCTTAGAAGTTCCTATAAAAAAATTTAAAACTGCTGTACTTGTAAATAGAAACCATAAGAAATA
>CAKZVD010000004.1 GCA_937922085.1 uncultured Tenacibaculum sp. | reverse complement strand
CTACAGGTTTTGAATTACAATTATTTTGTGAATTTAAAAGCGATATACAAGCGAAGATTGCTAAGAAAATTAAATTTCTTTTTAGTAAGTTTTTCATTAATTTAGGGTTTTATTTTGTTAATAAAGGTTTATTTACAAAATGGGTTAGGGACTAAGGGTTATAATTAATTAACGAAGAAATACGAAATTATTATTTAAGAAATAGTTTCATTTTTTTTTATAAATTCAATAGATATAGTGAGAAAATATAATGGCATAAAGGTAATAGCTTTTGATGCAGATGATACTCTTTGGGTAAACGAAACGTATTTTAGAGAAGCAGAAAATAAATTTGCTAGCTTGTTAAATAAATATGAAACAGAGAATAAAATACATCAAGAACTTTATAAAAAAGAAATTAAAAACTTAAAGATTTATGGATATGGAGTAAAAGGTTTTGTACTATCTATGATAGAATGTGCTTTAGAAATTTCAAATTATAATGTAAAACAAGAAGTTATTAATGAAGTTTTAGGAATTGGAAAAAGAATGTTAGATGAACCTATAGAATTATTAGATAATATAGAGGAGGTTTTAAAACAATTACAAGGTGAGTTTAAATTAATAGTTGTTACGAAAGGAGATTTATTAGATCAAGAACGTAAATTAGAAAAATCAGGTATTTTAAAATATTTTCACCACGTAGAGGTTTTAAGTGAAAAGAAGCCTGAAGATTATAAAAAACTGATAAATCGATTAGATATGAAACCATCAGAATTGTTAATGATCGGGAATTCGTTAAAATCAGATGTGCTACCATTATTAGAAATAGGAGCTTCCGCAATTCATATTCCTTTTCATACCACTTGGGAGCATGAAACAATAACAACAGAAGAGAAAAAGAATATGAGCTATCAAACTTTTTCAAATATTAAAGATATTTTACCAGTTTTGAAATGAAAAAATATTTAAATATTGATGATTGGAATAGGAGAGAACTGTTTAATCATTTTAGAACATTAAAAGATCCTACATTTTCTGTAGTAGCAAATGTTGATGTAACTACTGTTTTTGAAGATGCTAAGAAAACGAAAAAATCGTTCTTTGTTTCTTATTTACACGCTTGTATGAAAGCTATTAATACAGTAGAAAATTTTAAATATAGAATTGAGGATGACAAAATAGCTGTCTATAAAAAGATAGATGCTTCTGCTACAATTTTAAGAGCTGATAAAACATTTGGTTTTTCTTATGTAGATTTTTCTAATGATTTTGAATTGTTTAATGAAAATTTTAATAAAGAAAAAAATAGAATTTTAAATTCTACAAATTTATTTCCACCAAAATATTCTTTAGGATGTATTCATTGTTCTGCTTTACCATGGGTTCATTTTACGGGGCATAAAGAACCTGTATCAGGAAATAAAAATGACAGTGTGCCTCAATTTTCTTTTGGTAAAATAAAACAAGAAAAGAATAAAATAGTAATGCCTGTAGCAGTGAATGTGAATCATTCTTTGGTTGATGGATACCATATAGGACAGTTTTTTGAAATATTTCAGAAAGAATTAGATAAAATCAACTAATTTTGCAGCAAAATTATAATTATGGCAAGCGTAAAAAATCTTAAAAAAGATATTAATTACACACTAGGAGATATTATTGAAGAGTGTTACGTATGGGAATTATTAAATCCTAAAGAAGATACTAAAAAATCTCAAGGACTTATCGATGAGGCAATTGTTGTTTTTGATGAATTAATAGACAAACTTCATGCAAAAAACATCGAAAATAAAAGAGCTCATTTTAAAGGGATAAGCGCAGACTTAGAAACGAAAGCAAAAGCTTTGGTAGCAAAAGTAAACGCTCTTTAAAATTAGAAAAGCATAAAATAAAAAGCAACCTTTTTAAGAGGTTGCTTTTTTGTTTTATATTATTATTAACAAAAACAGTTTAAGTTTTTTGTATATTTAAGGAGTAATTTAAATCCCTTATATGCCAAGAGCAATGTTTGAATACACTAAAGTGGTTTTACAAAAAGTAAGTTTTAACACTGAATTGTTTTGTAAAGAATTAGATAAAGCAGTAAATAGATTATTACCATACGAAGTTGAAGAATTAACAATATGGCTTCGACAATTTACAGCAAACAAACCTGAGCTTTATGGTTGTATGTCTTTAATAAAAATAAAAAGTTAGAGGTTGATTAACGCCTCTTTTTATTGCGTAATTTTTTCATTAGGTTTCTTCTAAATTCATGTTCAGAAATTTCTAATTGTAGTACTTTTTTAGCAGGCAAGAAGCTTAGTAAATTACCGTAGAATTTTTCTTTAATTTCATGATGAGAAGCTTTAATCTTTTGTAGTAATTCTAAATATGAAATAGCTTCCTTTTCAGTGATACTATCAATACCACCAGCAGATTTTATTTTAGTTTTAATATCGTGTTTCTCTTGTTTAAATAACTTGTAATTCGCTTTTTCATACTGATTGTATAATGGCCAAAATTTTTCAGCTTCATCTTCAGATAAATTTAATTTTTCAGTAATAAAGGCAATTTTTAAAGCTTTTATTTTAGAACTTCTTCCTCCTCTTTGTGCATACGTATTTTGAATACAAATGCTTAAAAATATAAATACAATTACTTTTTTCATTTTTTTTAATTTAATTTTATAAAAGAAACCACTTTTGATTTCTAAATTTATTGTAATTCATCAATTAAAGATGAATTGTCTATAGTGTTAAAATATTCATCTAAATCATCATTATTTAAATTTAGAGATATTTCTTCCTCTATTAGATCATTGTTATCTAATAACATTGCTAATTCATAAGTAGAAGTAGTATCATAACCATTATCAAACCAAGCCTGTACTTCTTCAGCACTTATATTAGAATCGTCAAATCTAGTTAATATAAAATATATAGATGTAAAAAGAATAATAGCAGCAGCAGCAACTTTAGGAATGTATTTCTTTAATCGATCTTTTAAAGAAATCACTTTTGTAGTTGTTGTACTCTCTTTTTTAACTTTAGTTAAAATCTGATCCTCTAATGAAGAAAAGTAATCGGTAGGTATATCAAAATTATTTTGTTCAGGTATGTTTATTTCAGAAATAGTATTTGATATTTTTGTTTCTAATTCATTAAAATAATTAGAAGGAACAGAAAACCCATGCTTATTATGAATTTTGTTATTTATATATTCTATGCTATGTTTTAAATCTTCGCTCATTACTATTTATTAAGACTGTGTTTTTCTTAAAAGGTTTAATTATAGTTTTTTATAAATGTTTCTATTTTTTTTACTGCATGAAAATAAGATGCTTTTAAAGCTCCAACTGATGTTTCTAAAATATCAGAAATTTCGCTGTATTTTAAATCGTCAAAATATTTCATATTAAAAACCAGTTGTTGTTTTTGAGGTAATGTAGTAATCGCTTTTTGTAAAATTAATTGAATTTCATCACCCGAAAACCAGTCATCACTATTTAAATTGGAAATCATTTGTTGTTTGTAATCAGATATATCAACACTATGGAGCTTTGCTTTTTTATTAAGAAAAGTGATAGCCTCATTAGTTGCTATACGATACATCCAAGAGTATAATTTACTTTCTCCTTTAAAATTATGAATACTCTTAAAAACTTTAATAAAAGTATTTTGCAACACATCATCAGTATCACTATGAGAAATTACAATTTTACGAATATGCCAATACAAACGTTCTTTGTATTGCGTAACTAGACTACGAAAGGCTAGTTCTTTTGTAGCAGTATCTTGTAATTGAGAAATGAGAGTAATTTCGTCTGTCAAATGAATTCGTTTTTCATTTTGACTCTAAATTTAAGGAAAGGTTTAATTCTATTCGAAAAAAAATAAAAAAAGATTAATTTAATACTA
>CAKZVD010000003.1 GCA_937922085.1 uncultured Tenacibaculum sp. | reverse complement strand
AGCACATAATTTGAAGAAATATACACATCAATTAGAGGTATAATTCTAATTAACAACCAACTTTTATTGGTTAATAATTTATATCCTAAAATAGAGTTAAAATAAAACTGCCTGAAAATTACTTTTCAGACAGCCTCTTTTCATTTTAGAATTATTTATAAATAATAATTTTCTTCAAAATCGTTTATTCTGAGAATTTTTTAAAAGTCTATTTAATATTACGATTTAACTACGTATTAATGTATCTTATCTAAAAAAATGGACTTATCCGTTTTGTTTATTTAAATTTATGTAGAAGTTGATTAAACTAAGAATGAAATAGATAAGTATGTAAGTTATAAAGAAGTGTTTCGGGGGGAACACTTCTTTTTTTGTGGCATATTCTATTCTTAAGTTAGTTTCACTATATTTATGCATGATTTATATATCAATATCAATATTTATTGTTATAATCCTTTTCTCTTTTTATTTACATAAAAAAGAAAATGATTCAAAAATAGACGAATCAATTAAGAAAGATTTCGATAGAAGAGATCCTTTTGATACATATGATGATTTTTAAAAATGAGTATATGACAGTAAACAATACTCTTTTATTTATTATCTAGAACTTATGAATTTAAAAGCTAAAATCTATATTATTTTTTCAATATTAATTTCACTTCCAACTATACTTATTAATTGTGATAGAAATATAATCCTTTGTTCTTTTAGGCCTTTTTTATGGTTTATTTCTGTTGTATTACTTTCTCTTACTTACGTAATTCTATTCGGTAAGAAAAAGTAATAATTATTATTAAGATATTTTTAGAGTAATACCATCGTTTTTAAGGTTTTTTTTAACTATAAAAATTTAAAGGGTGTTTTACCTTTATTTTGTATTTACAATTTTAACTATCTTGTAGCTATATAGTTTATCTCCCCCGATAACAAAAGTTTTGTTTTTATAAGCCTTTCATTTATGAGAGGCTTTTTAGTTTGCCTTAACTAGAGTTTATCTGAAAGTTTTTCTTTTCAATTAGCACAATACAATTTTTTGGCATCTATTATATTGAAGTTATCGTTTCCGTAATTATCGATTACTTTATTTTTTAGACTTGTTTTATTATATTTTCATATTTTGAGTTATTCTTTTGTTTTTATATTAGCTATATGAAAAAGATTTCTCCAGAATTTTTAGGACTTATATTTATAGTTTTAGGGTTTAGTTTAAATTTTTTAGCTTGGACACTAAACAACATATTTGGAGGTATTTGTTTATTATTAGGAATAATTCTCATTTTTACTGGAGTTGTAGTTTTATTTATTCGAATGTTTAAATAATAATATTTTATTTCATGTTCTTATAATTTTTAAGGAAAGAAAAAGGATAATAAAAAAATAAAAGATTTATATATTGTTAACTTATTAATTAATATATAAAATATTATGTTTAAGAAATTTGAAGAATTAGCAAAGAAACAAATGATTTCTGTTTATGGTGGTAACCTTGTTTATAAAGATATTATTGTGGATGATTATACTGATAATCATGAAAAAATAAATTGCAATTTTGCAAAGGGAAATAAGGCTTTTCCTGTAAAACTACAATCTACTGATTTGTAGTTTTATATTTTAATTTTTGATGCTAAAAACCACTTCAAAAGAAGTGGTTGTAGTAAATCTTTTTTTGTTACTGACATATAACGGAACCTTTTTTGGCTTTACCTATTTTTACTTTATATGTTGTGCAACATATTTATATTTTCTTTAAAATCCAATTCGATATTTTTTCAATTCTGAAAATTAAAATTAAAGCTAAAATCGTTTTTAAAATATAATTCGCAACTGCAAAATTAGGTAGTTCAGCGTTCTCATTTCCGTTTAATTTTGAAGTTAATTCAATACAATATTCTATAAAGATTGGAGTCAAATAAATCGTTTTTGCTAACCAAATAATTCCAACAGTTAATAAAATAACTTTTGATAATGATTTTGGATTCAGTTCTGTAATAATTTCTTTTTCCGATTTGATTAGTTTTTTAGAAATCCATTCCGCTTTCACAAACAGAAATATAGAAATAATAATATTAGCTATAGTCAAAAATGTTCCTGTAAAATAAAATTTATCAATTGGTTTGTTTAATAATTCTTCAAACCTTGCCATGCTCGCAACATTAAAGATAGATAAGAAATAAGAACCAAAATGATCAAAGATTTTTGTGAATAAGAATATTCCAGCTATTCTAATTGTTAGAGCTGTTAAAATTCGGTTTGTCATTAACTTTCAGTTTTGTTTATATGCTATACAACGGTCTCGTATAACCGTCAGTAAAGGGTTTATATGCGTTAATTTTCGGTTTGGCTCAGGCTCTAGAAATTCCGAGTGGATCTGGACGTAGTAGAATCCGCTGTAATTGAGGTTATACATTGTGGCCGTTGCACAACTCTACAATTGATTATTTTATCGATTTTAAAAAACAAAGACTCTTTGATTTATAATGGTTTCATGTTTTTGAATACTTAGAAAATCATCGGTTTTACTTAAAATAATGAGTAGTGCAACTGTTACCATTGTTGATTACAGTATTTTTTCTTTTATATAATTTTTATCAATTAAATATTTTTTCAAATCTGATTTGTAAGATTGAAAGTTAAAATTTTTCAATTTCGACAATCGATTAAGACAATCCAATTCTGTCAATATTTCTTCACACACTTTTTCAATTAGTTCTCTTTTTTTTAATTTAGAAACTTGGCTAAATTCAATTTTGCAATCAATTTCAGCGCAATTGTTTGATTTAATTTCAATTCCGTCCACATTTGAAACTCTTTCTCCTGGTCGATATCTTGGTCTTTTCTTTTTAAAAAACTGATCAAATTCAGGTTTCACAGTTATCAGTCCGAAATAAAGTTCGTTTAGGTCCTTTCCGTAATTTCGCTTTTCAAAAAACGATTTCAATTCAATGGATAAGTCATTTATCCAATTATTCTGTTCTTGTGTTAAATTCGTGTATTGTGCTATTCCAAAAGTCAAATTACATTCTGTTTTTATATTTTAGACAACTTATTATATCCCTACAAATATAATTGTTATCCCTTAAATATTTCCATATAACATTTCTCTTTATTCTTTACATTTATCATAATTATATTAAAGAGTTTTCAATTTGAAAGGCTATGAAAATTTGCTTTTATTTAATGAAAGAAAAAAGAATTTCATAAATCTATATACTATTTCAGTTTGATGATTATTTGATTTGTGCCTTTTGTTTCTATATTTTCAATTAAAAAATAAATTCTAAAAATAAATTTGGTAATTACAAAAAATATCTTGTAAATTCGCAAACGTAAAATTATAACAATGACATTTATTCAATTACATCATCATCATCATCATATTTGCACTCAGGCGAATTGATAATGTTATGTATGTAATTACAATCATAAAATTAAGAATCCGTTTGAGTAAATCAAATGGATTTTTTGTTTTTTAGACAAAATGAAATCCGAAGATTTACTCAAACTAACAAAATAAAGAAACAACATGAGTAAATTAAGATTAGCAGTACAAAAATCAGGAAGACTTAACGAAGATTCATTAAAACTTTTGAAAGCCATAGGAATTTCTATAGATAATGGAAAAGATCAGTTAAAAGCTTCTTCAAGAAATTTTCCATTAGAAGTTTTCTTTTTACGTAATGGTGATATACCTCAATATTTAAGAGATGGAGTAGTAGATATTGCAATTATTGGAGAAAATGTTATTGTAGAAAAAGGAGAAAATATTTCTGTGGTAGAAAAATTAGGATTTTCTAAATGTAAAGTTTCTATTGCCGTACCTAAAGACTCAAAGGCAAATAGTTTAAAAGATTTACAAGGGAAAAAAATAGCTACTTCATATCCTAAAACAGTTGAAAAGTATTTAGAGAAAGCAGGTATAACTGCAGATCTTCATGTTATTAATGGTTCTGTAGAAATTGCACCAAATATTGGTTTAGCAGATGGTATTTGCGATATCGTATCAAGCGGAAGTACATTATTTAAAAACGGATTAAAAGAAATAGAAGTACTTTTAAAATCGGAAGCAGTTTTAGTAAAGTCTCCAAAGATTTCAGATGAAAATCAAATTATTTTAGATAAAATTCAATTTAGATTGCAATCAGTTTTAGCGGGTAGAAAAAATAAATATGTATTATTAAATGCACCGAATAGTAAAGTAGATGAAATAATTAAAATATTACCTGGAATTAAAAGCCCAACTATTTTGCCTTTAGCACAAGAAGGATGGAGTTCTATTCACTCAGTAATTAATAAAAATGATTTTTGGGATATGATAGATGAATTAAAATCTGCAGGAGCAGAAGGAATTTTAGTTTGTCCAATTGAAAATATGATCCAATAAACTTAGTGTAATTAAATTACCATGAAAACATATAATAATCCAGATAGGAATCAGTGGAATACATTATCAGAAAGAACTCAAATTGAGAAAAATACTTTAAATGATACGGTTACTTCAATTTTAAAAGATGTAAAAAAGAATAAAGATGAAGCTTTATATAAATATGCAAAGTTATTTGATAAAGTTGAAATTTCATCTTTAACACTTTCAAAAGAAGTTTTAGAAAATGCAGATAAAGAAGTTTCAGAAGAGCTTAAAGCAGCAATAATACTGGCTAAGAATAATATAGAGAAATTTCATAGATCTCAAAAAGAAGAAACTAAAGTTATAGAGACTACTAAAGGGGTAGCATGTTGGAGGAAAAGTGTGGGTATAGAAAAAGTGGGATTATATATTCCTGGAGGAACAGCTCCATTATTTTCTACAATTTTAATGTTAGGAATTCCAGCCAAAATTGCAGGATGTAAAGAGATTATATTATGTACACCACCCAACAAAGAAGGAAAGATAAATCCGGCGATCTTATTTACAGCAAATTTAGTAGGTATTACAAAAGTTTTTAAAGTTGGAGGAGCGCAAGCAATTGGGGCAATGACTTATGGAACTGAAACAATACCGCAAGTATATAAAATATTTGGACCAGGAAATCAATTTGTTACCAAAGCAAAAGAATTAGCACAACAACAAGGAGTGGCTATAGATATGCCTGCCGGACCAAGTGAAGTATTAGTAATTGCAGATGAAACTTCTAAACCTAGTTTTGTTGCAGCAGATTTATTGTCGCAAGCAGAACATGGAGCAGATAGTCAAGTTATTTTAGTTTCCAATACTAAAACTGTACTAGATGAAGTAGCTATTGAGTTAAAAAAGCAATTAGCAGAATTACCTAGAAGAGAATTGGCAGCAAGGGCATTAGAAAATAGTAGAGCTATTTATTTTTCTACTTTAAATGATTGCATCGATTTTAGTAATGAATATGCACCAGAGCATTTAATTATAGCTTCTGAAAAATCAGAAGAGTTTATAGATAGAATAACAAATGCAGGTTCAGTTTTCTTAGGGAATTATAGTTGTGAAAGTGCAGGAGATTATGCATCAGGTACCAATCATACATTACCAACTTATGGGTATGCTAAAAATTATAGTGGTGTATCATTAGATAGTTTTGTAAAGAAAATAACTTTTCAAAAATTATCTAAAGAAGGGATTCAAAACATTGGTAATGCCATCGAATTAATGGCAGAAGCCGAAGGATTACAAGCTCATAAAAATGCAGTAACATTACGATTAGAATCGTTGAACTAGTAAAATATATCACTACTAAGTTTTAATTTATGGAAGGAGTTATCTTTATTGGAATTCAAGCAAGTGGAAAATCAACATTTTATAAAGAGAAGTTTTTTAATACACATTTTAGAATTAGTATGGATTTATTAAATACTAGAAATAAAGAGAACGTATTATTAGAAGCTTGCATAGGATTACAACAAAAAATAGTGATTGATAATACAAATCCAACTATAGAAGATAGAGAGAAGTATATTCGAAAATTTAGAGAAAAAAAATATAAAACAATAGGATATTATTTTCATTCAAATGTTGAAGATTCTTTAAAAAGAAATAATAAAAGAGAAGGGAAAGAAAAAATTCCAGATGTAGGAATATTTTCAACGAAGAAAAAATTACAAAAACCTTCTTTTTCTGAAAGTTTTGATGAGTTATATGATGTTGAAATTACAGATAATGGATTTTTAATAAAAGAAAGGCAAAATGAAATTTGATGAGTTAGACAAACAAATGCGTGTTTATGAAACTTCTAGTGATTATTGTGTACTACCTAATATGTATATGATTGCAAGAATTGATGGTAGAAGTTTTACAAGATTAACAAAAGAGAAACACTCATTTGAAGCTCCTTTAGATATTAAATTTAGAGATTTGATGGTAGCTACTACAAAGCATTTAATGCAATGTGGATTTAACGTTATTTATGCATATACTGAAAGTGATGAAATTTCATTATTATTTTCTTTAAATGAAGATATGTTTAATAGAAAAACAAGAAAGTTTAATTCAATATTAGCTGGAGAGGCTAGTGCTAAGTTTTCTTTATTATTAAACGATATTGGTGTGTTTGATTCTAGAATATCACAATTACCCACTAAAAAACTGGTAATAGATTATTTTAGATGGAGAAATGAAGATGCTTTTAGAAATTCTTTAAACGCACATTGTTATTGGATGTTAAGAAGAAAAGGAGAAGATTCTAAAGAAGCTACGCAAAAAATAGAAGGAAAATCAATAGCTTTAAAGAATGAGCTTTTATATAAAAATGAAATTAATTTTAATGAATTGCCTAATTGGCATAAAAGAGGAGTAGGTTTATATTGGGATGATTATGAAAAAGAAGGAATTAACGAAAAAACAAAAGAGAAGGTAATAACAACTAGGAAGAAAATAAAAATAGATTATAATTTACCAATGAAAGATGCTTATAGTTGTTTTGTAGAATCAATATTAAATAGAGATAAATAAATAAAACTAATTAATAATAATGTTTAGTTTAAAAAATATAGTACGTAAAAATATTTGGAATTTAAAGCCATATTCATCTGCAAGAGATGAGTTTAAAGGAAGAGCAGATGTTTTTTTAGACGCGAATGAAAATCCGTTTGGAACTTTAAATAGATATCCAGATCCACATCAAAAAGAAATCAAACAAAAGCTTTCTACGATTAAAAAAGTAGCAACAAATCAGATTTTTGTTGGAAACGGAAGTGATGAAGTAATCGATTTGGCTTTTCGTATTTTTTGCGAACCAGGTAAAGATAAAGTGTTAACTTTTTCACCAACCTATGGAATGTATGATGTGTCTGCTGGTATTAATAATATAGAATTAATAAAACAACCGCTAATTAATGATTTCCAAATTAATTTAAATCAATTACAACCATATTTAGATTTTGAAGATGTAAAAATCATTTTTATTTGTACTCCAAATAATCCGACAGGAAATAATTTGAATACAGATGATGTTGAATATATATTAGAGAATTTCAATGGAATTGTAATTGTAGACGAAGCATATATTGATTTTAGTTCACAAGCTTCTTTTATAAAAAACATCAATAAATACAATAATTTAATTGTAAGTCAGACCTTTAGTAAAGCATGGGGATTAGCAGGTGTAAGAACAGGAGTAGCCTATGCAAGTGAAGAAATTATCAATTTATATAACCGTGTAAAACCACCGTATAATGTAAGTACTTTAAACCAGAAAGCTGTTTTAAATAGTTTAGATAACTTAGAAGAAGTAACTAAAAATATTGAAACAATTCTTTTAGAAAGAACAAAACTAAAAGAAGCATTAAGTGAATTACCTATTGTAAAAAAAATATATCCTACAGATGCAAATTTTTTGTTAGTTGAAGTAGATAATGCTAATAAAGCATATCAGTATTTAATTGATGAAAAAGTAATTGTAAGAAATAGAAATACACAAGTAGATAATTGCATTAGAATAACAGTAGGAACTCCTGAAGAGAATAAGCGTTTAATAAAAACATTACAAAAAGTAAAATAGTTTTTATGTTAAAAAGACCTCAAAAGTTTTTAAAACCTGTGAGGTCTAACAATAACAAAAATATAGAGAATGAGCAAAAAAGTATTATTTATAGATAGAGACGGAACATTAGTATTAGAACCGCCTGTAGATTATCAACTAGACAGTTTGGAAAAGTTAGAATTTTATCCAAAAGTGTTTCAATACATGGCTAAAATAGCTTCTGAATTGGATTATGAATTGGTAATGGTAACCAATCAAGACGGGTTAGGAACAGATTCTTTTCCTGAAGATACTTTTTGGCCAGCTCAAAACAAAGTAATGAGTGCGTTTGAAAAAGAAGGCGTCGTTTTTAGTGAAGTTCATATAGATAAAACGTTTCCACATGAAAACGCACCTACACGTAAACCAAGAACAGGTTTGTTAACTCAATATTTTTCTGAAGAATATGATTTAGAGAATTCTTTTGTATTAGGAGATCGTATTACAGATATGGAATTGGCTAAAAACTTAGGAGCAAAAGGAATATACTTATCTGAGAACCCAGAATTAGGAGCTGATGAAATAGAAACATCTAAACAAGAAATTTTAGATTGTATAGTAATAACAAGTACCGATTGGGCTAAGATATATGAGTTTTTAAAGTTAGAAGATCGTGTACAAGAAATTACACGTAATACGAATGAAACCAAAATTTACATCAAACTGAATTTAGATGGTTCAGGAAAGAATGATATTTCTACAGGGTTATCGTTTTTCGACCACATGTTAGATCAAATTGGTCGTCACGGAGCTATGGATTTAACTATAAAAGTGGAAGGTGATTTAGAAGTGGATGAACACCATACAATTGAAGACACCATGATTGCTTTAGGTGAATTGTTTAATAAAGCTTTAGGTAATAAATTAGGTATTGAACGTTATGGTTTCTGTTTGCCTATGGATGATTGTTTAGCGCAAGTAGCTGTAGATTTTGGCGGAAGAAATTGGTTAGAATGGGATGCCGATTTTAAACGTGAAAAAGTAGGAGATATGCCAACAGAAATGTTTTTCCATTTATTTAAATCATTTACAGATGGGGCAAAATGTAACTTGAATATAAAAGCAGAAGGTGTAAATGAGCATCATAAAATTGAAGGTATTTTTAAAGCATTTGCAAAAGCAATGAAAATGGCAGTAAAACGTGATCCAAATAAGATGTTTTTACCATCAACAAAGGGAGTTCTTTAGTAAAAAGTAGTTAATAATAAATTTATACAATCTAACTACTAAATTCGTAACATGAATAAAAAATGGCATTGATATTTGAAAACTCAACTTGTTCAATATGTAAAGAAGTATTAACTGAAAATCATGATGTAATTACTTGGCAGACTTTTTTATCAAAAGAACACAAATTTTGGAAATACTCTGATTCAGGCATGCATAAAAGTTGTTTTGAGAAGTGGAAGTATAAAGAAGAGTTTGAAGAACTATACAAATATCAACCATATATAGATTTTGATGATCCTACTTTAAAGAGAATGATAAAAGAACATGGAATGCCAAATTGGTTACAAGAAATAAAAAATTATAGAGCAAAAAATAGAATTTAGATGTTAGTATTGAAGCAAATTACTCAATACTCATTACTTAATACTAGAAACAATGAAATTAGTAATTATAGATTACGGAGCAGGAAATATAAAAAGTATTCAATTTGCTTTTAAAAGATTGGGTATAGATGCTGTTTTATCTAATAACATAGATGAAATAAGAAATGCAGATAAAGTTATTTTCCCTGGAGTAGGTGAAGCGAGTTCAGCTATGGAAATGCTAAAAAAGAGTGGATTAGATCTTGTAATTCCAACATTAACACAGCCAGTTTTAGGAATATGTTTAGGAATGCAATTAATGTGTAATTCATCGGAAGAAGGAAATACGAAAGGTTTAGGAATTTTTAATGTAGCTATTAAACGTTTTTCAAACGAAGTAAAAGTTCCGCAAATGGGATGGAATACTATTTCTAATTTAAAATCTGACTTATTTAAAGATGTTGAGGAAAGAGAATTTATGTATTTAGTGCATAGTTTTTATGCTGAAAATTGTAAAGAAGCTATTGCAACTACAACATATGAAACAGCATACGCTACAGCTTTACAGAAAGATAATTTTTACGGAACTCAATTTCACCCAGAAAAAAGTGGAATTGCAGGAGAACAAATTCTTAAGAATTTTTTAGCATTATAAACTAATAAAAATGGATAAGAGTAAAAATTATAGAAAATGGTCTTTTATTATATTAATTTTAGTGTTTATAATAGATCTTATAGTAATTGACTTTTATATAGAGCATCCTATTATAAATGATTATGATATGAATGCTTTTTTTCTATTCCTTAAAATAATAGGGTTTACCAATCTTTTTCTTTTAATTACAGGAATAATTTTAACCGTTTTATTCATAAAAAATAAAGAAAAAAAAGATTTTATGTATTACATTCCTATTATAGGGTATTTATACATTATCGTTAAAACAATAATTATTAAGCTATTTTAATAAATAATAGTTTAATTAAAATAAAAAAAATGAGAATAATACCAGCAATAGATATTATTGAAGGAAAATGTGTTCGTTTAACTAAAGGAGATTACAGCACAAAAAAAATATATAATGAAAATCCGTTAGAGGTTGCTAAGGAATTTGAAGATGCAGGTATTGAGTATTTACATGTGGTAGATTTAGATGGCGCAAAAGCAAGTCAAATCATCAATTATAAAGTTTTAGAACAAATAGCATCTAAAACAAATTTAAAGATTGATTTTGGTGGCGGATTAAAATCAGATCAAGATTTAGAGATTGCATTTAATTCTGGTGCGAATCAAATAACTGGAGGAAGTATTGCTGTTAAAAATGCAGTTGTTTTTGAAAGTTGGATTAAGAAGTTTGGAGCAGAAAAAATTATTTTAGGCGCCGATTTCTATCCAGATGAAACAGGAGGTAAAATAGCAACTAACGGGTGGCAAGAAGAAAGTAGTTTACAGTTAATTCCGTTTATAAATGAGTATCAATCTAAAGGAATTCAGTATGTAATTTGTACAGATATTTCTAAAGACGGAATGTTACAAGGACCAAGTTTTAAAATTTATGAAGAGATTTTGAATTCTTCAAAAGATATTAAACTTATAGCCTCTGGAGGAATTTCTACTTTTGATGAACTTCCAAAATTAGCTGAATTAGGTTGTGAAGGAGTAATTATAGGAAAAGCTATTTATGAGAATAAAATAAGCTTAAAACAATTGGAGAATTTTATAATTTCATAAATAAGATAAAAAATGAAAATAAACAAGTATATAGTTTTATTACTTAGCATAGTAGTATTAATTTCTTGCGGTAAAACTAAAGAGGAATCTAAATCAAATGAAACAACAGTAACAGATATAAAGTTTCAAAACAAAGGACATGAGTTAATTTATAAAATGGTAAAAAAGGTAGGAAACTATCAAATGCTTTTAAATAAAAAAGATGTCATTTATACATACACATATTCAACACCTGATGGAAAAACAGATATTTCAACTGAAAAATATATTTTTAAAGGAGAATTATCTTATGGAAAGTATACAAAACATGAAAGAACTTTTCCTGATTTAGAAGGAGTTATTGAACAAGGTTATGATGGAAAAGAATTTTGGTTAAAAAATGAAAACCAAATATTAGATGATGAAAAACTACTTAAAACCGTAGCCTTTAAAAGACCAACTAATTTTTATTGGTTTGCCATGCTTCAAAAGTTATTAGATCCTAATTTGAATTATGATTATTTAGGAGAGAAAATAATTAACGAAAAAAGTTATGATATTGTAAAGGTGTCTTTTAATTCTTCAAAACCTACAGATATTTATCAAGTATATATTAATAAAGAGACTTCTTTAGTTGATCAGTTTTTATTTACGGTTGCTGATTTTGGACTTATGGAAACTCCTTTATTAATGCAAGTAACTTATGAAAACGTAGATGGTATATTAATACCTGCAACACGTAAGTATAAAATGTCAGATTGGAATGCTCTTAAGGATAATAAGCCTTGGACAAAAGTTAATTGGACTGATATTAAGTTTAATAACGGTTTGTCTAAAGAAAATTTTTCAAAATAAATATAACAAGTAATCTTCGAAAATGTTAACAAAAAGAATAATACCTTGTTTAGATATTAAAAACGGCCGTACCGTTAAAGGTGTAAATTTCGTTAATTTAATAGATGCAGGTGATCCTGTGGTTTTGGCTAAACAATATGCTGAGTTAGGTGCAGACGAATTGGTGTTTTTAGATATTGCAGCAACATTAGAAAATAGAGGTACTACTTTAGATATGGTGCTGAAAGTAGCAGAACAAGTAAATATTCCGTTTACAGTTGGTGGTGGAATATCTTCTATAGAGCATGTAGACGCTTTGTTAAAATGTGGAGCTGATAAAATTTCTATTAATTCGTCAGCAGTTAAAAGACCTGAATTAGTAAATGAATTATCACAGAAATTCGGAAGTCAGTGTGTCGTTGTAGCTATTGATGCAAAAAAAATAGATGGCGAGTGGATTGTTCATTTAGCTGGAGGAACGATTTCTACTGAATTAAATTTATTTGATTGGGCAAAAGAAGTAGAAAAAAGAGGAGCAGGAGAAATTTTGTTTACTTCTATGAATAATGATGGAACCAAAGCTGGTTTTGCAAATGAAGCATTGGCTAAATTATCTACTGAATTAAATATTCCAATAATTGCTTCTGGAGGAGCAGGAAAAGTACAACATTTTATAGATACTTTTGTAGATGGTAAGTCAGATGCTGCTTTAGCAGCTAGTGTTTTTCATTTTGGTGAAATTCCAATTCCAGATTTAAAGAAAGAATTAAAAGAGAACAATATTCCTGTGAGGTTATGAAAAAACTATTTCTAGATGACATACGAACTATTGAAATGGTTTACGAAAAGTCAGCTGAAAAAGAATTCGATATTGTTAGAAACTATCATGATTTTGTAGCGTATATAAAGGTAAATGGATTACCTAACTTTATAAGTTTTGACAATGATTTAGGATTGAATGAAGATGGGGAAATAGCACCAGACGGGTATGCCGCTGCAAAATGGTTAGTGTATGAATCGGACTTAGATTTAAAGAACTTACAATTTAAAGTACATTCAGCAAATCCGGTAGCAGCTGAACAAATAAAAGGCTTATTAAACAATTATATAGCCTTTTTAAGTAAAAAAAAGGAATAAAATAAAAGGAATCGGTTTTATAAATCTTTCCACAATTGCTTTTAAAAAGCAGTAATTGTTCTGTATTTATTGATACTTTTGTTGAGTGAAAATCAAAAATAACTTTAAGTTTTAAATTTAAAGTAAGAATTAATATGATAAGAAATTTCTGAAAGATTATAATTATATGAAGAATAGAATTACAGTATTTGTACCAACATATAATAGAGTTTATTATTTACCAACGCTATTAGAATCATTGGAGGTTCAAAATTATAAATTGTTTGAACTTTTAGTTATTGATGATGGATCTACTGATGAAACAAAAGCTTTAATTGATAGTTGGAATGAAAAAAATAGCTTCAAAATTAATTATGTTTATCAAGAAAATTCAGGAAAAAATGTAGCATATAATAATGCTATAGATAAGGTTAATACAGAGCTTTTTATTGAAATTGATTCAGATGATTATTTTTTGCCAAATGCTTTAAGTACAGTTATAGAAGCTTGGGATAATAGATTAAAAGAAGAAAATATAGGAGCTATACAATACCTATGTCAATATGAAGATGGGAAAATTATTGGAGATCGTTTTATTAGAGAAATCTCTGATAATTATGAAATAAGGAGAATAGATCATATAAAAGGAGACAAAGGAATGGTTTATGAATCTTCTAAATTAAAACAATTTAAAGTTCCTGTTATTAAGGGAGAAAATGTAATTTATTCAATTTTACATAATAGAGTTTCTACTATTTGTAAAACCTTTTGTTTAAATACTCCTTTAGTTGTTAAAGATTATTTAGATGGAGGGCTTACTAATATTAATGCTACAAAGAAAAAAACAAGATACAAATCATTAATGATTATGTATAATGAACTAAATCATTTTAAATTAAGTATAGGGAAATCTTTACTTTATAATAGAAAGTATGTAGAAAATGCATTTTTATCAAATTTAAGTGTAAAAGAGATATACAATAACGCAATAAATAAAAAAGTAATTTTAGTTTCCTTATTGTATGGGTTCATTACTTTTTCATTAAAAAAAAATAAAAAATAATTAAAGATGAATATAAGCTTTGATGACCGAGGATTAGTTCCTGTAATTATTCAAAATGACAATACATTACAAGTGTTAATGTTAGGATATATGAATAAAGAAGCCTTTGAGAAAACACAAAAAGAACAGAAAGTAACTTTTTTTAGTAGAAGTAAAAATAGGTTATGGACAAAAGGTGAAGAGAGTGGTAATTTTTTATTTGTAAAAGACATTAAAATAGATTGTGATAACGACACCATTTTAATAAAAGCAATACCAAAAGGACCTACTTGCCATAAAGGAACTATTTCTTGTTTTGCAGAAGAAACCTCTAAAGGTTTTTTATATGAGTTAGAAAGTATAATTCATGAAAGAATAGATAATGATGTAGAAACTTCCTATACCAATAAGCTTTTTAAAAGAGGAATGAATAAAGTTGCTCAAAAAGTAGGAGAGGAGGCTGTAGAACTAGTTATTGAAGCTAAAGATGATAATGATGAGTTATTTACTAATGAAGCAGCAGATTTAATGTATCATTATTTAATCTTATTGAAAGCCAAAGGATTTACTTTAAAAGATATTGAAGCTGTTTTAAAAGAAAGACATTAAAAAAAAAGAAAAACTTATTTTTTGTTAAGCTTTTGTTTATCAGTTTACATTTTATTAATACATTTTTAAATCAACGCTTTAATAGTTAATATTTATCTAAAATAATTAATATTTAGAACAATTAATTTCGAGTTCATTAATCTAAAATTAAAATAAAATGAACAGAAGATTAACTGTAGTGTTATTATTTATAGCTACACAATTAGTTGCTCAACAAGAATTTGTTATTAGTGCACATAGAGGTAATTCTAGTGAAGCTCCTGAAAATACTTTAATAGCAAATCAATTAGCAATAGATGCGCAAGCAGATTTTTTAGAATGCGATGTAAGAAGAACTAAGGATGGAGTAATGGTTACTTTACATGATACTAGTTTAAATAGAACTACTAATACTAGAGGAGATCTAAGGAGTTTTAATTATTCTCAATTAGCAAATGTAGATGCTGGTTATACTAGAAAATTCGGTAATAAATACAGAGGAGAAAAAATACCAACACTAAGAGAAGTACTTAATCAAGCTAAAGGAAAAATTAAAGTAGAAGTTGAAATTAAAGAATCTGGTTTAGCTGATGATGTTGTTCGTTTAGTAAGAGAACTAAACATGGAAAATGATGTAATTATCATTGCTTTTAATTTTTCTGAATTAAGAAGAGTTAAACAAATTTCAAATATTCCTATTAAGTATTTAGTGAGTTTTTTTTGGGGTAGTAGAAACTTAAGACAATTACAGAGTATTGGAGGAGAGTATTTTGGGCCTCCTGGAGTTGTATCTACATCAAGAATAAATGAAGCAAATAGAATGGGAATTAAAATAATTTCATACACCATAGATTCTGAAAGAGATATTCGTAGAGCTATAGCTAATGGACAATATGGGATAGCAACTAATTATCCAAGAAGGGCAGTAGAAATAAAAGAAAATACAATTGATAGAGTTAAACAAAAGCAATCTGAAATTTTATTAATAAATGAAAGTGAAATTTTGGTGTATCCAAATCCAGTAAAAGATTATTTTAAAATTAAAACAGTACTTAAAGAAGCTCAAGTACGTTTAATTGATGAATTAGGATTTGAGTTGATTAATTTCGGATTAATAAAAGATTTGAGATCGTATGAGTTTAATGTTCCACAAATTTCTGGAAAGTATTGGTTAGAAGTTAAATATAATACTACAAAAGAAATTATTCCTATAATTTTAGATTAAATTTTTAATCAAGCTTTATCATATAAAAACTCCTTCAAAATCATTTGAAGGAGTTTTTATTTAATTGTTTATAGAGTTGTTTAATCTACAGTAACTATAACTCGTCTATTTTTTGTTCTACCTTTTTCTGTAGTATTAGTAGCAATTGGTTCTGTTTCTCCTTTAGAAACCACAGAAATTCTGCTGTCTGAAATACCACTTTTAACTAGGTATTGTTTGATAAAATCGGCTCTTTTTTTTCCTAAAATTATATTTGTATGATTACTTCCAGTATTATCGGTATGCCCAGTTATAGAACAAAAAGCATCATCTACTTTATCTAGATATGTAGAAATATTTACAATCTTTATACGTTGCTTTGGTGTAAAACCAGTATCTGATTGTGTTTTATCAAAATTAAGTACTAAAGGGTTAGCAATTATTTCTTTCATGATAGCATTAATCATCGCAGATTGGTCTTTAGATTTTTTAACACTAAATTTTAAAGGGTTTTTCATAACATTAGAAGAATTAACAGTCATTTCATCATTTAATTCGCCATTAACATCAATTATTTTTGTTGAGATACCTTTTTTAGCAATGTAATTTTTAATAGAAATAGCCCTAGCAAACCCAATATTAGGAAAAGCAGAATTATTTATTTCATCACTCATATAATATCCTGTAATAGATAATGAGTTTTCATTTTCTTTGATTAGAAAATCTTTTACTTCTCCAATTTTAGAATCTAATTTATCTGTAACTGCTGAAGAAAAATGAATACTAGATTTTTTAAATTTAAGATCTTTATCTAAAGAAAAAGTAACATTTCCATCTGCATCTTTTACAGCAAAAGAAATTGAAGGTTCTTGTACAGGAGTTTTTGTTATAATAGGAGTTGTTTTTGTTGGTTCTTTCTTATTATTACAACATAATTTCCAAGAAAAATAAGTGCCAATAATAATTGTAAATAAAATACCAAGTAAGTAAAGTATTCTTTTTGTCATTTTTTTTGTTTTAGATTTTTTAGTTGAGAGGGGAGAATGTTGAATACTTAAATTCTAATAAGTATCTGTATTTTTGAAACCTAACTAGAAGAAAAGTCACATTTTAAAAATTAATTGAAAGCATATATGTGTTTAAATAATACTAATATTGATTTACACTTTTAATTAGGGAGACTAAAAATTATTTTTGTCATACTACAAATAGATTAATTTAATCTATGTGTTAAGTATTCTAATGATAATATTAAATTATAATAATGTTTAAAAAAACACTCATTTATTTTATTCTAATAGCCGAGATTTCTTGTTCTCAAAACACGAAAAATATAGAACAAATTTTTTTTGAAGATTTTTCTATAAAGGAAGAAGGACAAATTATTAATGATAAAAAAGAAGGAAAATGGAAATATTATGATCGTAATAAAAAGAATTATGCTCTAGTTACTTACAGAAAAGGAAAAAGAGAAGGAAAAGCAATATACTATTATGATAATGGAGAAAAGAGTCATATTATAAATTATAAAAACGATACAATTAAAGTAGGAACATTTAAAGAGTATTATAATAACGGAGAGTTGAAAGAAATTGGAAACTATGATAATAATGGCAAAAAAATAGAAGAATGGAAATGGTATTATGAAAATGGTAAAATAAAAAAAAGAGGCTTCTTTAATAGTAAAAGTAAACGTATTGGTAAATGGGAATGGTTTTTTAAGAATGGAAAATTAGAAGAATTAAAAACATACACACAAGATAGTAAACCTATCAATATATGGGTAGAGTATTATGAAAACGGAAAAGAATATTCTATTGCTAATTTCAATAAAAATACGTACACTATTTTTTCTGACGATGGGGAAACAGTTTTAGGAAAAGGAGCTTTTAAAGATGGTGAACCTCATGGAAAATGGATGTATTATTATAAAGATGGAGATATAAGAGGAGAAATTAATTATGATGAAGGAGAATTGAAAGGAGAATATTACTTTCAAAATAATGAAAAAAAGATAGATAAAAAATATACACACTTATCAGATAGTACTTATACTGGTAGTTATATAGAGTATTACAAAAACGGTAATCTGAAATTTAAAAGAGAGTACGATGTTAAAGGGAAACCAATAGGTGCTTGGGAATCTTATTTTGAAAATGGAAAAATTAAAGCTAAAAAAGAATATGATTCAACTAATAAGAGGGTAGGTGAATGGAAAGAGTATTTTTCTAATGGCCAAATAAAAACATTTACGGTTTTTCCAGATGGTAAACACTATGTATATTATGAAGATACTACTTTAATGATTGAAGGTAAAATGAAAAATTATGAACCTCATGGAAAATGGAAAAAATATTTTAAAGATGGAAGTTTACAAGCGATAAGTAATTATCCTAATGGAACACATTTAGAATATGATTATAAAGATAATAAATATGTAAAAGTGAAAGGAACTTATAAAAATGGCAAAGAAAATGGAGAATGGACTGTATACCATGATAATGGTAGTATTGATGAAGTTGGTAAAATGATTAAAGGTAAAAAAGAAGGAGAATGGAAAATATTTTACCCAGATAGTTCCGTTTTTAAAACGTCTATTTATAAAAATAATAAAATTATAGCGGAGAAATATTATCAAAAAGATGAAAATAAAACTTATGTATATTTAAAAACCAAAATTGATAAAAAAGGAGATTATGATTGTAAAAAATATTACGTAACAGGTAAGTTGTTAGCAGAAGGGAAATTAGATGTAAATCTCAATATGATAGGAAGGTGGAATAATTATTCAAAAGAAGGTAAAGTAAATGCGATAGATTATTTATCTCCCTTGCATACTAGAATGCGAAAAGAATTTTATGAAAATGGGAATTTAAAATCTATAAAATTTTACGACATAGGAGATAAACAAATAGGTAAGTATAAAGAGTTCCTTTTAGATGGGAGAATAAAAAGAGAAGGGACTTTAGAATGATATTTAAAATAATTAGGTTTTTTGTAATGATATTAATTGTTGTTGTAAGTTGCAATTCAAATCAGATAGGAGAAAGTAAAAAATTATTAAAAGCAGAATTAAATAAAGATCAAGAATATGATAATAGTGATTATTTAATACTTAAAGAGTTTTTTGTTGACAGCACTACTATTGGAAATAAAAGGAAAAATAAAATAGAAATAAAATTATATGAAACAAAGGATAGTAATTTTATACGTTTAAATTTTTACACGTTGAAATGGGGTAAATGGTTTAAAAAAAATAAATTTGAATTTGAAAAAGATCGTTATTCTAGAATTGATCCTAAAATTTCAGATTTTAATAACGACTCTTTTTTAGATTTTAATTACAAAGCTACTATAGTAAATGGACAAAGAAATGATGTTAGAAGACTTTTCATTTATGATCGTTTAAGAGATAGTTTAATTTTGATAAAAAATTCTTTAAAATATCCGAATATACTTTACAATAAAAAACTTAATTGTATTGATGCTTTACTAATTCATGGGACTAGTTCACAAGCATTTTTAAAAATAAAAAGAGACAGTTTAATTGATTTTGCTTGGATTCATATAGATAATCGAATCAAAGTTTATGAAGTAAATAAGAACAGAAAAGAAAGAAAGATTTTAAAGAATATAGGTAACAAATATGGTATTGTTACAAGGTTTATAAGTTATAATCCATTAATTGAATATTAAATTATTAATTTTATTCATTAAAGCTATAAATGACTTTTATTATTATAGGTATTGTTTGTTCTATTTTATTAATGATTAAAGGAAGTCAACCCTGTTCTAGTGATAGTTGTTTAATTCAAATATTATTTTTCACAGGAATTTTATTGTTAATACCTTCGCTAATAATGGCTTTTTTTATATTAATTAAGAGTTTTAGAAAAAATTAGATATAAAATTAAAAAAATGAAAAAGAAAAATTTAATTGTATTTGATATTGATGGAACCCTAACAAATAGTGTAAAAGTTCATCAAAAGGCATTTACAGAAATGTTGATTAAAATAGGAGTAAGAGAAGTTAATTCTGAATTTAAATCGTTTAAACATCATACGGATTCATTCATTGCTAAAGAAATTTATGAGTCGGAACAAAATTTACCGTTTTCAGATGTTAAGTTGAATGAGTTTGAAAGTGGTTTAAATGAAAAGATTAGATTTGAAAAAATAGAAGAAATTGCTGGAGCTAAGATTTTAATTGAAAAATTGGAAAAAGAAACTGATTTTGGTGTTTGCTTTGCTACGGGTTCATTGCGTAGGCCCGCAAAATATAAATTACAATCTATAGGAATTAAATTTGAAGAAATACAATTAGTAGCTTCTGATTTTATATATGAAAGAGAAAAAATAGTTGAAAAAGCAATTAAAAATGCATCCGAATATTACAATGTAGATAAATTTAAACGTATTATTTCTGTTGGAGATGGACTTTGGGATTTATTGACGGCTAGAAACCTCAATGTAGAATTTATTGGAGTTGGGACAAAAAATAAAGAAATTTTGATAGAAAAGGGAGCAAAAATAGTTTATGAAAACCTTTTGAGCTTTAAAATATAATTTATAGTTAAGTTAATAGATAATTAGGTTAAAAGTTGTTCGAAAAATCCTCCAATTTCTTTTTCTTTATTTACAAAATGAATTTCAAGTATCCATTCTTTTTTATTACCATTTTTGTCAAAATCTAACATGTTTTTGTGGTTGTTAGGATGCACGTAATTCGTTTTATCTTCCTTTTCTAGTTTTTCATGAGGGAAATGACCAATTATATGGCCTGCTATTTCACCACCGAATTCCCATCCATAGTTTTTAGCAGATAAAACAGCATAATTATATAATTCTGCACCAGTTATATTTTCTTTTGAGTCAAAAAAAGTTTTGCAATCTAACCAAGCCAGTTCAATATCTTTTTTTAGTTTATGTTTTAGTTCGTTGGAACCTAAAACATAAGTTCTCCCAAAATCTGCTTCCCACTCGTCAAATATTGGCCCAAAATCAATAAATAAAATATCGTCTTTTTGAATTGTTAAATTTTCAGGGTTTTCATCATAAGGTTTAAGTGTATTTTTTCCTGTTCTTACAATTCTTTTATGCCAATATTTTTTTATCCCATATAACTCAAATGCTAATTCAAATATTTCAGAGTTCAATTCTTTTTCTGATTTACCAGAAACAATGAGTCCTTTATTTTCAATTACAGAAAATAATTCAGAAGCTTTTTTTTCTGCTTCAATTAAGTTGTGTTTTGTATTATTCATACTGTTTTCTGGGAAAGAGTTTATTTTAATTTGCCTGCAATAATAGGTTTAAATTTATTTAATATTATAAAAAGTTAGAATGATTTTAAATATTTTGGAAATATAAAATACGTTATAATACTTAATAAAATACCTCCTAAAATATCATAAAAATAATGCTGACCAGTACTTAATACAGACCATGTTATTAATAAAAACCAAATACAACTAATAAAAGAGAGGAGTTTGTTTTTTATTCGTAACAAGAAAAATGTAGCTAGTAATGAATTGGCTATATGTAAAGAAGGAAAACAATTTGATCTTACGTCATTATTAATTACAAAAGATAATACTTTAAAAGAAATAGGACTTTCTTTTTGAAGCATATAATAATCGGAATCCACTATAAAAGTAGGGAAAAAGATGAAAATAATTAGAGATATAATTGAATTCATTAGAATTAGTTTCATAAACAAGATCATATCTTTTTTATTAGAAAGATATACTGTTAAAAAGAGCAGTAGAAAAAAAGACATATAAATCCATACCGCTAAAAAATGAGGTTTTACATAGTGATCTACGGTTGTTAAAGAAATAGTATTTGCATCAAATAAAGTTATAAAACTTCCTAAATAATATAAAGCGGCTACAACTGATTGAAGTATTAAGTAAATAAGTATTCTATTGTTTTTCAATTATTTTTAATATTTAGGATGATAGTTTCTTTAAATCACTTTTTCTTAATGCAAGAAAACTAGTATACAATACGTGTAAGAATAATAACAGAAAAGAAATGTTAAGTAGCCAATGGTTTAATGTTGTAAATACAAAAATAATAGGCATTACGATTCCAGTGATTGCCCAAAGAATTAATCCCCAATATCTTCCTTCAGAAATACCACCAATAGCTAAAGTTCCTGAAAATATGATGGTAAATAAAAAAAGTTTGATAGTGTTAGACCATATGTCTTCATAAAGAATATAATTTAATAATAAAGCAAATAATATAAGCGCTGCAATACCTAATACAATACCTTTTATTTTATAACGAACATGTTTTTCTTTAAATTTTGGAATTTTAAGACCTATCATTTTAAGAACAGGAATATTATTCGCCCAAAAGAGATTATTGGTTTTTACATGATCTAAAGTTCCAAATACGATAGGATCATCCTCTTTCTCAACTTGAAAAGTTCCAAACATTTTATCCCATATAACTAATGTACCTCCAAAATTCTTATCTATATAGGCATCATTTACGCCATGATGAACTCTATGATGCGAAGGCGTAATCATTATTTTTTCTAAGAAACCACTTTTTTTTACTAATCCGTTATGGTTATAAAATTGAATAAAATAATGAAGAGAAGAAATTGAAACAAATATTTCAAAAGGAACACCAATAACAGCCAACATTATAAAAAAAGGAATGGAAGTTACAGAGGAGTACCAAGAATTTCGAATACCTAGTGATAAATTATACTCTTCACCCTCATGATGTACCACATGTACCATCCAAAATAATTTAATTTTATGATGTAAACGATGCAACCAATAAAAACAAAAATCCCATGCAAGGAAAGTAAAAATCCAAATAGGTATAAATGACCAGTTTTCTAATAAGTGAAAACTATAATTATGTAAAATGAAATAAAAAATAGCCAATTCGATACCTCTTAATATCCACATTAAGATATGTCCAGAATTAAGATTAAATACAACATCTTTCCAAGGTATTTGTTTCTTTTTATAATATTTTAAAATAACCAATTCTATGATTACCATTAACAGCATTAATCCAGTACCTATAGCTAAACTCATAGTTTTAAATTTAATATTTAATTAAAAGTCCACCAATAGAAACTCCCGCAGCCGTTCCACATAATAAACAAGAATCACCTGATTTAATAAGTCCATTTTGAACACTCTCGATAAAAGCTAACGGAATAGATGCAGCAATACAATTTCCGTATTTTTCTAACTGACCTTGTACAGTATTTTCTCTTTTATACTTATTTGTGTGTTCTGTAAACAACTGCAAGCCAAGTTTACTTGCTTGGTGTGGAATAATAAAGTCTATATCTTGTAACTTACAAGATATTGGGTTTAAAAGGTTGTTTAAAAATTGAGGTAATACTAATTTTGTAAAACGAAGTAATCTCTTTCCGTTCATTTGAAAACTATATAACTCTTCATTATAAGGATATTCTTTAGGGAAATATTTTGCTCCACCACCTTTTATAATTGTATCTTTATTACATTCAGTATAAGTATTAATCGTTTGTCTAACCAAGCCTTTTTTACCTTGGTCATCACTTGAAATAATTACAGCTGTAGCTGCATCACCAAATAAAGAATAAGTCTCTGCATTTTTAGAATTTAATCCTTTAGAAGCTATTTCAGAAGTTACAATTGCAATGGTGTTTATATCTGGATCTTGTAATTTATAGGAAGCAAAATCTAAAGCAGAAATAAAACTTAAACAGGTAGAGTTTATATCGATACAAGGAAAATTACAATCCTTAGCTTCTTTAAATTCATTTGCTATTGAAGATGATCTGTTAGGTAGTATGTAATCAAAAGTAGCACCACCACCAAGTAACATGTCTAAATCTGTTATTTTTATTTTAGCGTCTTCTAAAGCATTTTGTAAAGCAGCGGCTCCCATTGTAGAAACACTTTCTTCTTGCACATGATATCTCGTTTTTACACCAGTATATTTATAAATCCAGCCTTTAGAAATCTTTAATTGATCTTCTAATTCAGCATTAGTCACCATCTTTTTTGGTAAAAACTTACCAAGGCCAATAATTTTAAAAGGTCTTATTACTTTCATTCGCTATTCTTTTAAATTTATTCATAGTATTCACTTCAATAATTCCTTCATTTAGAACTACGTTTTTTATATTCTTTTTGTTGAATATATGAAGAAGTGCACTTTTTACTTTTTTACTAATTTCTTTTTTATCAAAACCATTGTTAACTTCTATAGCATACGTAATTGTATTTTCATTTATAAGAGTTACTTTATAATTATGAATTTCATTACTAACACTAATAATTGCTCTACGAATGGTATCAGGGAATATAACAATTTCTTTATTATTGAGGTTAAAAGTAAAAACATCATCAGAACGTCCTTCAATTCGATCGATCACGGTAGATTTTAATCCACATTTACAGGGTTTTCCCTCATGAATAATATCATTTAATTCATATCTAACCAATGGTTGAGAAAATCTCATGTAATCTGTAATAATAGGATGGAACCTATCTTTTTTACCATCAATATATTTTTTTTCAATGGTAAGCCAATCTTCATTAAAATGTAATTTTCCTTCTTTACAAGTATGCGCTAAAAAGCCTTCTGTAGCTTGATAAACCTGTGCTATTTTTTGAGAAAACACTTTTTCAAAGTACTTTTTTTGATCTTGTTCTAAAACTTCTGCTACTGCTATAATTTTATCAAATTTTAAACTGATATTATTTTTTTCAAAATGTTTAGCTATTTCATTTAATACAGAAGGTTGTGCTATTAATATATTAGGTTTAATTTTAATTAATTCTGTAATATTATCTTCCATAGGTTTTATAATATCGAAGAAATGAAATGCAAGTATTTTTGATTTTACAGACTCATACAAATTGTTATTTGCTCTTAAAAAAAAAGCGATTTTTCGTTTTCTAAAAGAAAAACCAATAACTCTATCTAAAATAGCACCCACCCACATTGCTCTTTCTTTAGGACTGACCAAAAATATCCCTTTATTACCACTTGTACCAGAGGATAACCCTACGCTTATATCTCCAATAGTAGGATTGAAATCTCTTGTAGTTTCACTTTTTAAAGCCACTTCAAAAGCTTTTTTTTTGGTAATATTAACCGTATTTATAGCATCAAAATTATCCATAAACAATTGTTTATTCATAATAGGATAAGACAACAAATTTTTATTATAAAACGAAGATTTATTTAAGTTGTTTTTCCATTTACGAATCCTTTTTTTTGAAGGACGATTAGATCTAAACAATCTATTTAATCTGTGACGAACAAAATAGAATAAGATGTATAATTTAAAATGCTTCATGTTTCCATTTTATATCTTGCGGTAATTCCGTATAAGTTTCCATACAATGACTAGGAATGATTAATGTTTTAGGGTTGTTTTTATAAAACGCATGAATACGATTCAAACTTTCTTTAAAATCACTCCAAGAGTTAAAAAAAAGCTTTACAATAGGATGTGGTAATTTTAAATCCTGAAAATTACTTTTTAACCAAGCAGCATCTGAAACTAAAAAGACTTTTCTTTCATTTGTTTTTACCAAAATACCAATCATACCCAAAGCATGACCATCTAATGCGCATATCTTTATAGTACCGTCATTAAAAAGATCAATCATTTTTCCTAAATCAGAATGTACATTAGTTGCTGTTTCTATTTCTATAAATTGGCATCTATTTTCAAAATCATCAGGCATTAAAGTAGGCATGAAAGCTTTTTTTAAACCAGAAAACCCCGATTTTCCTTTCACATCTTTGTAACCAATTTTGGTACATATAAACTGCGCTTCTGGAAAATCTTTTAAACCGCCAATATGGTCGGCATGAAAATGTGAAATAATAATATATTTTATTTCATTTGCAGTAATTCCAATAGTTTTTAATTGATGAATCACTTCCTCTTTTTTATTTACAGTAACTTTAGTAATAGCCCCATATATTTGATAAGGAAATTTTTTAGTAGCTTTAAAAAAGCGTTCAGAATACCCTGTATCAAATAGTATATATCCTTTTTCTGGGTGTTTTATTAAAGCAAACAATGCATTAAATTGAATGTTTTTTTTAGAAGCTCCTTGTTCTGCATGATGTCCACCAGCTACACAATGTCCTGCTTTACTTATTTTTAAATCTACAGTCATTTTGTATTGTTTTTTAAATGCCATTCTAAAAATTCATCCATTGCTTCTTGTGTAGATTGTTTTGGTATATATCCTAATTTATTCTTTGCTTTAGAAATATCAAACCAAACAGAATTAGCTAAAATACCAACAGAATATCTTGTTAAAATAGGCTCCTTTTTTGGAGTAATATATTTGGCCTTAATTTCCATTAAGTATGCAATTTTGTATAACATTGATGCAGGCATTTTTTTTGTAATCTTTTTATAACCTAATTTTTCTAACATATAATTAATAGCATCCCATAATTTTATAGGGGCACCATTTGTTATGTTATAATCGGTGTTACAGTTTATAGTATCTGTATTAATAGCTAGCCAAATAGCATCTACAAAATTAGAAACAGAGGTTAAATCAACTTTATTTTCTCCAGAACCAATAATTTTTAATCGTTTTTCTTCATAACTTCGTATCATTCGAGGCATAATAACAGTATCTCCAGCTCCTGTAAGTGCTCTTGGCCTTAGAATAACATATTCTAAACCAGATGCAGTAATCATTTTTTCTGCTTCTACCTTTGTAACAGCGTAATTATTAACCAGTTTTTTGGGTAATACAGATGCTTCGTTTACGTTTATAGTATTTTTAAAATCAAAATAAATACTAGGGCTTGATATATAAATGAATCGTTTAATTTTCGATTTTTTAGCTCCCTCAATTAAATTACTTTGGGTAGTACAATTTGCTTTATAAAAAGTATCATAAGTTCCCCATGGAGAAGATAAACTAGCGCAGTTTATAACAATATCAATAGGAGATTTAAAAAGCTTTTTTACAAAAGATTTATCTGTTAAATCACCTAATACATAGTTGATTTTAGGAGAAGAAATAGCTTGATTATATGTATTGAATTTTCTTCCCGTAGCAAGTATTTTTTCCACATTATATTTTTGTAATAAAGCTTGTACAATTCTACTACCTAAAAAACCAGTTGCGCCTGTAACTAAAATATTCATATTTTATAATTTAATAAAATTGGATGTATTACTAACCTATTAAATTTCTATTTTATTTAGCAATATAATATCTTGTTTTAAAAAACAAGATTTCAATTTATAAGTGCAGGTTATTAAAATATATTTGTATTTCATAGCTAACATATCTTTTTTTTAAATCGTAAAGTTACTTTTATTTATAGTATTTTTAAAAGTAATGAAGTAAGTTAATGTTTTTCAATTGTTCTAAAAGTAATATTAACTCTTGGTCTATGTGTTTTTTTAGTAGGAGGTAAGCGATGTAGCCAATTGGTTTGTGTTTCATCTTTCATAACTAGTAATGAACCATGCTGTAATATTAAAGAAACAACCTCTTTGTTGTGCTTATTTTTAAAAGCAAATTTTCTTTCAGAACCGAAAGTTACAGAAGCAATGGCACCATTCTTTTTTAAATCTTTTTCACCATCGCTATGCCATGCCATGCCTTCAGAACCATCATGATATAAGTTTAAAAGGCAAGAATTATAGGTTTCATTAGTTTGTTGTTCTATAAAACTTTTAATTTGTATTAACTCTTTGGTAAAGGGGAGTGCAGTTTTAGTAGTATTTGAATAAGAATATTTAAAAGGTTTTTCTCCATACCAAGCCACTTTTCGTTTTGTGATTACTAATTTTCCGAAAATGAAAGCTTCATCATTCTTCCATTCAATAGTATTTAATAAATGCTCATAATAAAAATCAGCTTCATTTCTATTAAAAACATTTCCATAATAATTAACAGTACCTTCTTTAGGTAGTAAGTTTGTTAATTGGTTATGTTGGTTAAATAAATCCATTATAAGAAATGATATTGATTAAGATAAGAGGTACAGATAAAAGGTTGGCAACACCATCCATGAGGAAAACTCTTATTAAAAATATCTATTAAATCATATAAAGGATTAAAAACAAAAATGAGAGTTAATATAAAAGCTACTATTTTAAAAGGCAATTTTACTTTTCTAATAGGTTGTATTTCTAATTGTATTGGATTTATCTTTTCCATAAAAAATATTTAAAATAAGAAATAATTTAAAAAACTATTGTAATAATCTAGCCATCGCATCTTTAATAATAGCGATATGTTTAATTTCATTAGATTTATTAGCAGATTTTTGAGTTTGTACCATACTGCGCATTAAATCGATACCTACGTTATTAAAACCATATTGTTGGTATTGTTTACCTTTAATAACAATGTCATCTACCAAATTTTGAATAGCTTCTGTGTTATTACTTTTTGCTATTTTATCGTATGCTTTTTTATACAAACTCTGAATTTTCTTATCTTGACTTAAAAACATACCAGAAACAACATTACCAGCAATAAAAGTTAACTCACTTTCATCTTTTTCTTCTAAATAGATACGAGTTAAAGGAGTTGCTATAATTTTTTTGACTTCTATAGGTAATTCTTTTGATTTTTGGATAGCCAAAGGTTTGTCTACATAATAAAGAGCAACTAGTGCTTTTCCCATTACAGAATAAGATTTGCTTTTTAAAGCAGTTTCAAAAATAGGTTTTAACTCTGGTTCAGTAAGTTTACCTAAGGTTTCTATTGCAGCAGCTTGTACCAATGTTTTAGGGTCGTTATTAGCAATTGTTTTTATGTTTTCAATAACTCTCCTTTTAACGTTTTTATTAATTAAATTAATGTTTTCTAATGCTAGTTTTCGTATTTTATAAAAAGAATCATTAATAGCAGAAGCTATGGCATTAAAAGCTTTATTGTCATTTTGTTGTTGTTTAGCAACTTCTAATAAAGCCTCTCTTTTATGGATGTAATTTTTAGCGTTTTTTAATTGAAAAATATAATCACTAAGTACTTTGTTTTCATTTAGTTCACAAAGAAGTACACCATCAGCGTTAATTTGAATTAATTTTGGTTGAGAAGTATACGGAAATGTAAAAGAAGATTCTTTACCTTTTACAAAAATATGATGTCTAGAAGTATTGTTTTTCTCATGAATATCAATAGCTAACGGAAAATGAAATTCTTGATCTTGGGTTTGATATATATTAAGAGTTACTGTTTTTCTTAAATCATTATAATCATAAGAAATATCTAATTCAGGATGTCCTTTACCAAAATACCATTGATTGAAAAACCAATTTAAATCTTTACCACTTACACTTTCAAAAGCTAACCGAAGTTGATGTGCTTCTCCTGTACTATATTTATGCACCGTTAAATATTTTTTTAAACCAGCATAAAAAGCTTCATCTCCTAGATAATTTCTAAGCATATGTAATATAGCACCACCTTTGTTATAGCTTACAGCATCAAACATATCTTCTTTATCATCATAATAAAAACGCACTAAGTGTTTATCAGAATTCTGACCGTTTTTATATGCTTGAATGTCCTCAAATAAATGTGCATCTGCGTAGTCTTTTCCATACTTGTGTTCTAACCATAAATATTCACTATAATTAGCAAAACTTTCATTAACCGTTAAGTTACTCCAGCTTTCTGCGGTTACTAAATCACCAAACCAATGATGAAAAGCTTCATGAGCAATTGTGTTTTCTTGTATGTTTTCATCAATTAATTGTCCAGGAGTTTGATATGCTTTTTCTCCATGAATAACAGCTGTAGTGTTTTCCATGGCACCACTTACATAATCTCTACCTACAATTTGAGCGTATTTATTCCAAGGATATTCTACTCCAGTAATCTTTGAAAAGAATTGAAGCATTTCTGGAGTATTTCCAAAGATATCTTTTGCATAAGGCGCATATTCTTTTTCTACATAATAATTAACAGGAATGTTTTTATAAGTATCTTTTACAATTTCATATTCCCCAATTCCCATAAAAAATAAATACGGAGCATGTTTTTGGGTAAAGTTCCAGTAATCAGTTCTAGTTCCGTTGTTATTTGTGGTTTGTTTTTCTAATTTTCCGTTTGAAAGCGTAACAAATTTTTGAGGAACTGTAATATATAATTCCTGAGAAGTCTTTTGATTTGGAGCATCAATAGTAGGAAACCAGCAACTACTAGCTTCAGTTTCACCTTGAGTCCAAATTTGAGTTGGTTTCTTTTTATCTAATCCTGTTGGATTTACAAAATACAAACCCTTAGCAGCTGTAATTGCTTTGCTACCTTTTTGTTTTACTTTCTCAGGTTGTGCAGTATATTTTATGTAAATAGTAAATTGTTCATCACGTTTAAATTTACGAGGTAAATCTATACTTAATTTATAGCCATCGTAATTATAGTCTAATGTTTGATTATTTAAAGATACAGAATGAATTAGCATTGCTTTGGCATCTAAAACAAATTTATTAATTGCATAAAAATGAGGCTTAGCAGTAACCCATTCTTCACCATTCATTGTTTGTTTTTGAAAATCAAAGTCTACTTTAAGTTTCGTATGAATTAAATTATGTGTTTTATCTTTTTCTCCTTTATACTTTGATAAATTTTGAGAGAGTGTAGATTGAGAAATAAAAAGTAAAGTAAAAGCTAGTAATAAATTCTTCATAAAACCATACATATTTCTTCAAAAGTAAGAATTTATTGCAGCTTACGAGTTAATGAGTCGTTAAAACCAAAAGAACAATTTTAAATTAGCTGCTGTTTTACTCTTTTTATAATAGAAAAGCTATTTTTTTGAAGCTAATTGTAATTATTTTTTCTTAACAAATTTTAAGATAAATTTAAGGAAATGAGATAAAGTGATGTTATATAATGAAATATATACATGAATAAATTATTTTTCTAATAAGATAGTCAATTTTAACAATTAAACGCTTTATAAAATTATAGTTGTTTTCTTTTTTTTAGTAAAAATAGTTCTATAGTTTCGCACGCTTAAAATTAAAAAATAAATTATGAGAAAATTATTATTTGCATGTGTTGCAGTATTAGGTTTAACAAATGTTACAGCACAAGAAAAAGAAACTGTAGGAGGTTTTGAAAAAAAGGATATTTATATTTCAGGTACTGTAGGGTTTAGTAATAACTCAAACTCAGGAAGCGATGTTAGTTTTACAAATTATGTTATTTCACCTTCTGTTGGTTATTTTGTTACAGAAAATATAGCAATTGAATTAGGTTTAACTATTGGTTCAGAAGAAAGATTTGATGGATTTATTGGAGATGTTGTTGATACTAATACTTTCGGTGTAAATTTAAATGGAATTTATTTCTTTACTCCAAGTAATCAATTTTCATTTGTTGTAGGAGCCGGAATTTCGTATGCTACTATAGGAGAAGAAAATACACCTGATACAAATGCTTTTGCTATTGCAGTTGCACCAGGAGTAAACTATTTTGTTTCTGAATCATTTGCATTAAGAGCATCTGTAGGATCTTTATCTTATTCTAATAGTAAAGTAGAAGGAGCTAGTAACTCTACAAGTAACTTTGGACTTAACTTAAATTTATCTAGTATTAATTTAGGATTAACATATAAGTTCTAATTAATCTAAAATTAGATTAAAACATAAATTTTAAATACAAAAAACCTCGCTAACAGCGAGGTTTTTTATTTTATTAATAGATTAGAGTTTAAATATTAGGAATTACTAACTCTTGACCAGGTTGAATAACATCAGGAGAATTCAGAATATTTGTGTTAGCTTCAAAAATAGTATTATATTTTGCTGCATTTCCATAATAATGCTTTGCTATTTTACCTAAGGTTTCTCCACCTTGTACAGTATGGTTAGCAAAAATTGTAGTATCCTCTACTGAAATATTTGCAATGATATCTGTTGGTTCTTCACCACCAGCTTTTTTAATTTCATCCCAAATAAGATTTTTCTCATAGGGTGTTTTTGCAGTTCCTGTAACATGTAAAACACCGTTTTCTTCCTTTACATCACCATTTTTAATAGCTAGTTCTTCTCCTAAATTTAAAACACTTTGATATTTTGCTTTCATTTTAATTCTTTTTAATTTCCTTAAATATAAAAAAAACCTCGCTAATAGCGAGGTTTTTATTTTTTATAAGATGTATTTTATAAATGAATAACTTCATCATAAGCATCTGCAACAGCTTCCATAACCGCTTCACTCATTGTTGGGTGAGGGTGAATTGTTTTTAATACTTCATGACCAGTAGTTTCTAATTTTCTACCTAAAACAGCTTCAGCAATCATGTCGGTTACACCAGCACCAATCATATGGCAACCTAACCATTCGCCATATTTAGCATCAAAAATTACCTTTACAAAACCTTCAGGAGTACCTGCAGCTTTTGCTTTACCAGAAGCAGAGAAAGGAAACTTTCCTACTTTAATGTCATATCCTTGCTCTTTTGCTTTTTCTTCAGTTAAACCTACAGAAGCAATTTCTGGAGTAGCATAAGTACAACCAGGAATATTTCCATAATCAATAGCTTCCGTATGTAAACCAGCTATTTTTTCAACACAAGTAATTCCTTCTGCTGAAGCAACGTGAGCTAGGGCAGGACCAGGAGTAACATCTCCAATAGCATAATATCCAGGAATATTAGTTTGATAAAAATCATTTACCAAAATCTTGTCTCTATCTGTTATAATTCCAACATCTTCTAAACCGATGTTTTCAATATTTGTTTTAATACCAACAGCAGATAAAACAATATCAGCTTCTAAAACTTCTTCTCCCTTTTTTGTTTTAACAGTTGCTTTAACACCATCACCAGAAGTATCAACAGATTCTACAGAAGAATTTGTCATTACTTTAATACCAGCTTTCTTAAAAGAACGTTCCATTTGTTTAGAAACATCTTTATCTTCTACAGGCACAATATTAGGCATATATTCAACAATAGTTACTTCAGTACCCATTGCATTGTAAAAATGAGCAAATTCTACACCAATGGCACCAGAACCTACTACAATCATAGATTTAGGTTGCGTTGGTAAATTCATAGCTTGACGATACCCAATTACTTTTTTACCATCTTGTGGTAAACTTGGTAATATACGAGAACGAGCACCTGTTGCAATAACAATATGGTTTGCAGTATATTCTGTAACAGTACCATCTTCAGCAGTTACATCTACTTTTTTACCTGTTTTTATTTTACCAAAACCATTAATAACATCGATTTTATTCTTTTTCATTAAGAATTGAACTCCTTTGCTCATTCCTTCAGCAACACCACGACTACGTTTAATAACCGCGTTAAAATCTTTATCAATAGCTTCTGCTTTTAAACCATAAGCATCTACATGTTTTAAATAGTCATATACTTGTGCCGATTTTAATAAAGCTTTGGTAGGAATACATCCCCAGTTTAAGCAAATACCACCTAAACTTTCTTTTTCTATTACTGCAGTTTTTAATCCTAATTGAGAGGCTCTAATTGCAGTTACATAACCACCAGGACCACTTCCAATTACTAGTACGTCGTATTTCATGTTTTATAGTGTTTAATCTTTTAGTTGTTTATTTACAGTTTTCATTATAAAATTCTACAGTTCCTTTCATTCCATTAAACTTTTGCTTTTCTTCTAAAGAAAGGTCTACAAATACTTTACAATTTTTAAAAAATTCATTATATATTTTTTCGTCACTTTTTTTATTTCTAAGAGCTGTAACTGAATATGAATTATCTCTTCCAAAATAATAAATAGTAAAAGTATTGGAACCATTTGACCTTGGAGGAGTGTTATTTCCAGTATGATCAAAATCAAAATTAGTAACAGTTTTTTGAATACTAAATAAGCTAATTTTTCCAAGAGTTTCTATTTTAGGTAAAATAATTTTACCATTAGAAATTTTAAATACATGTTGATCCCCATTTTTAAAGGTCAATTTCATCGCTTTTCTGTAGTTATATTTCTTCTTTTTATCTTTTTTTGATTTCTTGAATTTTATAATATTACCAGATATTTTTGCAAGCCCAGATACTTCAATACTATCTTTTAGTAAAATTTTAGCCTCTTTGTATTTATTCTGAGAAAGAACATTTATTGTTATAAATACAACTATTATAAGGGTGAATTTTTTTATTATATCCATGTTTATCTTTTCAAATTACCAAATAATAATATTAATTATTACATTCTTTCAGGAACATCAATTCCTAATAAATTAAATGCAGATTTTATGGTATCAGCCACTTTTTTAGCTAATTGAACTCTAAAGACCTTTTTATCTTGATTCTCTTCTCCTAAAATAGACACATTTTGATAAAAAGAACTAAATTCTTTCACCAAATCAAATGTATAATTTGCTACTATTGCAGGAGAATAACTCTTAGCTGCTTGTTGAATTACTTCAGGATACAGTTCTAATTGTTTAATTAATTCCTTTTCCTTTTCATGTAATTCAATACCAGTTATAGTTCCTGTATAATCAAAAGAAGACTTTCTTAAAATAGATTGAACTCTCGCATATGCCATTTGAATAAACGGTCCTGAATTTCCTTGAAAGTCTACAGATTCTTTAGGATCAAATAAAATTCTCTTTTTAGGATCTACTTTTAAGATGAAATACTTTAAAGTACCTAAACCAATAATTTTATAAAGAGATTCTTTTTCTTCGTTTGAGTAGCCTTCTAGTTTACCTAATTCTTGTGAAATTTCACGAGCTGTATTAGTCATTTCATCCATTAAGTCATCAGCATCTACTACGGTTCCTTCACGAGATTTCATTTTACCAGAAGGTAAATCTACCATTCCGTAGCTTAAATGATGTAATTGATCTGCCCAAGAGTACCCTAATTTTTTTAAGATTAAGAATAAAACTTTAAAATGGTGATCTTGTTCATTACCAACCGTATACACCATTCCATTTAAATTGGTGAAATCTTTTGCTCGCTGAATAGCAGTTCCTATGTCTTGTGTCATATAAACAGCTGTTCCGTCAGAACGTAACACTAGTTTATCATCTATACCATCCTTTGTTAAATCGCACCAAACAGAACCATCCTCTTTTTTATAAAAGACGTTATTTTTTAATCCTTCTTCAATAATATCTTTCCCTAATAAGTAAGTATCACTTTCATAATATAATTTATCAAAATCTACTCCAATATTTTTATAAGTAACATCAAATCCTTTGTATACCCAACCGTTCATGGTTTTCCAAAGACTAACAGTTTTTTCATCACCGGCTTCCCATTTACGTAGCATTTCTTGTGCTTCTAAAAATAAAGGAGCTTGTTTTTTTGCATCTTCTTCAGAACTACCTGAGGCAATAAGAGTAGCTATCTCTTTTTTATATTCTTGATCAAATTTTACGTAATAATTACCAACTAATTTATCACCTTTTAAACCTGTTGATTCTGGAGTTTCTTCATTTCCAAAACGTTTCCAAGCAAGCATAGATTTACATATATGAATACCTCTATCGTTAATAATTTGAGTTTTGTATACTTTATGTCCTGCAGCTTTTAAAATTTCAGCTACTGAATATCCTAATAAAACATTTCTAACATGACCTAAATGTAAAGGCTTATTGGTATTAGGAGAAGAGTACTCCACCATACGAACGTCTTCAACTTTTTCAGAGAAACCATACGTTTCATTGGTATTTATGGTGTTAAAGAAGTTGATGTAGAAAGTATCATTAACCACTAAATTTAAAAAACCTTTAACAACATTAAAGCTATTTATTTCTTCAATATTTTCGACTAAGTAATTTCCTAAATCGTTACCAATTTGTACCGGATTTCCTTTTTTATAACGTAATAAAGGAAAAACAACGACTGTAATGTCTCCTTCAAAATCTTTTCGAGTTGCTTGAAATTCTACAGAAGGTATTTCTATTTCATATAATTTTAAAAAGCCTTCTTTAACCTTCGCTTCTAGTAACGATTGTATACCCATTAGTTGATTTAATTTTAATAAAAATCTAGCAACAAAATTACATAATTTTATTTGTTTTTTAGATTGATTCTCAATTCATATTAATGTAGTTTTGTAGCATGGATAAAGATTTGGAGAACTTAACGGAATTGGCGGCAGAAAAGTTAGAAGAAAATAAGAAGTATTTTCAACGTTTAAAAAGAAGAACGCCAAAACGGTTAGATTTATTAATGCATGAATTACATGATAATGAGTTTGAAAAAACGGATTGTTTAACATGTGGAAATTGCTGTAAAACAACGAGTCCTATTTTTACTGAGAAAGATATTGAACGAATTTCTAAGTATTTAAAAATGAAAGTTCGTGATTTTGTAAGCCAATATTTAGAAAGAGATTCTGATGATTTTATGGTGTTAAAATCTGCTCCTTGTACTTTTTTAGATGAACGAGACAATTCTTGTTTTATTTATGATGTTCGTCCTAAAGCATGTGCAGAATATCCACATACCGATCGTAAAAAATTTGCTAGTATATCCGATTTAACTATAAAAAACACAGAAATTTGTCCGGCAACCTATAGAATTGTTGAAGAATTAAAAAAACGTTTACCATTAGGAGGAAGTACTAAAAGATAAATAGTAGATGTAATTTAAGTTGATTATTTTTTCTATTTTTAATCAAAAATATTACATATTGGAAACTATTATTAATTATTTTGCTACTATTCCTTCTAGTCACAGAAGTCTTATTTTAATAGGAGGAATCACTTTTTTTTGGTTACTAGAAAGTGCTTTTCCTTTATTTCAATTTAATTACAAAAAATGGAAGCACGCAGGACCCAATTTATTTTTTACAGCAACCACTATTGTTATTAATTTTGTATTGGCTTTTTTATTATTAAAAACGTCAGACTGGGTGAGCATAACTAATTTTGGATTTATTAATTGGTTACCCAAAATGCCGATATGGTTATATGTAGTTTTAGGAGTGTTATTATTAGATTTTTTTGGCGCATACTTAGCACATTTAGTTGAGCATAAAGTAAAACCATTATGGATGGTACATTTGGTACATCATACAGACCATGAAGTTGATACTACTACAGGAAATAGGCATCATCCTATAGAAAGTGTAATTCGTTTTATTTTTACATTAATAGGTGTGTTTTTGGTTGGTACTCCTATTTATATAATAATGTTATACCAATCGATGTCAGTTATTTTTACACAATTAACGCATGCTAATATTAAAATGCCAAAAAAATTAGATGAAATAATAAGTTATGTTTTGGTATCACCAGATATGCATAAAGTACATCATCATAATTTATTACCTTATACAGATAGTAATTTTGGAAATATTTTTTCTATTTGGGATCGTATGTTCGGAACTTACATGAAATTAGATAGAGAAAAAATAGTTTATGGAGTAGATACATTCCCTGATGCTGAAAAAAATTCAAATTTAAAAGAATTGTTAAAACAGCCTTTTGCAGGATATCGGAAACCGACTAACATTGAATAGTTCAAAAAGGCGAACCAAATTTTTGGCTCGCCTTTTTTATTTTACATAGGTTTTGATACTGTTGGACCTACAGGATGAGAAGGAGCACTATCACCATTACTAATAGGATAACAAACTGTTGTAGGTGAATTTAAATCTACAGGTGATATAAAAAATCTATTTCCTGAATTGTTTCTATAACATTTCCATGATATATTAGGATTTGAATTTCCAATACCTCCAACATGACCACCTTTTGTTTGTTTTTGTTCATTATTGTTTAACTCTTGAACTCCATTTAATTTTAAAACTTTTTTTAACATAATATTTATTTTTTTAGATTAATATTATTTTGAATCTAAAATAAGTTTGACTTTTAATGTATAATTTCTTTTCAGGTGTAGTGAAATACTTTCCGAATGATTTTAACTTTTACTTCTAAATTAGATTATAAAACAAAGAATATGTAGTTTATTAATGAAATTTAAGTTTAAAATGCTGCCAAATATACATTTGGGAGTCACGAATATAAACTCCGTTTAAAAGAGCTTATAAAGAATAGATACTTTTGTTTATGAATATATACTAGTATTCATAAAAACAAAGAAATTTAAATTATGATGATAAAAAAAAATATTAAAACGTCTTTTAATTATTTGGGAATTTTAATTTTTCTTTTTATTTCTCATTACGCTAGTAGTCAGGTAAAAAAAATAGTTTTTTTTGATAAAGAGTGGAATGAAACAACAAAAGATAAGGCTTTTTATTATAGAAGTTTACCTCTTGAAACAAAGAACAATTTAATTTTAATTAAAGATTATTATATCTCTGGTAAACCACAAATGATAGGTTGGGCAGATAAAGATAATGAAGATTTTTTGCAAGGAGAAGTAAAATGGTTTTATGAAAATGGTAATTTACAAATACTAAGTAATTATAGAGACGGTAATTTACAAGGACTACGTAAAGAATTTTATGAAAATGGAAATGTAAAACTAATAGTTAATTATGAAGATCATTCTAGAGATGGAGAAGCACATTTTTTTACTGAATCAGGAAAGCTTTCTTCAACTATAATTTATAAAAATAGAAAACCATATGAGGGAACTACTCAGTGTTTTATTACCTATAAAAACGGAATAAAAATTAAAGAACAACTCTATTATGAAAATAGTACACAACAAGCATATGAAAAAGAGATATTAGGTAATGAAGTTAAGGAAATTTATTACGATAAAAAGGGCAATAAACTAAGAGAAATTAAAAGTAATCTGCAATTAAAAAATCAAGACGGTTATAAAAGTTCTTTTTATTCAGGTACTTATTGTGGTTATGTAACTTCTATTAAACATTCACAAAAAATAAAAAAAGGAATGTTAGAAGGAAGCGAATATTTTTACAATCGAGATGGAAGTATTCTTTATTCTGGAATAAACAAAAATAACAAACCATTTCAAGGAACTTTTGTAAAGAAAAAAAGAGGCTTAAATTATATTTCTAAATATGATTTAGGAGTAAAAAGAGAAGAAGAAATTAAATTAGGAAATAAAACTGTTGGAAAAGGAATTTATGTAAAAGGAAAAAAACACGAAGGAATTTTTATTAGTGAGGCTGAAGTTCATGGTTGGGTTTGTAGTAAGGTTTCTACTTTTAAAAATGGTAAAGAAGAAGGAAAACAAATCTTTAAACGATTAGAAGATGCAAAGCCACTAGCATATTATTATGCTCGTAATGGAGTAAAAGAAGGTGAAAATTATGATTATGATCATAAAACAAAAACTTCTTATATTTTATATTATAAAAAAGGAGTTCCTTTTAAAGGAAAATTATTAGACAAAGACAAAACTGTTTTTATTTATGAAAACGGACAATTAATAAGAAAAAAAGTTAGAAATAAAATAAGAGGAATTCATTTTTTTGAAATTTATGAGAATGATGTTAAAGTTGGTGTAGAATATTCATTTTACACGATTAATGGTAAAACAAAACAAGAAGGAAGTTATAGAAATGACAAACCATATCAAGGTTATTTTTTAAGAGAAGGTTTTGAATTTGCAATTCTTGATTATTACGAGAACGGTGTTAAAAAGTATCAATATTCTAAAGGACTTTCTGGTCTTAAAACAGAAGAAGAATTAAAAGAACATTTTAATCAAATAACAATTCCTTTTAAATCAATTTACAAAGACAATAAAATTTATACAGGAGTTGAGTATACTCATATAGATAGTGGTTATAGTACTAGTATTTTAAAAAAAGGTGAGATTAACGCAATAAGTCTTTGGGTTTTTGCTATGCATTATGGAAATAATATTATTATCAAAAAAACAGATGAAGGAATGGGGGTTTTCGAAGCTCAAAATACTAATTTAAAAATTATTGTTGATAAGCAAAATATTTCTTTATTGTATAAAGGAGAAGTAATAGATCAACGAAAAAGAAAAGGAAACTCATTAGTTAATCAACAAGTAGTTTTTTATTTAGACAAAGGTATTTTGAAAAAGAAAATTACATGGAGACTTTCTAAAAAAGCGGTAGATAAAATGAGTAAATTAAATTATAGAGAATCTAGAAATGATTTTTTGGTAAAAATTTACTTGCAATTACCGCTTAAAAATACTGTGAAATCAACTTTTTTAAAATTTAAGGGAACAGGAGTAAAACCTGATGGTATAGATTATATCACACAAATAAGGTATAATGAACAAGGGAAACCTTTTGAAGGGTTTCTTATTGAAGAAAAAAACAATGCATTTAATTTAAAATTATACTTAGAAAGTAAATTAAAAAAATCAAAAGAAAAATTAACGATTGAAGAAGTAAAAGAACTGATTAAAATTTGGTACAAAGAGAACCAATAGTTCAATTATTTAAAAACGAGTGTAAATGAAAAATAATGCATTTAAAAAATATGGTCTGTTACTGTTTTTAATATCTATAATTTATAGTTGTTCAAGAACTAATGAGCAAGAAAGAATTGTTACTTTCAAATTATTTAATGAAAAAAATAAGATAGCTGAGGATATTGAATCAATTAAAAATAATTTTAAATTATTAGACGACAAAAATAATGATATTACAAATCATCAAGAATTTGGAATTAAAATGAATGATTCAACTAGTTACTTTTCTTTTAAAGGATATGGAGAAAACTTAATTAGAAAAATTGTAAAAGAAAATGATACTATGTTGCTCTATTTTAAAAGAAGACATAAAGAAGACAAAACCCCTAAACTGAGTTATACAATAGATTCATTAATCTTTAAAAAAGGAAAATATTTATTAGATAGTTATAATTATTCATATCCTTTACTTCATGAAGCTCTTTGGAGCAAATATTATAATGAATATATAGATCTTACTTTAAAAGAAAAACAAAAGAATGTTGATTACAAAAAGGGAATAAATTATAAAGAACTTTCTAGTATGAGAGAAAAAATACATAAAAGTAAATATGATTATAGTAAAATAGGGAGTTTGTTTAATTATTTTTTATTTGATAGAGGGCGTATTTACAGTCCTCCTTTTATAATAAATGAAAGAAAATACTCTTGGGAGTTTTCTTATAAAAAGCCAGAAAAAAAAGGAGTTATAGAAGGAGCAGACGTAACAAATTATAATTTAGTAGATTTAGAAAAAGAAGAAATTATATTAAAAAATGAAGAGGATATATTTGATCAAACTATTATAAAATTAGAGTATTTAGAAAGTGGTAAAAAAGAACATGGTAAATTTATTGATGCTAACTTCGATGGTAAAAAAGATTTTATTTTAGGCCCTAATTACAGACCTACTATTTATATATATAATGAACAAAATAAATCTTTTGACTATTTAGAATATTTAGCTCATGGTGTATTAAAAATAGATAGTATTCAAGAAAAATTAATTTTCGAAAGACAAGTAGGTCGATTAGGTCATGAGAAAACTACTTTTTCTTTTAAGAAAGATGGGAGTTTAAATATTAGAGAAATAAATGAAAAAGAGGTTATAAAAAATAACTCCAATTTTTATCATATTATAACTAAAAGCAAGGAAATAAAAGAGTCAACACATTTTAAGGAAATAGAAAAAACAATTGATACTATTAAAGTTAAACCAGATTATTGGAATTATTCATTTTATCAGAAAGTATTGAAGAATTAAAAGGATGTATTAGTAAAATAATTAGTTCATGCTATTATATTAATTTAATAATTTCTGTACGAATTTTTACTTTTTTAACCTTTTTAATACTATTTAATTCTTGAGTTAAATGCAAGTAATCTTTAATTGGTAAATTAATATCGATGCTTATTAAATAACGAGTATTAGGTATTATTTCTTTTAATTTTTTAAAATCACTTTTAGATTTTATAGATAGTAATTTCGGGTTGAACTTCTGAATAAATTCTTTTTTATAAAGATCAAATTCAGAAGGAGGGATATTTATAGAAATCTCATCACGAAAAAAAGCTATCTTTTTATTATAATAATAAAAAGATTGAGATTGAAAATTTTCATAAGTCAATAAACGTATTATAGTATAATTGACATTAAATAGTTCTATATAAATCTTTTTTAAATCAGTGAGGTTGATACCAGAACCAATAATTATATTAGGTTTTAAGTAATAGTTTTTACCATCAGTACAACGAATCATGAAATTAGGAATTTCATTAATATTTGTAGTTTTATCGTTTAATATGACCTTTAGTTCTCCTTTATTATTTTTAATTGCTTTTAAAATACTTCCATTTAAGCTATCAATATGAATCTCATTTTTAGATTTTAAATTGATTAAATGAATTTTTTTTTGCTTTTTTTGAAGAGTATTGTAGCGTTTCCAATAGTTTTCACCATTTATATTTAATGTTGAATCTTGTTTCTTATAATTTATATTCAATCCTAAAGATGCATTATCAATTTTCATAAAAATGCTATCATATTTTAAAAGATATTTACCAAAATGAGGCATTCCAAAATTATTAATAATTACAATAGAATCATTATCAAAAACTAATTCAGGATAAAAACCTTTAGATTCGTTATTTCCTGAAGACCACCAAACACCTTGTAAATCTTTTGCGTCAATTTTTTTAGAACAATTAAATAATATAAGAACAATAGAAAAGAGTAGTAATTTTTTCATAGCATTTAATTTCAAGAAGGTTATCAATAACTATACCTTTTTCATTTTATGAATTAAAGCTAATATTTTTCGACCTCTAGCTTCACAGCCTTTACTTTCATGTATAATTTTTGAAGAAATTAAATGCTGTAATTCTTTATGAACCCAATCTTTTTCTAAGCCAAATAAATATAAAGCATTCATAGTATATGCTCTTACAGCAATTTTCTGATCTGTAATTAACCAATCAAAACCTGTTTCTATAATTAAATCTATATGAGTATTGGTAAGTGTTCTTTTAGTTTCATTATCTTGTTTATTGGTATAAGCAGTAGCTAAATGTTCACAAATTTTGGCGCAAGGGCGTGTAGCACTATCTAAATAAAGGTTTTTAATGTTTTCTGTAAATTCATTAATATAAGGTAATACATAATTTATTCCATGATGTGTACATATCCATTCTAAAACCCATGCAGCCTTAATAGAGAGCAAATTATCTACCTCAAAAGTAATACTTACTAGGTGTTTTATTAATTTTGGCTGTTCTAATACAATAATTGCAGCATTATTACGGTTTATCTTTTTGGGGTTTTTCATGTTATTTAAAACAGAAATTAAAAAATCAATACTCATATTGGTATGGTTTATGTACTTTTACAGCATAATTACTAAAGATAAAGACAAAAAGTGTAAACAATGATAAAAGAAACTAAGTTAGTTGTTTTAAGTTTTGTAATTACAATACTATTTTTTAAAACTGTTTCAGCTCAAAAGTTGAATCAGTTAAATGCTAATGGAAAAAGAACTGGTATTTGGCAAAAAAACTATAACAACGGAGATATTCGTTACAAAGGAAAATTTAAAAACGGAAAAGAAGTAGGTACTTTTACTTTTTACAAAGAAGGCTCTCCTTATCCTAGTATTGTTAAAGTATTTTCTGCTACATCAGATACAGCTACTGTGAAGTTTTATAGTAAAAGTAGAGTAAAAACAAAAGGAAAAATGATAGGAAAAAAGAGAGTAGGTAAGTGGATCTATTATTTCTCTGACGGTAAAAGACTTTTTTCTGAAGAAAACTATGCAGATGGAAAATTAAATGGACTTTTAAAAAATTACTACAGTAATGGAAAGCTTACAGAAGTTAGTGAGTATAAGAATGGAAAGAAAGATGGTAATTCAAAAATTTATACAGAAGATGGTATTTTAATAGAAGATGTTAATTATGTTACTGGGCTTTTAAGTGGAGAAGCAAAATATTTTGATTTAAAGGGAGTTATAAAAGAAAAAGGACTTTATGAAAATGGAAATAGAAAAGGAAAATGGGAATATTATATTGATGGTGAAGTTTCCGAAAAAGGAAGACCTAAAAATAATATGCTTAAAAAAGATAAAATAGAAGACAATTAAAATAAAAAGGGGTTAAAATTAATTTTAACCCCTTTTTCGTCGGGGGAGACGAAGAAAAAAAAACTTTATATACTGTAAATAATTTAATTAATGAATGCTAATTTTTTTGTTATACTTAAAATAGTCTTTATAATAAGAGTTATAGTAAATTAAGTATCTACAATTTTTACTTGCAAAAATATAAATAAAACAAAAGTTGTTACTAACCCTTTTCGGGTGATTTTTAATCAAATTACTTCCTATCTTAAAAAGAAAATAATTGAAAAGGTATTCGTAAATTTGCACTTCAATTAAAAGCAAATATGAAACGAGTTGTAGTAGGACTTTCTGGAGGAGTAGATAGTAGCGTTACTGCTTATTTATTAAAAGAACAAGGATACGATGTTATTGGTTTGTTTATGAAGAATTGGCATGACGATTCTGTAACCATTTCTGATGAATGTCCTTGGTTAGAAGATAGCAATGATGCAATGATCGTTGCAGATAAATTAGGCATCCCTTTTCAAACGGTTGATTTAAGTGAACAATATAAAGAACGTATCGTCGATTATATGTTTAATGAATACGAAAAAGGACGCACACCAAATCCAGATATTCTTTGTAATAGAGAGATAAAGTTTGATGTTTTCATGGATATTGCATTAAGTCTAGGAGCTGATTATGTAGCTACAGGACATTATTGTAGAAAAGAAGAGGAAACAATTAATGGAGAGAAGATATATAAATTATTAGCAGGTAAGGATATTAATAAAGATCAATCTTATTTCTTATGTCAATTATCTCAAGAACAATTAACAAAAGCTTTATTTCCAATAGGTGAATTAACAAAACCAGAAGTAAGAGCAATAGCAAAAGAAGCAGATTTAATTACCGCAGAAAAGAAAGATTCTCAAGGTTTATGCTTTATTGGAAAAGTTAGGCTACCAGATTTTTTACAACAAAAATTACAGCCAAAAGAAGGTGTTATTGTTAGAATACCAGATGAATATAATGCGTATAAAAGTACGGCACCTCAATTTGAAAATAAAGTACAAGAATTAGAACACCGTTCAAAAAAGTATGAATATGTTGTTTCAGATGGTAAAGTGGTAGGAAAACACCAAGGGGCGCATTATTTTACAAAAGGACAGCGTAAAGGATTGGCTGTAGGTGGAACTAAAGAACCTTTGTTTGTAATAGAAACTGATGTAGCAGAAAATGTAATTTATGCAGGAGAAGGTAAAAACCATAAAGGATTATATAGAAATGTTTTATTTGTGTCTAACGAAGAACTACATTGGGTACGAGAAGATATAGCCTTATCTGTAGATGAAACAATGGAAGTTGAAGCAAGAATTCGTTACCGTCAACCATTAGAAAAAGCAATTTTACATAAAGTTGAAAATGGCTTGTTTGTTGAATTTGAAAATCCACAATCTGCAATACAAGAAGGACAATTTGTTGCTTGGTATGCTAATGAAGAACTTTTAGGTTCTGGAGTAATCTCATAATTTTGTTACATGAAAATAAGAACTGAAAAGGATGTAAGAATATTACATGAAAAAATTAAAGATGAATTAGGAATTGATGTAGAAACATATAAAAATGAAGAAGTAGCTTCTAGCTTTGCTGAGTTATTATCTTTTCCTACATATATTGTTTCTTGGGTGTTTAGGCCTGTTTTTTTCTCTTTTTTAATATACATTTTTGGTTTTTACGTACTTAATTTAGTACATATAGAATATGTTTTTTATACAATAATAGGCCTATTACTATTCCTTATAACTGGAATTTCACTAGGATTGTTATTACTATTATTTAAAATGAAAAATGATATTTGGAGGGTTATAAATTATTCTTTAGATATCATGAAGTTATCTTTACAAGATTTATCAAGTGTAAATAATCAAATTACAGAGGAGAATAAAAAAGATGTTTTATCACTTTTATTTAAAGGGATATTGCATATAGTTACTATTCCAATGCTTTCAGAGGCTGTAGCCAATAAAATACCTTTTATTGGTTTTTTAATAAGTAGAATACTTAAAAAAATATTGACTCTTGTTTCTGACAAATTAGAATTTGATGAAGAAAAAATAGAAATTAATTTAGAAGAAACAGAAGGAGGTTCAGAAACTATTAATTCATATATAAAATCTATTTCATCTACAGCGAATGGTTTAGAATTGATAACTAATATAACATTTAAAATAGCAAGGTTTCCAATACTTCTATTTTTTATAATATCATTTCTTTTTTTAACTCTTTTCTTATATATAATTAACTAAACAAAATATTTTGACTAATAAAATCACACAACTTTTTAATATAGAATATCCAGTTATTCAAGGAGGAATGATTTGGGTTTCAGGATGGAAACTAGCTTCAGCAGTTTCTAATGCTGGCGGATTAGGTTTAATTGGTGCAGGTTCGATGTACCCTGATGTTTTAAGAGAACATATTCAAAAGTGTAAAAAAGCTACAGATAAACCTTTTGGAGTAAATGTACCTATGTTATATCCAGATATTGAAAAAATTATGGATATTATTGTTGAAGAAGGAGTGAAAATTGTATTTACTTCAGCAGGAAATCCGAAAACATGGACTTCATTTTTAAAGGAAAAAGGAATTACTGTAGTACATGTAGTAAGCTCTGTAAAATTTGCTTTAAAAGCAGAACTAGCAGGAGTAGATGCTGTTGTTTGTGAAGGTTTTGAAGCAGGTGGACATAATGGTAGAGAAGAATCGACTACGTTTACATTAATTCCAATGGTGAAAGATCAGGTTAAAATACCAGTAATAGCTGCAGGAGGAATAGGATCGGGGAGAGGTGTGTTAGCAGCAATGGTCTTAGGAGCAGATGGTGTTCAAATAGGAAGTCGTTTTGCAGCTACTGTAGAATCTTCAGCACATGACAATTTTAAAGATACTATTGTAAAAGTAAAAGATGGTGATACTTATGTTACTTTAAAAGAATTGGCACCAGTACGTTTAGTAAAAAATAAGTTTTTTAATGACGTACAAGCTTTATATCAAGAAAATCCAACAGCTGAAGACCTTAAAGGCTTGTTAGGAAGAGCTAGAGCTAAAAGAGGAATGTTTGAAGGCGATTTAGAAGAAGGAGAATTAGAAATTGGTCAAATAGCAGGAATCATTCATGAAATAAAGCCAGCTAAGCAAGTTTTGGATGAAATTATTAAAGAGTATCAAGATGTTAAAAATAATCTTTAAATTAAAGATAAGTTTATAAAAACAAAAAAGGAACCATTCGGTTCCTTTTTTGTTTTTATATTATATATAGATTAAAAAGGTACGTAATCAACAATTTCTAATCCATAACCGATCATACCTACACGTTTTTCTTGTTTGGTATTCGATATTAAACGTAATTTATGAATATTTAAATCATGTAAAATTTGAGCACCAATACCAAAGTCTTTATTATCCATGGTTATTCTTGGAGCTTTCATTTCACCTTCTTTTTGGTTTTCTTTTAAACCTCTTAATCTATTTAATAAGTTTAAAGATTGATTTTGTTGATTTATAAAAAGAATTGCACCACGTCCTTCTTCATTAAGAACCTGAAACATTTGATCTAGTTTCTTGTCAGCATTATTTGTTAAAGTTCCTAAAATATCATTGTTTACCAAAGTAGAGTTGATACGAGTTAAAATAGGTTCATTTTTACTCCAAGTACCACGAGTTAATGCTATATGAACTTGATTGTTTGTAGTTTGCTGGTAAGCACGTAATCTGAAATCACCAAAACGAGTTTGTATCGTAAAATCTTCTTTCTTTTCAATTAAAGAATCATGTTCCATTCTATAGGCAACTAAATCTTCAATAGAAACAATTTTTAAATCGAACTTTTTAGCCACTTTCAATAATTGAGGTAACCTTGCCATGGTACCATCTTCATTCATGATTTCTACAATAACACCTGCTGGTTGTAATCCTGCTAAACGAGCAAAATCAATAGCAGCTTCTGTATGCCCAGTTCTTCTTAAAACTCCACCTTCTTTTGCTTTTAAAGGAAAAATATGTCCTGGTCTAGCTAAGTCAAAAGGTTTTGTTTCTTTGTTTATTAAAGCTTCAATAGTTTTAGCTCTATCTGCAGCAGATATACCAGTAGTAACACCATTTCCTTTTAAATCAATAGATACTGTAAAAGCAGTTTCCATAGGGTCGGTATTGTTACTTACCATCATTCCTAATTCTAACTCTTTACATCTATTTTCAGTAAGAGGTGTACATATTAAACCACGACCATGAGTTGCCATAAAATTGACCATTTCAGGGGTCACTTTTTCTGCCGCAGCAAGAAAATCGCCTTCATTTTCTCTATCTTCATCATCTACTACAATAATAACTTTCCCTTCACGGATATCATTAATAGCTTCTTGTATGGTATTTAATTGAACTTTTGGTGTAGTTTCTGTTGTCATTAGGTTTAAGATATTTTCTTTTTTAAATCTTTAATAGTGTAAAAATACACTATAAAATATAAAGGGCTAAAAAGTATTAATATTATAGCTATGGCAGAAAGGTTGATCCTTTGATTAATAGCTTTATGAACTTTTTCGTAATGAATTAGCGATCTGTATAAGCTAAGTAAGAATATTAAGTAAATAAAAAGGCTAATTATAGATCCTAAATTTGTATAACTAAAAGAGAAAGGACTCAGTAAAAGTATGAAGTATATGAAAAAACTGACTTTAGATGAATTCTTATAGCTATTGAAATGATACATAGCTACGTTCTCTTTATATAGATCATCATCGTCATCATTATTCTTATTTAATACAATACGATATAATCGAGAAAAGAATCCACTAATATTAAACAGGCCTTTATCTTGTGCAGCTCTTGTTGTTAGTGTTATAGCTAAAGGTAACATTAATAATATAGCAAGCCAGGATCCAGTTATAGCAGATATAGAGCTCTCTTCTGCCATGTTTCTTCCAAAAGTATTGGAAAAAAAGTATAACACATAAATGGCAATAGCTAAAATCATAGGTAATCCCATTCCTCCTTTTCTAATAATAGAACCTAATGGGGCACCTATAAAAAAGAGAATTAAGCACGATAAAGAAAAAGCAACTCTATTATAGAATTCAATGTCATATAGGTTTAATACTTTTCGTCTGTGTTTAAATGAATTTTTGTTAGAGCTAAAATTATTAATCGTACGATCTATTTTAGAAATAGAAGAATTAATAATTTGTCGTTGTTTATCGATATCAAAATTTTCTAAAATATTTGAATTTATTTTTTCATTAATTAAAGAATCTGGGTATTGGTATAGTTTATTTGCATCAGTATTTAAATACAAACTTTTGGCTCTCGAATTTACATACTCATCATAACTTTGTTTTAAGTCGGGTAGGGTATCCTTTAATTGGGATAAACTAAGCATGTTAAAGTTTCTAGAGTGTTTTATAACATCTATACCTTCATCAGTAAAAGAAGAAATATCCATATTTAAAGTATACTCTTTAAAATCTGCATAAGATGCCTTCATTCTAAATCGTTCTTTATAGGTCATTCTATTATTTACATGATGCTCATAAAAATGTCCATCTTTTAACTTAAGAGTCATGTATCTACTTCCTTCTTCAGAAATTAACTCTCCTCTTTTAGCGGTAATAATTTTATTATTTCCTCTTTTGGCAGATAAATCATAGATTAAAACATTTTTTAATAGATTTTTTTCATCCCCATATTTTTCATCAAATTTAATTTGATAATTAGGAATATCACCATTAAAACTACCCGGAACTAGAGCTAAAGCAGGTTGCTTTTTTCTTATGTTTAATTTAAGATTTATTTGTTTTAAGATGGCATAAGGATATACATAATCTAAAAAAGCAAAATTAATGCAACTCATTATTAAAGTTAAAAACACAAGAGGTCGCACCATTCTTTGTAAAGAAACTCCAGCAGATTTAGCCGCCGCAAATTCATATTTTTCAGAAAGACTCCCTAATGTCATAATTGACGATAAAAGGACTCCAATTGGTAATGCTTGTGGTGCTACTATAAGTGCAGTATACCATAAGAATTTTAAAATGATTAAGAAACTGATTCCTTTACCAGCTAAATCATCAAAAGCAAGCCACAGAGCCTGCATTACAAGTACAAAAAGTATAATTAAAAAAGTTGCTAAAAAAGGCGTTAAGAAACTTTTTAATATGTATTTATCTAATGTCTTCACTAATGCAAAGGTACTAAGCTTAGTTGTAATAACCACAAAAGTTTTGTTAATTGACTTTTTATCTAATTAACAAAACTTTTATAGTTTATTTTATGATATTACTTAGTCTACTAAATAGCCTAATTTTTCATATTTGCTTCTATCAAAAGAAAATAAATTTTCTGAAATAGCTTGATTGCTTTTAAACTTAGTAATCGTAAATGTGGTTTCAGTACCATTAGAACCTATTTGTACTAATTTATAGATATGCTTTGTTTTAGCATCTACACCTAATTGTACCTTAACAATGTCAGAATTACTGTCAATAGGAGTTAAATTTACATATTGAACTTTTCTACCGTTTGTATTTTTTAAAGTTCCCATTTCATAATTATATCCTTCTCTATAAAAAGTAAGTAACTTTGAAGGGTAAATAAAACCATCTTCTTCTTCTATATCTCCATCTGTAATAGTAGCTTCTTTTTCTTCGGTATTAATTACCACTAATTTTTTACCGTTAAAAAGAAAATTGTTTCCTAGATAATTTAAATTATACTTTTCTCCAGCTAAAGTTATATTACCTCTAATTGGTGGATCGTTAGTAATACCAGCTTCTTTATTGATTAATGTTGAATTGAAGCCAATACTCATATTTTTATAAGCGCCCATTTTAGCTGATACTTCATCTAACAAGGTTTTTGCTTTCTCTGAAGAAGTTTGTGCGGTTATGTTTAAACTTAAAAATAATCCTATTATAAATAATGCTATTTTTTTCATGTTTATGATTGAATTTTCTGTACTGTAATTTTTAGTTATTTTTTTCATTCTCTAATAATTGCTCTAAAGCGACAAAATCAGGAACAAGAACTTGTCTTGCTTTACTACCTTCAAAAGGACCAACAATACCAGCAGCTTCCAATTGATCGATAATTCTACCAGCCCTATTATATCCTAATTTTAACTTTCTTTGCAATAACGATGCCGAACCTTGTTGTGCTGTAACAATTATTTCTGCAGCGTTTTTAAATAGTTTATCCCTATCTGCGATGTCTACATCAAGATTTGTGCCACTCTCTTCACCTACATATTCAGGTAATAAGTGGGCGTCAGGGTAAGCACGTTGAGAACCAATGAAGTCCGTTATTTTTTCTACTTCTGGAGTATCTACAAAAGCACACTGAATTCTTGTAATATCGTTTCCACCTGAATATAACATATCTCCTCGACCAATTAATTGATCGGCACCAGGAGCGTCTAAAATTGTTCTACTATCTATTTTAGAAGTTACTCTAAAAGCAATACGAGAAGGGAAATTGGCTTTAATAATACCTGTAATTACATTCACAGAAGGTCTTTGTGTTGCTACTATTAAGTGAATACCAATGGCTCTGGCTAATTGAGCTAAACGAGCAATCGGAGTTTCTACTTCTTTACCAGCCGTCATAATTAAATCTGCAAACTCATCAATAACTAATACAATATAAGGTAAGAATTGATGTCCATTTTCAGGATTTAATTTTCTTGCTTTAAATTTCACATTGTATTCCTTAATGTTACGAACCATTGCTAATTTTAATAAATCATAACGGTTATCCATTTCAATACATAAAGAATTTAAAGTATTTACTACTTTAGAGGTATCTGTAATAATTGCTTCTTCAGCATCTGGAAGTTTTGCTAAATAATGACGTTCTATTTTGTTGAATAAAGTAAGTTCTACTTTTTTAGGATCTACTAATACAAATTTTACTTCAGCAGGGTGTTTTCTATAAAGTAGTGAGGTTAAAATAGCGTTTAACCCAACAGATTTACCTTGCCCTGTTGCACCGGCCATTAGTAGGTGAGGCATTTTAGCTAAATCAACCACAAAAGTTTCATTAGAAATTGTTTTACCTAAGCCTAAAGGTAATTCCATTTGACTTTCTTGAAATTTCTTAGAGACTATGGTAGAATGCATAGAAACAATTGTTGCTTTTTTATTAGGAACTTCAATACCAATAGTTCCCTTTCCAGGAATAGGAGCAACAATTCTAATTCCTAGTGCGGAAAGAGATAAAGCAATATCATCTTCTAGGTTTTTTATTTTAGAAATTCGAACACCTGCTTCAGGTATAATTTCATATAAAGTAATGGTAGGACCTACAGTAGCTTTAATTTGCGCGATACCAATTTTATAATTCTTAAGAGTTTCTACAATTTGATTCTTATTGGCTTCTAATTCTTCAGGATCTATAGAAATACTCTCGTTATATTGTTTTAGTAAATTAAAAGTAGGAAAACGGAAGCCTCCTAACTCTAGAGTAGGATCGAATTCGCCAAAATCTTCAACCAACTTTTCAGATACGTTTCCAGAAACACTTTTCTCTTCTTCTACTTTTTCTATAGCTATTTGTACCTCATTAAGTGTTTGTTCACTTGGTGTATTTTTTTGCTCAGGAATTTGATCTTCATTGCTAGTCGTATTTATTTTTAAATCTAGCGAACCATCTTCCTTTGTTTCCGTATCTGATTTATCTACATCTGAATGATTACTAATTGTTGGTTTTAAGTTTTCAACAGAAAGTTCGAAATTAGATTTTGGGTCTATATTTGTTTCCTTTTTCTTTTCAATTTTAGGTTTTAAAGGAGTTTTTTCTTTTTCCTCATAAACTGTAGCATCACTTGTAGTATCGTTATTTACCACTACATTCTCTTTTTGCTCTTTTTCTTTTCGTTGTAATCTTTCTTCTATTTTTTCAGCAGTAAGCCTAAAACGCACCACAGCGTACGCAATAAAGAAAAAAGTAAGTACAATTGCTAACCCAGTTTTTCCTATAAAAGTTTGTAAATATTCATTTAATTCAAAACCAACAGTACCAGATAATAAAGCAAATTTCTTTTCTACAAAGCCTAAAGCAACAGAAATCCAAAGCATATTAAATAAACCCCAATTCCATCGAGTAACCATACTCTTAAACTTACTTTGTAATAAAAAACTAATACCTGTTAAAAAAACAAGGAAGGGAAGTATAAAAGCTGCTAAACCAAAGCCATTATATATAAAAACATGACTTAATTTTGAACCTATTTTTCCTAATAAATTTTTTGTTCTTATTTGTCTATTAGCAAATTCGTGTAAAGTACTTTGATCTTCTTCCCAAGAGAAGAAGAATGAAATAAAAGCAACACATAAAAAAACAGCAAATAATACTAAAAAAGCTCCTAAAATAGTTTGTGTTTGTCTATTCTTAAAAAAATCAGAAATCTCTGATTTTGATATGATCTTTTTTGGTGTTTTTGTTTTTTTTGAACTTGTTTTTTTCGTCATTTATTATGTAAAATTTAGACCTGTAAATATAGAAATATTACGAGAATAAGTCTATTATTTTTGGAATGTATATTATACAACCTATAATTATTGAAATTATTGCTGCTAAACCAGCTGCTCCTGCAGCAACATCTTTTATAATTCCTATTTTATTATGAAACTCTGGGTGAATAAAATCAGCTACTTTTTCTACAGCAGTATTTAAAGCTTCAGCAACTAAAACTAAACCTATAATAGTTAATTGAACCATCCACTCAGTGGAAGAAATATTAAAAACAAAGCCCAATATAATAACAAAAAGCCCAATTAAGAATTGGGCTTTAATACTATCTTCAGTAGTTATAAGAATTAAAATTCCTTTTAAAGAATATTTTACTCCTTTTAATCTTCTTTTAATAAAACCATCTTTAGCTTTATTCATTACAGAGCTTTTAAAGCTTTATCATAATTTGGTTCGTCTACAATTTCTGGTACTTGTTCAGCATAAGTAACCTCTCCTTTTTCATTTATTACAACGATACAGCGAGAATGTAAACCTGTTAAAGGACCATTTGTAAACTCTAAGCCATAATTTTTTCCAAAATCACCAGTCACAAAATCAGAAAGCATTTCAACATTTTCTATTCCTTCAGCACCACAAAAACGACTTTGAGCAAAAGGTAAATCTCTAGAAATACAAAGAACTTTTGTGTTTTCTAATTCAGAAGCTTGTTTATTAAAGGTTCTAACAGAGGTAGCACAAGTACCTGTATCTACACTAGGAAAAATATTTAAAATTAGTTTTTTACCTTCATAATCTTGTAAAGATTTGTGAGATAAATCAGCACCAACAAGATTAAAGTTAGGAGCTTTTGAATTTACTTCTGGTAAAGAACCATTTGTTTGAATTTCATTACCTTTTAATGTTACTGTAGCCATTTAATTTAGTTTTTTATTATTATCAAAAATAGTTAAAATCTATCAATTTAAACTATCTTCGCCATCTTAAAAATGGTAAAGATTGACTAGGTGAATCTATCTAATTATACTTCAGAATTTAATAAAAATTTAAAGATAGCATATCCTATCATGTTAGGTCAGTTGGGGCATGTACTTGTTGGGTTGGCAGATAATTTAATGGTTGGTAAATTAGGTGCGGCTTCATTGGCTTCTGTTTCTTTGGCTAATGGTTTAATGTTTATGTTTTTATCATTAGGTATTGGGTTTAGTTTTTCAATTACTCCTTTAATAGCTGAAGCAGATGGAGAAAAAAATGTAAGAAAAGGGAAAACGATATTTCAACACGGAATTTTTATTACTATAATTTTAGGTTTTTTAATTTGCCTTTTAATGCTAGCTTCACAGCAATTAATGTACTATATGAAACAACCAACAGAAGTTGTTGAATTGGCAAAACCATATTATCAGGTAATTGCTTATTCAATGGTGCCTGTAATGGTTTTTCAGGGGTTTAAACAGTTTGCAGATGGTTTATCATTAACAAAATATGCTATGCAAGCTGCTTTAATAGCAAATGTAATTAACGTGTTTTTCAATTATGTTTTGATTTATGGGAAATTAGGATTTCCAGAATTAGGGGTAGTAGGTTCTGCTATAGGAACATTAATTTCACGTTTTATTATGGTTGGTTTTATGATTTATATTATAAAAACCAGAAAAGAGTTTGCGCCTTTTGTAGAGCAATTCTCCTTTAAAAATATTAAGAAAAAAATACTAAAAGAAATATATAAACTAGGATATCCTACAGCATTGCAAATGTGGTTTGAAGTAACTTTATTTGCTGCGGGTATTTTTATAGCAGGTAGCATTGGTACTAATTCTCAAGCAGCAAATCAAATAGCTTTAAACTTGGCATCGATGACATTTATGATTGCTGTTGGTTTAGGAGTTACAGCAACTATTCGAGTTGGTAATCAAAAAGGATTACAGAATTTTAAAGAACTAAGAAGAATAGCAATATCTATATTTTTATTAATGGTTATAATAGATGTTATTTTTGCAATAGCTTTTATAGCTTTTAAAAGTATTTTACCTACTTTTTATGTAGATAATATTGAAGTAATAGGTGTTGCTAAAACATTAATTATAATAGCTGGTTTTTTTCAACTATCAGATGGAATTCAAGTAGTTGTTTTAGGAGCCCTTAGAGGGTTACAAGATGTTAAAATACCAATGGCAATTACATTTATTGCTTATTGGTTAATTGGTTTTCCTATCTGTTATTATTTAGCATTACACACCTCTTTAAAAAGCGAAGGAATTTGGATAGGCCTTTTAATATCACTTACTGCATCTGCAGTAATGTTGTATCTTCGTTTTAATATATTGACAAAAAAATTAATTCATAAAAAACATGGAATTACCTAAATTTTTATTAGCTGATAGTACTGAACATCCAGAAGATATTTTTGTGTTACATACAGAATATCCAAGGTTTTTAATAAATTTAAAAGACGATTCTGTAGAATGGTTTGATGATATAGCAGATGAAAACGAACAAGAATTGGCTAATGAATTAGAAAAGTTAATAGAATTGGCAGGGAATTTTTACGATAAAGAAATGGAATCTTATAAATAATTAAAAAAGAATGATAAACAATCATTCTTTTTTAATTTTATAAAATAACTATCTAATAAATTTAAGAAAAAAATAAATAGAATTTATTACTTTAATCGACTTTAAAATTCAAATTTATGAATGAAGAAAAAATTCTATATCAAAAGAAACTTATTAATGTACACGCATGTTTTATTGTTGCTGTTCTTATGATTTTTCCTTTTTTAGGAGTTAATATATTAATAGATGATTTTTCTGACACCAATAATATTGTTTATTACTCTTTGAATGTATTACTTACAATTGTAACCATTTATATGATAGTTAGAATTTATAGAATTAATACGCCTATTCTATATTTAAAAGAAAATGAATTAAAAGTTTCTAAGTTTTTATCATTTATGGGAAAGGCAACTACCATTGTTAATTTATTTAAATTATTAGGAAACAAGTTAAATTATTCCTCAGTGGTATATGATGATATAGCCTTTTTTGAAACGGTTAACAACAGAGGAGATAGTTTTGTAGCTTTAAATTATTTTTACAAGAAAGAAGCTAGATCTAAATCAACAGGAATAAGCTTATTGAGTAAAAAAGATATTAGAGTATTAAAAGATTTTCTTAAAGAAAAACAAAAGTTATCAAATTCAAATTTTAAAATTTATAACTTCTAATATTTAGAAATAAAGAATAATAAAATATTACTTACGAATAATTAAAAGAACCATGAATATTCAAGCATATCAAAACTTTTTTGAAGAATCTAATTATAAAATAAACTCTGTAATGCAAGGTGTAGCTTCTAGTGATGCTTTTGTTAATTTACAATCTATTTTAGAAAGATTAGAGTTTTTAGACGAATTTGAAGATGTTCATATAGAAGCAAATAATAACACAGATGAAGCTAATTTAAGTTTAGTTTATAAAGAAGAAACTTATACATATCATTTATCAATAGATGAAGTAAATGTTAATCATTTATTCAATTTATCACATCAATTAACCGATATTGAAAGTGAGCGATTAAGAAATGCTAGAGCAGGTATTACTATAAGAACCCGTTTTAATGAAGATAATTTAGTTTCATTTCATTTACAAATAAAAATTTTATGTGCAATATTACCTAATTTATCAAGTATAATAGATCACAGTTCTTTAAGTATTTTATCTGGTAAATGGTCTAAGTTATGTGCTGCATCTGAAATACCACCACCACCTTCATATTTATATAGAATTCATGCTGTTTCAGGTGAAAATAATGATGTTTGGTTACATACTCATGGTTTAAATAGATGCGGAACTATAGAGTTAGAGGTTTTAAATGCTATGGAAGAAGATGAAGGATACCGGGCAATTAGTAATATTATTGAAACTTTAGCAATTAAAGGAGTTGATAATAACTTAACAGAACAAGAATTTGAACCTATTTTCTTAGGGCATGATATTGTAATTACTTGGAAAAAATGGGAAGATACTATTGAAGATTTTAATTGTTTAGGGGCTACTTTTGAAGATAGAGTAGGACATGATGCTCCTACCGGAGTTTTATTTTTATATAAATCTGAAGAAGATTATAAAAATAAAAAGTTATCTCATGTAAATGAAATAATTAACCATTTAAAAGAGAATCCTTTATTTTTTATTAGTAATAAAGAAACTGAAAGAATGAAAAGCTTGGCTACCGAGCGTATTGATTATGTTTATGAAAATGCTTTTAAAGGAGAGAATAAAATATTAATTAAAGTTGGTGTAGAAGTAGATGATGCACATAAAGATGAAGAAAACGGATTTAATACAGAGCATTTGTGGTTTGAGTTAGTTGATATAACAAAAAATACATTTACAGGAGTATTGTTAAATCAACCTTATTATATTGAAAGGTTAAATGAAGAAGATCAATTTAAATTTACTGAAACTTTAATTACTGATTGGATTTTATATACAAATGATCATACTATTTATCCAGACAATGTATATCTATTAAGTATAGAGACTGAAAATAAAATTATTGATATTACTGAAAATAGAGATGCTTTTATAACGCAATTAGAAAATTGGCATCAGGTAGATAAAAATCAAGAAATTATAGAAGCATGTAGAAGTGTTGATAAATTAGACTATGAAACTTCTGCATTATACTGTAGAGCATTAAATAATTTTGGCCTTTTCGAAGAAGCAATAGAAGAAATGCTAACTTTTGAAGAAGAAGGAAAAAGTGATTATAAATGGTATTACAGATTGTCTTATGCTTATAATTCTATTTCTGATTATGAGAATGCTTTAAAAACAATTCTTATTTCAGTATCATTAAAAGAAACTTATGCACCAGCTTGGATTCAAGCAGCTTTTATTTATGATAGTGTAGAGAGATATAAAGAAGCTTTAGAATCATTTGATAAAGTTTTTCATCTGTATACAACAACAGAAGATTCTGACGTAACAGAAGATGAAATGACTTATCTAAAACAAGTTTATGAAGGAATTGAAGAAGTTATAGAACAGAAAAGAGAATTAGATTTATATCATTTACTTTTAGATCTTAAGAAAGAAAATAATTATAAAGAGATTAAATCGATCTTAACAGATTATGAAATAAAAAAATATCATTTTCAATTATTAAAAATTGAAGCTTATATAGCACTTAAAGACTATGAAGAAGCATTGGTTTATATAGATATCACTGAAAAAGAAGGAGAAAATCATAGTACTTGGTTGTTACATAAAGTAGCAGCTTTAAAAGGAGTAAATAAAAATGATTTGGCAGAAGAAACCTATGAAGAATATGAAAAAGCCAAAATTGCAGAAGAAGAGTTTGTAAGAGTATATAATACAGAAAATTATATTAGTGTTGCTTTAAACATTCATAAAGAGAAAGTAGAAGAAGTTTCTAAATTAATAGAAATAGAACATGAAAAATTTTACATGGGACAGTATGAATGGGAACGTGTCATTTTTAATTATATTAAAAATGAACAGCCAGAATTATTAAAATATGTAAAATTTGAATTTGAAGGAGATAATTTTTGTGTGCTTTATTTTGAAAATAGAGAAGAAAATACAGAAAAAGCTAGTTTAATAAAAGAAATGATAAAAAACTTTATTGAAAATAAAGATCAAGCAATTACTTTTATTAACCAAAACTTTGAAAAATTGAAATAATAAATAAAAATAAGCTAAAACAAGGTTTCTTATATAAGCCTTGTTTTTAGCCTATTTATACCTCCTTTTTAATTATAGAAGCAACTTCTTTTGCTCTTATTACAGCACCTTCCATATAACCGCCAAAAGAACTAGCTGTTTCTGTACCTGCAATAATTAGTTTATTATTAAAATATCTTCTTTGATATAAAGTATGACCATTATTTTGATGTGGAGTTACATAACTATCATCTACAAAATTAGTAAAAGGAGCTAACTTCCAAACTTCTTCTTCATAAGATAAATAATTTTGAACTTCATCTCCGAAGAATTTAATTAACTGTTTTATTATTTTTTCTTCTCGTTCTTTTTTATCAAGATTGTATAAATTAGAATTGATAAATCCCATTAAAGCAAAAGAAGTATTTTCATTATTAGAATGATCATATAATTCTGTAAAAGGTCCAACATGACTAAAACCCACACCCGATAATTTTTGATCTTCCCAAAATGGTTTCTTAAAAACTACTGCAAATTTTATGGAATCCTTCATCCAAGTATGTGTGTTTTTAGCAATCGAAATTAAATCTACAGGTAAAGAAGGAATAAATTTCACGGTATTAACTAGAAGGCTAGGAGGGATGGTGGTTATTAAATAATCACCTATATATTTAGTTTTATTTGTAATGACAGTTATACCGACATTGGTTTCAATAACCTCTGTTACTTTCTCATTTAACAAGATTTCTTCATTACTAAATTTATTAGCAATCTTGTCAATTATATTACTAGTACCATTAGAAATTCGATAACTAATTTCTTGATTTTTTGGTAATTCAAACTTTTGAGGGCTATGTGCATTCATTGCTTCAAATAAAGCATGTCCTTTCATATTTTGAGGGTACAATTCAATTTGTAACTCCTTGCAAAGGTTTATTAATTCAGAATTGTATTCCCATAACCAAGTAGCTCCCATTTCAACTTTAGTATTAAATACATTCTTAGTATAAATACGACCACCTAACCTGTTATTAGCCTCAATAATTTTTACAACGAAACCTTGTTGCTTTAATAAAAAACCAGTGAGAATACCAGAAAGACCACCACCAATAATTAATACTTTTTTCTTCATAAGATTAAATATATAAAAGGTTAGGGTTTTAAACTAAAAACCTAACCTTTATTAGAATGAATAAACTTGTATATAATTATTTTATAATATGTGTACCATGCGTTACAGCAGCACCTGCTCTTAAAGCAGCAGCAACAAAAGTAACCTCAGCTAACTCTTCTTCAGTAGCACCCGCTTTAATTGCCTTTTCTTTATGAATTTCTAAACAATACACACATTGTGTAGTTAATGCTACACCTAATGCAATTAATTCTTTATATTTTGCTGGTATAGCACCATCTTCCATAGCAGCTTTATCAAACTCCTGAAAAGTAGTCATTGATTTTGGAGCTTTTTTACCTAAACTTCCTAATTTGGTAAATAAATCTTTAATATTGAAATACATATTTTCTTTTTTAATAGTTAAAATTAGTTACGACCAGCAATTACACCACCATCAACATCCCAAATAGCACCAGTTACCCAAGATGATTTTTCAGATAATAAGAAAGTAATACTATTTGCTACATCATCTGCTAAACCGTTTCTTCCAATAGGATGAAAAGCATCAAATGATTCTAAAGCTTCTTCAGCCGCTTCTTTACCTCCAAAGACGCCATGATAAACAGGAGTTTTAACTACAGCAGGAGAAACAGCATTTACACGAATACCAAAATCAGCTAACTCCATAGCTAAATGTTGCGTTAAAGAATGTAATCCTGCTTTTTGCATAGAATAAGCAGATGAAGGAGTTGCTTTAACTGCCTGTTTTGCCCACATAGAACCTACATTTACAATAGAACCACTATTGTTTTCCTTCATTTTTTTTGCAATTCCTTGTGTAATAAAGAAAAAACCTCTGTTTAAATCTAAATAAGAGTCATAATCTTCAACAGTGTGATCTAAAAATGGTTTTGGACCAAAAATACCTGAAGCATTTACTAAATAATCAACTTTATCTAAAGAAGAAATTACATTAATAAAATTTGTAACTTCTTCAATATTAGTAATGTCTACTTTATGTTTATGTAAATTAGCCGCATCAGCTACTTTCTCAGTGCTTCTACCTACAATATGTACGATTGCTCCTTCATTTAATAATTGATTTGCTGTTGCATTACCAATTCCGCTTGTACCACCTACAATAATTGCTACTTTGTTTTGAAAATTACTCATGTCTTTTTTTATTTATAATTATTAATATTTATATTGAACAGACAGGTCTGTCTTTTTTGATGTAAAAAATTAAATTATTTTTTCACAGAGTTTTTTAGCTTCAATAATAGGCCAATCATTTTGATGCAAATGACTTTCTGAAACAGCACTTTCATATAACAAATATATCTGTTTAGATAATGTTAAAGATTCTAATTCTGTAATAGAAGGGATGTTTTTATTAATCAATTCTTTAAAAAAATTAATTAACTGCCTTTTTTGTAACTGAATTTCATTTCTTATTCTTGTATCGTCTATTGGTATTTCAGAAATAGTTTTAATACACCAACAACCATTAAAGTCTTTTTCCCTAAAAAATGAACTTAAGAAATCGAAAATGGCATAAATTTGTTCTTTACCTTCATTTCTGGAATTACAAAATGTTTCTATGTTACTAGAAAAGGTATAGTTTTTATATTTTAAATATGCCAAACAAATATCTTCTTTAGATTTAAAATGATTATATAATGTTGCTTTTGCAATTTCTGACTCAGCTATTATTTCATTTATTCCAGTTGAATTATAACCATTCTTATAAAATAACATAGAAGCTATTTCTGTAATGTGTTGTTTTGTTTTCGATTGTTTCACAGTACAAATATATAAATAATATTTTAAATAGACAACTCTGTCTGTTTTTTTGTTTTAGCTTGTTAACTAATATAAATAAAATGGGTTCATCTCTTTTCGGTTTAACTCTTGTCATTTATGGCTTTTATAATTACTTTAGTTGCTTAAACGAATTTTAAATAAAGTATGATACCTAAGACAGAATATGTTCCATATTTCTCTTCTTTTATAACCTTATTAGATAGTGAAAAATCAATAATAGATAACTTAAAGTTAGTACAAGATGACTTTGAAACGAGCTTAAAAAATATTTCTAATGAAAAGCAGAATTATAAATATGCTGAAGATAAATGGACAATTAAAGAATTAATACAACACTTAATTGATTCTGAACGTGTTTTTTGTTACAGAGCTTTGTGTTTTTCTAGAGGGGATAAAACTGACTTACCAGGTTTTGATCAAGATTTATTTGTTGAAAATTCGATAGCACAACAGCGTGATTTTAATGAATTACTAGAAGAAATGAGTGTGTTACGTAAAGGAACTATTCAATTATTTAAAAGCTTTACAGATGAAGACTTATTAAAAATAGGAACAGGATCTGGAAATAAAATATCTGTTAGAGCTTTAGGTATGGTAATAGGAGGGCACCAAAAACACCATTTAGAAGTTATTAAAGAAAGATATTTATAGTTTTTAAAAAAAACGAATTTTATAATCATTATGGTATTCCTCATTTTTAGCTAATTGAAGAATGCCATCTTTTGTTTTAAAATTTTGGTCTGTATTTTCTAAATCAGCTGCTCCCATCCATGGTTCAAAGCAAAGAAATGGCGCATTTTGTTTAGTCCAAAAAGCGAAAAACTGCCAATAATCAATTTCAAAATCAATTCCATGATGATGTTTATTAGATTTTAAACTTATCTTTTTAGATTGAATATCTTTAAAAATTAAAGCATCTTTAGAAAACAACGCATAGTCTAATTCTAAATTATTTCCTATTTTTTTAGAAGTTGGTTTTTCTATACGCAATCCGTTTTTCTGATTTAGTAAAAACTGATTAGGGTTTTCACTATATTCAAATTCAATATAATAATCAGAAAATTTACTTTCTGCTGTTAGAGGACATTTAAAAGCTGGATGTGCTCCTATAGAAAAATATAAATCTTTAATATCTTTATTAATTACAGAGTACTTAATTTGTAGTTGATTTTCAATTAATTTATAATGAATTATAAGCTGAAATTTAAAAGGATAAAAGAGAAGTGTTTTTTCAGAAAAAGAAAGTTCAAAAATTACTTCTGAATCATTTTGAAAAATTATTTCAAATTCAGCATCTCTTGCAAACCCATGTTGAGATAGTTTATATGGTTTATTATCAATAAAGTAACTATCTTCTTTTAATTTACCAACAAAAGGAAATAAAATTGGAGCTTGTCTTTTCCAAAACTTTGAATCTCCATTCCATAAATAATCAAGTTTAGTTTCTTTAGAATATACTTTAGTTAACTCAGCACCTAGAGTATTTAATTCTATCTGTAATTCTTTATTTTCTAATTTAACCATAAAGAGTAAATAATAAAACCTTACTAATTTAAGTAAGGTTTAATAATTAATATTCTATTTTATCATTCTTTTCTGTCCATTTTTCAAAAGGTTCTAAAGCAATTTCTCGTCCAACCTGCTCAAAAGGAATACTACGTTTTTCGTATGGTAATGGAATTTCCTTATAAATGAACTCATCATCGAAGCCTATATTTGCTGCATCTACTTGATTACTTCCGTAATATACTTTATCAGGACGTGCCCAATAAATAGCGCCTAAACACATAGGGCAAGGTTCGCAAGAAGTATATATAATACATCCTTCTAATTGAAATGAACTTAAGTTTTTACAAGCATCTCTAATAGCAGTTACTTCTGCATGTGCAGTAGGGTCATTTGTAGAAGTAACTTTGTTATTACCACGACCTATAATTTCACCATCCTTAACAATAATGCAACCAAATGGCCCGCCTTCATTGTTTTGCATTCCTTTTAGAGCAGCTTTAACAGCTTCACTCATAAATGTTTCGTGTGTATTCATGTTTTTGTTTTAAATATAAAAAAAGGAAAGCAAAAGTAGAAGAATTTTCTGAAAATAAGCTGTTGTTACCAACGATGTTTTAAATTAGTCTGTCTTTTAATGAATGCTGATGCCTTCTTTTCTAAAAAGGATGTTATTGTTAGGTTGTTCGTTTTTAACTAATTAATTTTAAAATGCTTTCTATATAGTTTTTTTATCAGAAGATTTTGCTTCTTTTATTTGGAAAGTATTTTTTCTTTATCCAGTTAAACATAACAGAATTATTGTAAGACAATGAAATGCTGTATAAATTAAAAGAAAAGAAATACGTAGAAAAATTGCAGATAAAATTAGAGAAATTACTGTTTTAGAAAATGGAAATATGCTAAAACAATTGAAAGAAGTTTTTGTTGTAAATAAATAAAAAGTACGATTAATAATAGATTATTTCATAATGAATACCTTTAGCTTGATAGCGTTTAGATGATTCATTTTAAGACTAAACGTATAGCGAGTTTCTTAAATTTACATAATAAGGTAAACTGACATTTAATATTTCATAAAGGAATTTAGATAAGAAACACTGTTTTCAGGGAGTTGAATCTTCATTGGTTTAAATAGTTTTGTTTTTTAGAAATTAAAGAATATAACAATCAAATTTGTATAAACCTAAAGTTGAATTTATTTAACATCATCATCATGAAACTAAAAATTCCCTATTTAAAAACTAAACTAATACTAACAATAATCATTGTCTGTACTAATAATTTAATTTTTTCACAACATAATCATCAAAATCAAGGACATCAAGGACATGTGCATCAATCAATGCGTTTGGCTCCAGATAGCAATGCAACCCATAGAGCTGTTCAATCTGGAATGTGGAATGATGTTGCTACTTGGGGAGGAGCAATACCTTCCAATGAAGCCAAAGTAATTATCCCTAAATCTATTACCGTTACAGTAAATGATGTATTTGAGCAACGATTGTCTACCATACGAGTAGATGGAACTCTAAATTTTTCTACAGAAGTTAATACACAACTTTACATAGAAACACTAGTAACAATGCCCCATAGTAACCTGATTATAGGAACGGAAAATGATCCTATAAAACAAGGTGTAGAAGCAAGAATTCTTATTTTAGATAATGGAGATATTAATATTCACCATGATTCTAGTTTATTAAGTAGAGGTATTATCGCTTTAGGTAAAGTGGAATGGCATGGAGCTAAAAAAACAAGTTTTGTTAAAGCAAATCAATGGTTTCCTGCAGGAACTTCGTCTTTTGAATTGGAAAAGACTCCTCTTAATTGGAATATAGGTGATCGAATAGTATTGTCAGGAATTTTTCAGAAACAACAAGAAGAGTTTACAATTAAAAACATGGTTGGTACCACAATTACCTTAGATCATCCTACGAAAAACAATAGAACAATAGCATCATCAAATGAGGCTTTTAAAGGTTTATACCCTTATGTAGCTAACTATTCTAGAAATATAATTATAGAATCAGAAAACAAAACAGATGTACATCGAAGAGGACATATTATGTTTATGCATCAACAAGAAGTTGATATGAAATATGTTCAGTTAGAAGAATTAGGAAGAACTAATAAAGCCATTGAATTAGAAAAACCAGTAATATCACCTACTACCAACGTTGTGGGAAGATATGCTTTGCACTTTCATAGAGCTGGAGATACTGATAAAAATGGAAAAAGTGGTTATGTACAAGGTTGTGTAGTATGGGGAAGCCCAGGCTGGGGATTTGTAAATCATGAATCTAATGTTTGGTTTGACGATAATGCTTCCTACAATGTACTAGGATCTCATTTTACAGATGAAAATGGATCAGAATTAGGAGGTTTTAGAAGAAATATAGCGATTTATTCCAAAGGATCTGTAAATAATACAGGCGATTGGAATGAAAAATTGAGACAAAATGGAGATCACGGTCATTCAGGAATCGGTTTTTGGGCAACTACTGGTGCAACAGTAAGATGGGATGGAAATGTGGCAACGGATCAAAATTTTACAGGTTTCGCAATAATTTCAAGAAGGGCTCCAGATGATTTACATAAATATGATTACAGTTTACATGATAATCCATCACAAGGAGGTGGACAGAAGTTAGTAAATGCAAAACATGTAGGAATTAACTTCTTTAAGAATAGTGTTAATTATGGAGGTGTAAATGGACTTGCTATAGTAGACCTAGAATTAAATGGAAAATATAATACCGATAACGTATTTGAAAATTTCACATCAATGAATACTATAGGTTGGAACGGTTTAGCAATTACTTATATGAGAAATTTGCATCTTAAAAATGTAAAAGTACTGAGAGATGATGTAATGCCATTAAGTAGATGGAATGCAGGGCAAGGGATTTATGCTTCTGCGACGTATGATCATTTATTTAAAGTAGCTACAAAAGGATGGACTATTGCTGAAAATGTAACTATTTATGGTTTTCGTAACGGATTTCAACTGTTAAGAGATAATCCAGGAACACCAAATCAAAGAGATGATAACAAGCTATATCTTGATACTAAAAGCTCCTTTTTTATAAACGATGTAAAAGTCGTTGATATTATGGATGCTGCTCATTTTAAAGATAATGTAGATCCTAAGGCAATTCCTGAAAGACCTTATTTTTCGGTAACACCAGGTGTTCATAATGAAGAAGTACAATTTAAAATTATTTCAGAACCTGGTAGTACCGTATACTATAGCTATGGGGAGGTGCCGTCATATTTAGATTCAAGTATAATGAAAGACTTAGATCTTGACGAAGCTCATAAATATAATGGAGAAACGATTACTTTTAACGCAAACCGAACAGCTATTTTTGCCGTTGCAGTTAAAGATGGTTTACAAAGTCGTGTTCAATCGGGTTGGTATTATGTAGAAGATACTGATGAAGATTTTGTAGCGGTTTCAGATATTGAACTCAAAAACTTTGAGGCTATAAAGCTAGTATCAGGAAATACAATTTCTGCTCCTAATTATCATCTATTTCCTTCTAATGCCACCAATAAATCAGTTAAATGGTCTTCTTCTAATGAAAATGTGGTTACTGTTCACCCAGATACTGGTGTAATAACAGCGATAGCAAATGGAGAGGCAGATATCATTTTGACGTCAGTATCTAATGAAATGGTTTTTGATAGTACAAAAGTAATTGTGTCAGATACTACACCTGATACAGATACAACGATTCCTGTTACAGGAATTACGATTAATGAAACTGATGTTACATTAAATATAGGAGAAGAAATAACAGTAGAAGCTGGAATTTCTCCATCAGATGCCACAAATCAAAATATCGTTTGGTCTTCTTCCAATGAAAATATTATAGCAGTTAACCCCGATACTGGTGCAGTAACAGCGATAGCACAAGGAGAAGCAGATTTAATTGTGACATTAGTATCCAATGAAATGATTTTAGATAGTATAAAAGTAATCGTATCAAAGACAATTATTTCTGTTACAGAAATTACCATTAATCAAGCAGATGTTACATTAAATATAGGGGAAGAAATGACAGTAGAAGCTGAAGTTTCTCCATCTGATGCTACAAATAGAAACATCGTTTGGTCTTCTTCTAATGAAGAAATAGCGTATGTAAACGATTTAGGAGAAGTAATTGCCTTGTCTGTAGGTAATACTATAATCAATGTTAAAACTGAAGATGGGAATTTAGAAGACAGTATTACTGTTAGTGTAAAAGAAGAAGCAATTACTAATAATTATGTTACTTATCAAGGAGAAGATAGAACGAGACAAGTAAGTACAAGAAATCGTAATGACATTTCTGGATTCACAGGAACTGGATTTGTAGATTTCGGAGGTAAAGATAGTTTTATTGAGTGGGGAGAAGTGCGTGTTTCTGAAAGCGGAAAAACAAAATTTCTATTTACTTACTCCAATGGATCTGATGTAGACCGAAGTTGTGAATTGTTTATAGATGGTACAAGTTATGGCGTTTTAGATTTTGCTACAGTAGTTTCAGGAAATTGGAGCGTATGGAATACTGTAGAAAAAACTATTGATTTAGCTCCAGGGACGTACAAAGTACAATTAATAACTTTTACTCATAATGGAGGTCCTAATTTTGATAAAATGGAACTTGTAAAAAAAGGGAAATTAGCTTCTGAATTTACAATTCAAATGTTTCCAAATCCAACTAGTACCCAACAAGTAACTATAGAAACAGAAGACTGGGAAGGAACTATGGTCCGAATTTTTGACCAACAAGCTTCTCTTAAATTAGAGCTAAACATGACTAATAAAATGAAATTATTAGATGTGTCTAATTTACTGCCAGGAGTTTTTATTGTAGAAGTAAAATTCGTTACAGGTAGTAAAATAAGAAAGAAATTAATTATTAAGAATTAATAATTGTTTGTTTTGAATAGCATCTTTCAGAATTATAAATTAAAAATATTTAGACAGTTTTTATGCATATAGAGAGGTGTAAAATTAGTATAAAAAAAGCTTGTGAAATTTTCACAAGCTTTTTTTCATTTTTATAAATGAATGAAGTTTTATTTTAAACCACTAGTCATATCAGCAGGTATTACCCAAGCATCATATTCTTCTGGAGTAACATGACCTAAACGTACCGCTTCTTCTTTTAAAGTAGTACCATTGGCATGTGCTGTATTTGCTATTTCAGCAGCCTTGTAATAACCAATTTTAGTATTTAAAGCAGTAACTAACATTAAAGAGTTATTTACTAATTCATTAATTCTATTATGATTTGGTTCAATACCAGCAGCACAGTTTTCGTCAAAAGACTTACAAGCATCACCTATTAATTGTGCCGATTGTAATACGTTTGCAGCCATCATAGGCTTAAATACATTTAATTCATAATGACCTTGAGTACCCCCAACAGTTACAGCTACATCATTACCCATTACTTGTGCACAAACCATTGTAATTGCTTCAGCTTGTGTAGGGTTTACTTTACCTGGCATAATAGAAGAACCTGGTTCGTTAGCAGGAATAATTAATTCTCCAATACCAGAACGAGGACCAGAAGCCATTAAACGAATATCATTAGCTATTTTATTTAAAGAAACAGCTAATTGTTTTAAAGAACCATGTGTTTCAACTAAAGCATCGTGTGCAGCTAATGCTTCAAATTTATTTTCGGCAGTTATAAAAGGTAATTCTGTAAAATCTGCAATATACTTTGCAACTAAAACATCATATCCTTTAGGTGTATTTAATCCAGTTCCTACAGCAGTACCTCCTAAAGCTAATTGACTTAAATGTTCTAAAGATCTTTTTAAGGCTTTTAAACCAAAATTTAATTGAGCAACATAACCAGAAAATTCTTGTCCTAAGGTTAGGGGAGTAGCATCCATTAAATGCGTACGTCCAATTTTTACAACATCTTTAAAAGCCTCTGATTTTGCTTGTAAAGTATCACGTAATTGTTCTACTCCAGGAATCGTTACTTCTACAATTTTCTTATAAGCAGCAATATGCATTCCTGTAGGAAATGTATCGTTTGATGATTGTGATTTATTAACATCATCGTTAGGTTGAATTGTTTTTTCACCTTCGCCAATTTTTTTACCAGCAATTTCGTGAGCTCTGTTTGCTACTACTTCATTAACATTCATGTTACTTTGAGTACCAGAACCTGTTTGCCATACTACTAATGGAAACTGATCATCTAACTTGCCTGCTAAAATTTCATCACAAACCTTTGCAATTAAATCACGTTTTTCTTCTGTTAAAACACCTAATTCAGCATTTGTATATGCAGCAGCTTTTTTTAAGTAAGCAAAACCATAAACAACTTCTAAAGGCATAGTACCAGCAGGACCAATTTTAAAATTATTTCTAGAACGCTCAGTTTGCGCTCCCCAATATTTATCGGCAGGTACTTTTACCTCACCCATAGTATCTTTCTCAATTCTATATTCCATTATATATGTTATTAATTTTAAAGAGTTTTCAAATTTAAGAAAACTAGAAGACTTGTTTGTTTAAATAATGACTGAAATATTTTTATAAAAATTATAAAAACAAGAAAATATGTTCTATTTTTGTCGACAGTATAATTTTTCAAAAGAAGTAAATGTTAGATTTTTCACAATTTTCAGGATTAGTATTGTTTATGTTCATATTTACAATCGGTTTTTGGTTGTTAATATTTTTATTAACGTTTGTAGTTCCTTATTGGATTGGTGGAACTATTTGGGAAAATTTAAAATTAAAGAAAGAAGCAAAAAAAGCTGCCGAAGGAAAGTAAGCTTTATAAAATATAGAATAAAAAGCCCGCATTATGCGGGTTTTTTTTATGAAAAAAATATGTAAATAAAATGAACTGTTATTATTGTTTAACTATAGAAAAATAATAGTTTTGTAGACTTAACTACTTTATGAAAACAAATTTTATGAAAAACTATTACACTTTAACTTTAGTATTTTTATTTGCTTTAAATTTATTATCATGTTCTGTAAATGATGATGGTACAGAAATGAATACTAAAGAATTTGCTATGACTGCAAAAATGAATGGAAAAACTTTTGAAGCAAATAACCCTTTTGGAAATAATGAGTTTTCTATGACCAATATATGGAGTTATTATCCTATTGAAGATTTTGTGATGCTTCAAGCAAGACAAGGAGGGGTAATTGGAAATCGTGAGATTAACATATGGTTGAAAAGAAGTGATATTGCTGTTGGTACCTATTCTATAGGTGCAGAAACTTTTAATACACCTCCTTCGCATTTTATAAGAATGTTTGATCTTCTTAATGATATCTCTGAATATACAAAAGAAGGAACTTTAGTAATAACGGAAGTAAATTCTTCGGAAAAAATGGTAAAAGGTACTTTTGAGTTTACTACAACAGAAACTCCAGCTGACCCTAATGCTACTGTAGATTTTACAGTTACAGACGGTACATTTAATTATATCTATGAATAATATTTAAGTCATATTTTTATAAGAAAAGCCTGCATTATGCAGGCTTTTTTAGCTTTATATTGTTTATTTTTAAATTATGAAAACTGAGATTAATACTATTTGGCTCGATTTACATGAAGAATTATATACTTTTATTCTTTTTAAAATAAAGGACGAACAAGTATCTAAAGATCTTCATCAAGAAGTTTTCTTAAAGATTCAAACAAAAATATATCAACTAAAACATAGTTCTAAACTTACATCTTGGGTATATCAAATTACTAGAAATGTAATTATTGATTATTTTCGGAAGTCTAAAAGCAAGAAAATTTCAATAAATGATTTTGATTTTCCAGAAGAACAAAATGAAAATTTTGATTATTCAAAACTAACGAATTGTATCAATCAAAAAATAGAAACCCTTTCTTCTATACATAAAGAAGCTATTCTTTTAACTTCTTTTAAAGGATATTCACAAAAAGAATTGGCAGAACATCTAAAAATATCTTATTCAGGAACAAAATCTAGAGTTCAAAAAGCTAAAAGAGTTTTAAAACAAAACATTTTAGATTGCCCAAATGTTGAGTCGGATAGTTCAGGTAAATTACTGGATTTTGAAAATAATTAAAAATAGTAACGTCTTTTTTAAATGAATAACGTCCATCTGATATAATGTTTAAAAACAATTAGATGGATCATTCAAAAAAAGTTACAGTACAAATTCTTAATGCCTTTGTTGAAAATAGCAAAGGTGGTAATCCTGCAGGTGTCGTTTTAAATGCAGATGGATTATCTGATAAAAATAAGTTAGAAATTTCTAAAAAAGTAGGGTTATCTGAAACCGCTTTTGTATCAAAATCTAATACAGAAGATTTTAAATTAGATTTTTTTACACCGAATAAACAAATTGCACATTGTGGGCATGCAACAATAGCTACATTTTCATATTTAAAACAATTAGGTATTATTAAAACAGATAACTCTTCTAAAGAAACAATAGATGGAAGACGAAAAATAAAACTGACAGGCGACTTTGCTTTTATGGAACAATTAGCTCCAAATTATATTGATGTTAATTATAAAGAAAATTTAATTTTAAAATCGTTAGGGTTAACGAAAAATGATCTTATACCTGAGGCATCAATACAATTAGTGAATACAGGTAATTCATTTGTACTAATACCTGTTAAAAATGAAAAAGTCTTAAAAAATATAATTCCAGATTTTGATTTGATAGATGAAATAAGTGAAGTATTTGATTTAATAGGTTATTATGTTTTTTCTATAGATATTGAAAATAATAAAAATGATGCTACTTCTAGAATGTTTGCACCTCGCTATGGAATTTTGGAAGAAGCCGGAACAGGAATGGCTGCAGGTCCACTTGCTTGTTATCTTTTTGATATTTTAAAAATTAAAAAGGAGCGTTTTTATATTCAACAAGGGAAATATATGAGAGAGCCATCTCCAAGTTTAATAATTGTAGATTTAGATATTGAGAATGGAAATATAAAAAGCTTAATGGCAGGAGGGAAAGGAGTTTTAAAAAAAGAATTAATAATAGAATTTGAGATATAAAAGGAAATTTTGAGTAGATAATTAATTCAATTTTTATTAAAAAGTATTAAAAATATAATAAGAACAAGGGGCTTAAACCCCTTGTTTTCTTAGATAATATATTAAAAAGCTTGTCCGCCACCATCAAATTCACTTCTTTGGCGTTCACGTTTCTTCTTTTGATTAAAACGATAGGTAAAACTTAAAGTGATTTGACGTTCTCTCCATTGAAATTCCTGGTAAGCAATTGTACTAGGATTGTCTCTATTTGGGTTATAGGTTGTACTTTGTCTTTTTCTATCGTTAAATAAATCACTAACATTTAAAACAACGGTAGCTTTATCTTTAAAAATATCTTTACTAAAAGATAAATTAGTTACAAACATGTCTTCTCTTTTACTCTGTGCATTTTCTTGAGGACCTCTATACATAATTCTTGTTTGCCATTGAATTTTAGCAGGCAAGGTTATTCTAGAATTAAAACGAGCAAACCAAGTACTATTATTTACTTCTGGTAAAAGTGTAGTGATTTCTGTACCATCTGGTGCTGTAGAAATATAATTAAAAGCTTCGGTATTAAATTTAAAGAAATTGAAACTTGTAGAAAAACGAGCCCACTTAGCAGGATTGTAATTTGTTGTTAGTTCAAAACCATAACGAGTTTCATCATTTAAGTTAACAGGTTGTCGTACAAAAACATTTGTAGGCTCTCCATTAATTGTTCGTTCTTCAATAATAGAAACAGGACGAATTAAATCGGTAGAAAGTTGATAATATAGAGAAGAGTTAAGGGTTAATTTTCCTAACCTTGTAATATATCCTAAATCGAAAGAATTGGTATAAGTAGGGTTTAAGTCTGGATTACCTTTAAAAACAGAAGTAGGAGAACTACGTGTTTCAAACGGATTTAAAAACCAATAGCGAGGCCTTCTTAATCTTCTGCTATACCCAAGAGTAACATTATCAGTATCATTTAATTCATACCCAAAATTGATAGTAGGAAACCATTCTGTAAAATTTTTGTCAGAAAATTCTCCTGTATTTAATAATAATAAATCGATATCAGTGATTTCTACTCGTAACCCTAATAAATAAGAAAATTTATCGAATTTACTACCAAATTGCGCATAGTGAGCATAAATATTTTGCTTAAATTCAATAGCATTTGAAGGATCAGGATTTAATAAACCTCCTGTAGCATTACGAACTCTAAAATCGGAATCCAAATTTTGAAAATCTGATTTATGACCTAATTCTAATTGATGTTTTTTACCAATAGGTAAGACATAATCTATTTGAAATAAAGTACTATTTGATTTTGTAAACTGACTGTTTAATTCAGATAAAGTATTATTATCAGTAATATTAGAAAATTCATCTTCATTATTATCACTAATTTGAAAATCTACAGTTACTTTTTGCCCTTTGTCATCTAAATTATTGGTGTAATTTAAAGAAAACTGTTTATCAATTCCATCTTCATTTTCATTTTCAACTCTATTAATAGTGGTTAAAATATTTCTATTTATATCTAAATTATTTGTAATATTTGTAGCAATATCATCGCCATTACTATCTCTATAAAAGAAAGTACCTGTTAAGGAACTTTTCTTATTTAAATAATACTCTAAACCAATAGAACCATTATAATTATTATTTTTTCTTTTATAATTCCTTTGTTCTGTTCTAAAATCTGTAATAGTACCGTTTTCTAAATTTGTAAAATCGCTAAAAGCATTTCCAGGTCCTTTTCTATATGAATAGCCTAAATTAGAAAACAAATTGAATTTTTTGGTGCGATAATTTAAGTTTCCATTTAACCTAAATAAATCTGGATTACCTACAGAAAGATTGACAGAACCATTAAACCCTGTTATTTTTCCTTTACGTAGTATAATGTTTAGTATTCCTGCTGTTCCTTCAGCGTCATAACGAGCAGAAGGAGAAGTAATAACTTCTACTTTTTCAATAGCGTCTGCGGGTAAATTTCTTAATGCATCTGTACCACTTAAACCAACTAAAGCTGAAGGTTTACCATCAATTAAAATACGAACATTCTCATTACCTCTTAAGCTTACAGCACCTTCAGCATCTACATTAACAGAAGGAACATTATCTAAAACATCAGAAGCATTTCCTCCTTTAAGTGTCATGTCTTTTCCTACATTATAGATTTTTTTATCTAAACGAATTTCAACAGTAGATTTTTCGGCAATTATTTCAACTTCATCTAATGACTCTGCATCTTCTTTAAGAAATATTGTACCTAAACTTGTGTTCTCTATAAGTTTTTTTTGAGGCAATTTTTTTGTTTTAAAACCAATAAACTCTATTTTCATATCATACGTTCCCTTAGGAACTTCAATTGAAAAATTTCCTTTAATATCGGTTACACCGCCTGTTACTTTTTTGTTTTTTAAGTGAGTTAATATTAATGTAGCATATTCTAAAGGTTGTTTAGTTGAGGCTTCAATGATTTTACCTGTTACTTTAATTTTTTGAGTTCTTTTTTTCTGACCAAAAGTAGTTATACAAATTAGTAAAAAAAGGAAAGTAATTTTTTTCATTAGTATGAGTTAATAAATGATTCCATTTAAGACAACTAATTTCTACAAAGGTTTAATTACTTAAAGTTAAAAGTATGTTAAAGAAAAAAGCAAATTTTGTGATTTATAAAATCAATAGAATAAGGTATATTGAAAATAAATTATTATTAAATTTTATAGTAATTTGGCTTATATTAATAGTAAAATAATATCTACTAATAAGTATAGAGATGATTTGTTTTCAGTAATCAATCCTCTTTTTTAATTTTAAAAACTATGCCAGTATCAAATGATTTTTTAGAATATGTATTAGATCAATTATCTAATTGGAATGGTGTATATACCAAAAAGATGTTTGGAGGTGTTGGGCTTTATTTTGAAGGGTTAATGTTTGGTTTAGTTTATAATGATATAGTAGCTTTTAAAATAGATGAAACAAATAAAGAAAAATATATAAAAGCAGGATCTGATTCAATAAAAATTTTTAAAAATAAAACCCCTTTACCATCATTCTATATAGTTCCTATTACTGTTTTTGAGAATGCTAACGATTTTATATTCTGGGCGAGGGAATCTTATGATATTCAAGTGAGTAAAAATAAATAAGAACAATATTTTTTACATTAAAATATTGTTCTTAGCTTTAATAGGTTCTGGTAATTCTGTTTCTCCGAGCATTTCACGTAAATCTATTTCTATAGTTCTGCATAAAGATAACATAGGAATATCGTTACCTAATCCTTCAAAAGGATTTTCAGAATAATCTCCTACTAATTCCATCATTAAAAAAATCCATCCTACAACTACAGTGAAAGGAATTGCTAGCCATACACCGTATTCTCCCAGTTTTGAAAATTCAGAAATCATACCAAATGGAAGCATAAAGATAAAAATACCGATAAAAATAAAACTAGTACTTGCATACTGCCTTGGTAAAGGAAACTTTTTAATTCTTTCACATTTACCTTGATGTGCATAAAAGTTATTTAAAAGCTCTTGTAATTCAATATGCCTAAAATCATCAATAGCATTTATTTCTCGTAATTCTGCTAAATAAGTTGCTTGATTAGCTATTATTTGTGTAGCTGTATTTTTACAATTAACTAAATAATCAACATCTTTATTAGGCAAAAAGTTTTTAGCGTCACTATCAGCATGTTCTTCTTTGTATAAACCAATACCAGAATTTTCTAGGCGCTTTTTTGCTATCTTTTTTATTCCTTTACTTTGGTTTATATGTTCCCATGGAGTTGGGATTAATAATTGACTTCTTAAAGAATATAACCACCCAATATGTGTATATGTTAGGCGCTTTTTTATTTTGAATAATTCATTTTCTGATAAGTTATCTGTTCTAAATTGATTGTTTATAAATCCAGTAACACTAGCTCCCCAACTTCTACTATCGTTTATTATGGCTCCCCATATTTTTCTTGCTTCCCATAAGCGATCATATGCATTGTTATTTTTAAAACCTACATAAAAGGCTACAGCTGTACCTATAAGAGATAAAGGAAGCCATGGAATTGAAAAAAGCTTAAAGGATGAATATTTGTATAGTATTACAACAAAAAAAGTCCATAAAGTAAGCCAAATAATATGTGCACCTGAAAAACGCAGAATATTTTTGAAGCTAAAATTTTTTCTAATAAACATTCAAATATTTTTTAAATATGTTACATTAATAATTTTCTAAAGATGGTTATAATTTATTTATAAAAGACCAAACAATAATTCTTGTTTTTTTATTACCATGTTGCATTGGTATAATTTTAAATGATGTTTTTAATTTAGATAATTGTTTTTCAATTTTTGGTAAGTTTTCTTTCTTAGAAACCAAACAGGTAAAATAGCCTACTTGTTTTTGAAAAAGAGCACTCTGCTTAATCATTCGTTTAATAAATAAAGATTCACCACCATTACACCATAATTCATGTGATTGTCCACCGAAATTTAATTCGAGTTTTTCTTTATATAAATTTTCAAGTTTACGCAAAGTACCTTTCATTGCTGCCTCTTCAGAGTTATGAAAAGGAGGGTTGCACATTGTAAAATTGAAAAAATCATTTTCATTAATAATACCTTCAAAAATATTGGCATTATTTGTTTGATGAATTATTTTTACTTTCTTATGAAGAGCAGGAGTAAAACTTATATTCTTTTTAGCAGCTTGTACACTTTTTAAATGAATATCTGATCCAATCATATTCCAATTATACACTTGTGCTCCTAAAATAGAATAAATAGCATTTGCACCGACACCAATATCTATTCCTTTTATTTTTTTTGAATTACTATTTAATAAATCTGCTATATGATGAATATAATCAACTCGACTAGGTATGGGAGGACATAAATACCCTTTAGGTAATTGCCAATCATTTAAGTTGTAATGACCTATTAAAAGCGCTTTATTTAAAGCTATAACTGCATTAGGATTTGAAAAATCAATAGTTAAAGTATCATATTCATTTTTAAATATGAAATCTTTTAACTCTGAGTTTACTTGTTGTAATTTTTCAAAATTATAATTTTGATTATTATGTATGTTGTTTAAATGCATAGAGGGCAAAAATACTTTAAATCTTTTTATATAAAAGGATTTAAAGTATATAACTAATTATTTAGTTAAACTAAATAATTAGTTATATTTGTTTTTTAAAAACTATTACAATGAAAACACGATTTACATTATTTTTAATTCTAATTAGTTTTCAACTAATTAGTCAAAATGAAATTATTAAATACTATAAGCATTTAATATTTAGAGAAACTCCATATTCAGAAGTAAAAGGAAGAATAGAAATTCCTGTAGAGAGAACAAAGAATGAAAATTATTATAAATTAACTTATGATTCAAAAAACAGATTAACTTCAATTCAATATTTGTTTAAAAACAAGCAAATAAAAAGGATGAGAGCAGGTTTAATGGATGGATTTAGAAATGTTTTTTCAAAAACATTAATAAGATATGAAGGAAATTTAGAAATAAGAACTTTTTATGATGCTTTAGGAAATCAATGTTATAATAGTATGAATGTATTTAAAGAAGTATATGAGTATAATAATAAAGGGAAAAAGAGTAATGTGAAATTTTATAATGATAAAGGTAAATTGACTAATAGTACCTGGAATATAGCCGAATATATATGGAATCATGAAAATAATTTTGATGTAGTAGAGAAAAGGAAAAATAAGAAAGGAGAATATGTAACAATGCGACCATATTATTACTTTTTAACTACTTTATATAAATATTCGAAAGAAGGAATATTAATTTCTATGAACCATATAAATGATAAGGGAGAATTAATAAATGATTTTGATGATGAAAAAGGAATAGCTATAGACAAAGCTGAATATGATAAAGATTTTAATTTAATAGGTTTTCGATTTTATAATGCTAAAAAAGAGGCTGTTATTGGTTCTTTTTTAGAGAGTGCAGGAGGAAAGATAACTTATGATAAAAATGGAAACTGCGTTAAATATGCTACAATAAATAAAAAAGGAGAATTAATGTTAGGTAGAGATAAAGCATATGATTTATACAAATTTGACTCTTTTGGAAATAATATTGAGTTAGGTCATTACGGATTAAAAGATCAGCCCGTAGAATATAGAGGGTACACAAAAATTAAATTTATCTATGACAAAAAAAATCCTGAGAAGAAAGGGAAAATTAAACGTGTTTTTTTTAAATAAATTAATCCTTTAATCACACTAAAGATATTGTATAACTTTTAAAAAGAAATGTTTATCACATTATCTTATGTATTGGTTTAATTTTGTGGTATGATTTCAATTTATATAACTTATTAACTAAGCTATAATCAAACTTCGAATATGTTGAAAATTCTGTTCAATACTAATTTCATTGAAGTACATAAATTATTTATAATAACTAAAAGTATATAAAATAGTATTGAACAGATTTAAATTAACATTTATCTTGTATTAGTTCTATTTTCATTTTACCTTTTTCATGTATAATAACAAATGGTATTTTTTCTAAGGTACAACGAGGTTCAATAGTGAATTGAATGTAACCTGAAACTTTAAAATTTTCTTCAGAATTTAATTTTAGTTTTTGAGTATATGTTGTATTATTTTTAACCCAATTAACATTACCTTGAACAAAAGGATGGTAATCATATGTCTCAACTGAAAGTGGTTTTTCAATAAGGTTTGATGTTTTTTCAAATTTATCACTCTCATTTATTTTTAATGAAAATTTACCTTTAAAATCTCTAACTGAATTTGGTGAAATATAAATAGAACCATTATTTAATTCCATTTTTACAACAAGATTATAATTATTGCTTTTAATTTTTTTGATATCAATAAATATATCATAAGGAGAAGAATAATTATATGAAGAAGTGTTATTTGCATTCATCGCATATAATAGAGGACTGGTGATATTCATATTAGTATTAGCAATGGTATTCTTTGTTTCTTGTTTTTTCGAATTACAACTGATACAAGTCATAAAAATAATAGCGATAATAAGTTTATACATTTTTGGATGTTTTTAAATTAATAATATTTGTTTTTAAAATTAGGATATACTCAAGTTTATCCTTCATTATAAAATTAATTTAATATTAAAATGTAAGTGTCAAACAAATGTAAAAGAAGTGTCAATAATTGTAAAACTTTAAATAATATGATGAATTTATATTGCATAATTAACTTTAACAGACAGAGTATCCTATTTCTATAGACATTTGATTGTTGTTTATTTTTTTTACAATTAAACTCATATCACAATACCTATCAGTTTGAAAATAATAAGATTTTTGGTTTTCCGATTTATCTATTTCAAATTTTCTTTTATTTAAAGACTCTTCTATAAACTCAAAGTTAGATTCAATAAATAATTTTTTAGCAATCCATAAAGTGTTTTTAAAGATCTCACTTTCATCATTTAAATCTAGTTCTGAATTCATTAATATTAAATTTCCAGAAAAAGAAAAATGATCACAACCTCCACGGATAATGATTAATTTGTTTTCATTATTAAGTGTTACTATTGCTTTTTTTTGTTTATTGTCCCAAACGTAATTAGAAAATTCAGGAATTTCTTTTATAAAATTATCAGTTTGAGTATTAAAATCAAAAACACAATCATTTTTGTCAAATTCTGTTGTATTTTTCTTTTCGATTAGTTCAATATTCTCTTGTTTATTTATAAGATTATATCTTTCAATTACGAAATATGCAATTCCAATAATTCCAATTATTGTTATTAAAATCCTTTTATTCATAAGTTTGCTAAAGTGTTTATTAACTGTTAATTTAATAATCTATCGTAGATAATTTTTAAATTATAAATTATTTGTACCCCTATTTTAATGATAAAATTTCCAAACACCATTTTTACGACCAATAATATTATTAAAAGCTACAACGAAATCACTTTTATTTGAGGTTCTAAAAAAATCACTTCCATCTTTTCGTTTTACTTTAAATAACCTCCCATTAGCAACCGGAATTAATTGAATAGAAATAGTATTAATGTCGTCAAATATATTTTCATCATTAAAAGCCATTTTCATGCCTCTTTCCCATTGTTTAATTAATCCTTCTTTGGTAGTGTTAGGTTTAGATATAAGATCATAGGTAAGTATAGGGTCCGCAGCAGAGATCATTTCTTTTATATTATTTTGTTCCATTATTTTGTAGATTTTTTTAGAAAAATCAATAGCTTCTTCTTTACTTTTATCATCTGTAATTATATCTGTATCCATCCATGACCATTTTTTTCTGTCAGATGATAATTCTATTTGTTTATAAACAGGTGTGTAATCATTTTCAATTACAATATTCATCAATTCTTCACCTTTATCACGACCAGTAAAACCTCCTTTTGTATAGTTCACTAAACGAATGGTTGCTTTTCCTTTTTTTGATAATGGATGAACTGATATCGTATTCATTCCTGGTTTTACATAATATCTAACTTGTGATAATGAATTACCTGAACTATTTTCATCAATAGCAGATAATTCACAAGCAGTAACATCATTCAATTTAACTTCTGCACTAGCACCTTTTTCTCCATATATTTCTAGATATAGAAATTTCTCTTTCGTTTCTTGATTCATTATAATTGTTTTTTTAGAAGTATTATTAGCCTTTTTTTGAAAGCTAAAATTCAATGTTAATAAGAATAATAATCCAATTTGTATGCTTTTCATAATATGAAAGTATTGTTTTAGAAGTGTCCAAATATATATGCTAATTGAAGCTTGGAGCTCACTGTTTTCAGTGAAATAGAACAATTGTTTTCAGTGAAAACAATAGTAAAAGTATTTTTAGGAAGTCGTACTTATTTTCTATTAAAAACAATTAAAATAAACGATAAAATCGTAATTAACTCTGATGAAATGATCATTTCGTCAGTAATTATTATTGAATAATTATTATTTCGTAGCATAATTTAAAAATTAGAATGATGCTTAGAAAATATCCAATTTTAAAATGGACTTTAATTGTTTTTACAAGTTTAATTATTTTACTTGTTGGTTTTGGTTGGTGGTTTATGAATTTAATACCCAAAAGAGATCAAGCAATAAAAAATACCCAAATAGAAAACTTATCTTATTTATCTGAAAATATTCAACCTAGTAAAGGTAGAATTTTAACCATAGTAACAAGTACAAATAAGATGGGGACTAGTGGGAAAAGCACAGGTTATGAATTAACAGAATTATCCAGAGCATATTATGTATTTAAAGCAAATGGTTTTGAGGTAGATGTTGCCAGTCCTAAAGGAGGAGAGCCACCAGTTGTAATAGATGATGAAGATATGGGAAAATATGATTTTGCTTTTTTAAATGATAGTATTGCTCAAAATAAAGTAAAGAATAGTATACCTGTAGCAGAAATAAATCCAGAGAATTATGAAGCTGTTTTTTTTGCTGGTGGAAAAGGGGCTATGTTCGATTTTCCTAACAATAAAAAAATACAAGCTATTATTAGAAACCTTTATCAGTCTAATAAAGTAATAGGAGCAGTATGTCATGGGCCAGCAGCCTTAGTAAATGTAACCCTAAATGATAACTCTTCATTAATAAAAAATAAAAAGATTAGTAGTTTTACAAATAAAGAAGAGTTGTTGTTAATTTCAGATGCTAAAACTATTTTTCCTTTTTTATTACAAGAAGAATTAGAAAAAAATGGGGCAAAATTTAATGAAGGAAATATGTATTTAGAGCAAGTTTCTCATGATAATAATCTGATAACAGGTCAAAACCCATGGTCTACTTGGTTAGTGGCAGAAACAATGATTAAACAATTAGGACACACTCCTAAGCATAGAGAAATTACTGGGGAAGAAAATGCGGTTAAAGTTTTAAATACCTTTGAAAAAGAAGGAAAAAAAGAAGCTAAGAAATTAATAGATCAAATATGTATTATAGAAAAGAAACCAATGGCAAGAGTATTAATAGCTAAGCATAGTATTATTGCAATAATGAAAGGTGATTTTGGACTGTTTTATAATTTATTAGCACTAACTTCTTATGCAAAAAAGAAAAATAAAAAGTAATAAATAATGCTTGATTTAATACTTTTACATAAAGAAATAGAGTAACACTATATTTCTTTATGTATGTTATTATTTTGCATTATAAAAAATAATTGATTGAACTTTTCAGATATACTTCTTATTATTGTTAGTAGTGCAGGTCTTTTGCATGGTGTTGTAATAGCTTATTATTTAATCTTTTTTAAAAATAAAAAAATAACAACAAATTATCTATTAGGCTTTATTCTCATTTTCATGGCTTTTAGAATAGGTAAATCTGTAATGCTAAACTTTGGAGAGAACTTACAACCAGTATTTATCTTTTTAGGGTTAACTTTTTTATTATTAATAGGCCCTTTTCTAAGGTGGTATGTTATAGGAATGACTCAAGTTAATTTTAAAATTGAAAAGAAAAATTATATAGAGTTAATTCCATTTATCAGTATTTTTATAGCTAGTTTATTTGTAACAGAAGAATGGTATAAGAATAGTAAATGGGTACTTATTATATTTTCAAGCGGTCTTATTTTTATATATCTACATTTTCTTTTTTACATTATTTTAAGTTGGATTGTTTTTAAAGGATCTAATAAAAAACAAGAGAATAAAAAACAAACAAAATCTCAAAAAGTAACATTTGAATGGTTAAGATTATTAATAATAGGGTTTGTAATTATATGGGTATCTTATGTTTTTAATATATTAGATGAAACCATACCTTATATTTCTGGTCCAATATTATATTCTTTAATTATTTATTATCTAAGTTATAAGGCTTTTCAACTAAAAGTGACAGATATTGATGGAAATGTTTTTAAAGAGAATAATAACCAACTAATTTTTGATCATTTAACTAAAATGGTTATACAAGATAAACTGTATATAGACTCTGAATTAACTTTATCTAAACTAAGTAAGTTATTAGGTAAAACGAAACAGAAAACCTCAGAAATTATTAATCAATGTAGTAATAAAAATTTTAACGATTTTATTAATTATTATCGAATAGAAGAATCAAAAAAAATGTTGTTAGAAAAAGAAAATAAAAATTTCACAATAGCATCTATTGCTTTTGATGTAGGTTTTAATACTTTATCTTCATTTAATTATGCCTTTAAAAAATTAGAAGGAGTTACTCCTTCTGTTTATAAAAAGAAAGAGATATAATTTAATACATTTTACAATATGACAAAAGCTTTACCTAAAGTATCTTTTAAATCAAATGTTGAATTTGATATTGAAGTAATGACTTTTGTTGAAACGTATGAAAAGTTAAAGCAAACTAGTTCTCACAATCCTTTTTCAGCTCATAAAATTCAGTTTTATCTTATTTTAATAGTAGTTGAAAATACATATTCACATTATGTCGATTTTAAATCTTACGATTTAAAGGAAGGCAGTATCTTATTTATAGCCAAAAACCAAGTACATTATTTTACAGAAACATTTAAAAATGCAAAAGGTTTTTGCATTGTTTTAAATAGTCAATTTTTAGAACAGAATTATTTCTTGTCAAAAAAAACTAATTTAAATAGGTTATATAATTATCATTTAGAAAGTCCAGTGATTCATTCGGAAGAAATGGAAAAAGATGAATTTATAAGTAGCATTAGTAAATTATATTTTGAATATCATTTTCCAAATAATTTTGAAAAATCAGAAATGCTACGTGCTTATATTCATATCATTTTAATAAAAGCTGAAAGGATAAAACAACTTTCTAATCAGCATGTTAAGGTGCATTGGTTAAAGGTGTTTAATGAGTTTAAAGCTTTACTCGAGGTTAACTATGTAAAAACAAGAAGTTCAAGGTTTTATGCTGGTGAGTTATTCGTTTCTTATAAGTTTTTAAATGATGTCGTTAAAAAATCTACAGGAAAGACAATTAAAGTTTTTATCGATGATTTTGTAACTATAGAGATAAAACGTTATTTAGCTTCTACTTCTTTATCTATAAAAGAAATAGGTTATAAAACAGGTTTTGAGGAATCTGCTAATATGATTAAGTTTTTTAAAAAAAACACACATAAAACACCACTTCAATTTAGAAAGGAATTTTAATACTGGTTACACTTTTACTGTTTTTCGTTTTGTTTTGATAATCTTTAAAACGCCTTATTTGTTCAATTTTGCAGTAGGAACTTAAAATGAAATGAAATTTTTTAAACTAGAGCTTTTATTCTTTATTTCTAATAGAGCTTTCTTTTAATACTCATAACGAGTTAAACAATTAAAATAACTTAATATATAATTATGAAATTTAAATCATTAATACTGATTTTAATAGGAACCCTATTGGTTAGTTGTAATAGTAATAAGGTGGTTTTAGAAGTAACCAGTTTTAAATTGAAATCTACAGTTGACACTAAAGAATTCAATAAACTAGATGCAAAAGTTGAAGAGATATTTACAAAGAAACAACCCGGGTTTATTAAACGAGAGAGTGGAGTAAATGAAAAAGGAGAATATGTTGTTTTAGTATACTGGAATAGTATTAAGGATGCTACATCTTCAATGGAAAAATTTATGACAGATGCATCTGTAAAAAATTATGCTTCTATGATTGATGCAGCTAGTATGAAAATGGCACGTTACATGGTTGATGGTAAATCAAACGAAGATAATAGTGAGTTTATTGAAGTTATGTCGTTTAAAACTAAGAAAAACATTGCTATAGATAAGTTTAATAAAACAAATAGAAAAGTAGAAACTGGATTTACAGCGAATCAAAAAGGTTTTTCACGACGTATTACCGGAGTAAATGAAAAAGGAGAACAAATAGTTGCTGTGTACTGGGATAATAAAATGAATTCTGATACTGCATTAAAACCATTTATGAAAAATGCTATTTCTAAAGAGTTTATAGGGATGATGGATCAATCATCTATTCTAATGAATCGTTATCAAACACTTAAATCACTTAAAAATAAAATTATGGAATTATCAAAAAAAGACAAAGTAGTTGCTTTATTGAACAGTTTTAATACAGGAGATCAAACTCCAATTTCTTACATAAATTCAGAAAAATACACTCAACACAATTTAGCAGTTGCAGATGGTTTAAAGGGATTTGGTGAGGTGATGCATCATGCTCCTCCTCAAGGATTCAAAGCAAAAGTTGTTCGTGCTTTTGAAGACGGAGATTATGTGTTTACACATACTGAATATGATTTTTTTGGACCAAAAGCTGGATTTGATGTATTTAGATTTGAAAACGGAAAAATAGTCGAACACTGGGATAATTTATTAGAAATTCAAAAACCAAACCCAAGTGGAAGAACGCAGTTTGATGGAAGTACAGAGTTAACAGATTTAGATAAGACTGAGGCTAATAAAAATACGGTTAAAGATTTTATAGAAAAAGTATTATTAGGGCATGAAATGGATAAGTTAACAACTTATATTAATCCACAAAATTATCTACAACACAATCCGGCAGTAGCTGATGGTTTAGATGGGTTTGGAGCAGCTATGAAATATTTTGCAGAGCATGGGTTGGTAATGGAGTATACGAAGCTACATAAAGTATTAGGACAAGGAAATTTTGTTTTAACAATGAGTGAAGGAAAGTTTGGAAAAGGAGAACACACTGCGTTTTATGATTTATTTAGACTAGAAGACGGACAAATAGTAGAACATTGGGATGTAATATCTCCAATTGAACCTAAAACTGAAAGAAAAAATGAGAATGGAAAGTTTTAAGTATCCTTCATATATTAATTAAAATAAGAAGGAATATCTAAGAAAAAGATATTCCTTTTTTAACTTAAAAAGATGATTACAATACAACAAAAAAAAGAACAAATAGAAATTGTTTTAAAAATACTATTTAACGATTCTAGAAATGATTATTTAAGAATGGTAAAAGGAGCAGCAAAAGCAATATTTAGACCATTAAAACCATCAGATTTTAAAGAAGTATACCTTTCTATATCAAAAGAACAAGGGGAGGGATTAGTTAGTCTTATTAAAGAAAAAAAACTTAAAAACATTATTGAATTTGGAACTTCGTTTGGTATATCTACACTATTCTTAGCTTTAGGAATAATAGAAACAAAAGGAAGTATTATTACAACAGAATTAATTGAATCGAAAGCTAAAAAAGCAATTGAAAATTTTAAAGCAGCTGGCATAAATGATCTTATTGAAGTGAGAATTGGAAATGCATTAGATACGTTAAAAAATTATAATGAACCTATAGATTTATTGATCTTAGATGGCTGGAAAGATTTGTATTGGCCTTTATTTCAAATGTTAGCATCCAATTTTAATGAAAACACTTTTATTTATGTTGATAATGCTGATATGAAAGATAGTAAGAGTTTTCTAAGAAAAGTAGCTAAAAATTCTAAATATAAATTACAATCTAAATATAATGGAAAAGTTTTTTTAATAACCATTAATAAATAGATTTAAGGTATTTAAAGTTTTAGATATGAGTCAAGTATCAATTTGCCCTACCTGTGGTAGTAAATCAAAAATAAAAGAGAAGAATGGAGAGTTTATCTATAAAGTAATTCAAGATGAAGAAGCTTTTACCAAAATAGTACAGTTAAAAAAATCAATGCTAAAGTTTAAAGAAAAAGCAGAGAAGCTTGAAAAAGAAGTAACCTATTTAAAATCTAAAAAAAAATAGAAGGAATAATGCCTTCTATTTTTAAATAAACTTAAATAAAGTGATGATTGAGGGAATCCTATTTTAATGTATTTGAGTTAGCTTAAAAAATTAGTTGTTTGTTTGTGTTTTTTTAGAGAATAAGATGATAATCATTCCTGAAGTTAGCATAACTAGAGAATATACAGCAGAAGGAATAGCTATTTTTGAATTATTAAGAATAAGTACAGCTATAGTAATTGCTAAAGCTCCATTTTGAATACCAGATTCTATTGCGATTGTAAGTGCTTGTTTTTTCTTTAAAGAAAATATCTTAGCAGAAAAATAACCAAAAAGTATAGTTAATACATTTAATAAAATAGCAGGTAATCCAGCTTTTAAACTATAAGGTATAATATTATTTCTTTCTTTAACAACAAGGCCAATAATAACTAAAGCAAAAATGATAGTAGAAGCTATTCGAACAGTCTTATCCATTTTTAAAGCAAATTTAGGTTTATAATGTTTTATAATCATTCCTATAAGAACAGGAATAACTACAATAACAAAAATTTGAGCAATTGTTTCTATAATACTTAAATTAACAATTTTATTTTTTCCAGTAAAATGTAAAATAGAAAAATTAGCAATTAATGGTATTGTTATTACTGTAATAAGACTACTAATTGCAGTTAAAGAAACAGATAAAGCTAAATCTGCTTTTGCCATAAAACTGATTAAATTAGAAGTAGCACCACCAGGACAAGCAGCTAAAATCATAAAACCAATAGCAATTTCAGGTTCTAAATCAAATATATTAACAATTAAGAAACCAATTATGGGTAACATCACAATTTGATTAGCTAATCCAAGTAAAATGGCCTTAGGGAATAAAATGACATTTTTAAAATCTTGTTTAACCAAACTTAATCCCATTCCTAGCATTATAATCATTAATGCAACAGCTAATAAATAAGAAGAAATGTTATCCATAAATAATATTTTTAGATTAAAATTTAATATTTAAAGCTTCAAATAAATGACTTATAGTCCATGCTGGTCCAACTAATAAAAACTGAACATCTTTAATAAAAGAAGGTTTTTTACCTTCATGATTATGACCATAAAATTGTACAATCCATGAAATAATAAATAATATTGCCATAAAACTCCATAAGGGCATAAAATTAGCATTTGCTATACTTTTAATAATAAATAAAACAACAACAGAATATGTTAACATTGCTAAAAATAAAATAAAAGATAGCCTTAAATAATAAACTAGAGTAATGAGTAAGATAATTGTACCAAAATGAGCATACCCAGATAAGCTGGCAGGAAATAAATTAGTTATAAAACTTGGAGTAGGAATAGCAGCTAACAACCCAATAACACTTAAGACTATAGTTGGCACACAAAAATAGTGTATAATCTTATTTAGTTTTGTTTGATGGCTCTCTCCATATTCATTTAGTAATAGGTCTATTTTTCTCATAATTATGAATTGTTATTATTAGTGTATTTTTTAATTTGATGGTATTCTGTTAAGCCTGTTTCTGTTAAAAAAGGGATTAATAAATTCCAATGAAAATCTATAAAATCACCTTTATTTAAAATGAAACTTGTATCAGTAATAATTTGTTTTTGTGATTGCCAAAAAGTACTGATCATCCATATTGAATGAATAAATTTATTGTAATTTATTTGATCAGTTTCTGGTTGTAATCGATTCGTTTCTATATAATAATCAATTAACTTTCTAGCCTCTTTAAATCGAATAATATTCACCTGTTCGTATTTTTTAGCGATTTTAGGATATACTCGTGTTATGTGAACTAGTTCATTAAAAAAGAATTCATATTTAGATTGTATGTTATCAAATTTACGCATTGAGTTTTCAAAATGATGAAGCGTAATGTATTCATTAGGGGGGTAAAGAAACTTTGTAGATTCTTCTTTTAGGTTTTCAAAAATAGCTTCTAATAATATTTCTTTGTTTTTATAATGATAGCTTAAATTTCCTGCACTAATACCTAATTCATTAGAAATTTGTAGCATAGATACTACTGAAATACCATTTTCATTGAATAATCGTAATGAAACTAATTTTATTTTTTCTTTCAATTGAAATTTATTTACTAATTGTATATGTGAAATTAGTAAATGTTTTCTAATTTTCAAAATATATTTGATTTTTAAGTAGTTATAAAGGGTTAGCGAGGTATTTTATACTTACTTAAATTTGAATAGAAAAGTCTTTGATAAGGTTGTCTCTTTTAGTTTTGCGCATATATTTATGTATAAAAACGCAATTATGTATGGGAAAATTTATTGGAAATTATCTAATAAAAAATGGTTAGTTATTCTTCTAAAAATTCACCTTTTTCTTTAGTGGCGATAATTCCCCATTCCGTAATCATTTTTAGAATAGGAATTAAACCTTGTCCAAATTTAGTAAGTGAATACTCAACTTTTAATGGTGGTTTTTTATAATAAGCCTTTCTATTAATTAAACCATCAGCTTCTAATTGTTTTAATTGCATACTAAGTGTACGTTCATTTAATGTAGGTATTTCTTTACGTAATTCATTATAACGTTTCTTAGAATCAATTAAATGAAATAAAATTACACTTTTCCATTTTCCGCCTATCAATTCCATAGCGGCACTAGTAGGACAAGAAAAAAGCTTTTCATTTAATTTTATAATAGGTTTTTTAGAAAATAAGACTTCTCTATCTAATTCTCCATCTGATTTAAATAAAGGTTTGTTTTTTTTTAAATCCATTTTACAAGTAATTAAGAGACAAATTTAATAAACTTTACTTTTTAAAGCTACTTTATTTTTTGAAGTTGTTTGTTTTTGTTTAGTTGTTTGTTTTTTAGTTGTTTATAATTTTTGTTTTATACTAACCTTTTCATCCGTTATTGTGTAAATACTCTTCTAAATATAACTTTGCAATTTAAGTTAAAAACAAACTAACTATTAAAATATGAAAGCAATATTATTAGAACAAGCCGGAAGTAGTGAAAATTTAAAGATTAAAGAAGTAGCTAAACCTATCATAAAAAATAATGAAGTATTAGTGGCTGTAAAAGCAATTAGTATTAATCCTGTTGATTATAAAATAAGATTAGCAGAAGAAGGATTAACAATGATGTATGGTGATAAACGGCCTGTAGTATTAGGTTGGGATATTGCGGGTGAAGTTGTAGAAATAGGAAATGAGGTAACTAATTTCAAAATTGGAGATAAAGTTTTTGGAATGGTAAATTTTCCTGGAAACGGAAATGCTTATGCAGAGTTTTTAGCATCACCAGAAGACCATTTAGCGAAAATGCCAGAAAACATTTCTTTTGAAACTGCCGCTGCAACTACATTAGCAGCACTTACAGCATTACAAGTGCTAGAAACTAGAGTAAAAGAAAATGATCGTGTATTAATTCATGCAGGTTCTGGTGGAGTAGGGCATTTTGCAATTCAAATAGCAAAATCAAAAGGAGCATATGTAATTACTACATCTTCAGCTAAAAACAAAGACTTTGTGATTTCTTTAGGAGCAGATGAGCATATAGATTATCGTACAGAAGCATTTGAGGAAGTATTATCAGATATCGATTTTGTTTTAGACGGAATGGGGGGAGAAATTTTGTTTAATTCAGTAAAAGTATTGAAAGAAGGAGGAGAAGTATTATCGTTACCTACACCTCAAAATGTTATTAAAGAAGCTCAAAAAATAGCAGATAGTAAAAAAGCAAAAGTTTCAGCATTATTGGTACATTCAAGTTCAAAAGATATGAATACACTTAAAGAAATGTTAGCTACCGGAATTTTAAAACCTCATGTATCACAAACATTTAATTTTGAAGACATGGCTAAGGCTCACCAACAACTAGAGAGTGGTAGAACTGTAGGTAAGGTGGTTGTTAAATTATAAATATAAAAGATTGAAAAATTTAATTATAGCGTGTATTTGTAGCATATTACTAGGATGCGCTTCAGAAAATAAACAAATGAATCAATTAGTTATTTTTAATTTAAAAGCAGAAATGGCTGATGAATTTAAAGAAGGAGCTAAAAAGAGTTTGAGTCTTTCTTTAAAAGAAGAGGGAAATTTAGATATGAAGTTATTTGTAGATGCAAATACCCCTAATACATTATATGTATACTCTAGATGGAAAAATGAAAAGGTTTATGCATGGCATTCAGAGCAATCTTATACAAAAGAGTTACAAAAATTAGCAGCAAAGTCATTAACAGGTGCTCCAAGAATTTTTAAATTAGGAGAAACCCAACCATTTCCTGAATATAAAACACAACATAAAAATACCGAAAGTAGTAAAGAAATATTGTTTTTTATATTCAAATTTAAAGACGGTTATAAAGATAAATTAATTAAAAAATTTGAAAATCATGTAACCAACGCTCGTAAAGAGGAAGGTAACTTACTATTTGACTTATATACAATAGATGGTGTTAATGATGAGTTGGTAGTTTATGAACAATGGAAAAATAAGTCGGCCCTTTTTGATATTCATTTTAAACAACCTTATGCTGTAGAAACTGCAAAATTAATGCAAGAAGTAGTATTAGGTAATGTGAGTGAATATTTACATTTTGTAAAAGAAATAAAATAAGAAAAACTCATGAAAAATATAGCACTATTAATTATTACAGTTTGTACACTTATAAGCTGTAATTCAAAGAAAACAAATATTACGGTAGAAGTTAAAAAATCTATAGTAGAAGAAACAAAACAACAAGAAAATTTTGTTTCTGATACGTTAAGAATTTATACAGGATTAGGTAAAGAATTATTATCAATGTCTCATAATATTGATGGTTTTTTTATTCCAGCAACCAACAACACGTTTCCAAATTCTGATAAAAATGTAAATAAAATGAATCATAAGAATTTAGACGGTGTATTAACGCTTTCTGCTTTAGCATATATTGATGGAGAAGTAGCTGGAGTGGCTAATGAAACTGAAATTATTTATGATTTTAGTAAAAAATCGGATGCTAATACCATGTGGCTTTTAAAAATGAATAAAAAAGGGTACACGGGATTTATAGCTGTAGAGCAAATAGAAAATCCATCAAATGCAGATTCTAAACTTCAAAAGTTATATCAAGAAGAATTAGGGAAAAAGGAGAAAAAAAATATAGATATATTGTTTAGAACAACCAGTAAAAAAGGAGCAAAAGTAGCACATGCATCTGGAGATTTTGCTAAATATAATGGAGGTAAATTTACAGAATATAGCGTTGTTAATCCTGCAGAGCCATCAAAGAATGGGATTCTTTTAGAATTTATAACTACATCAAAAAATAAATAAAATGAAAAAATATATAGTAGTTAGTATAACTGTTTTATTAAGCATAATAAGTTGTAAAACAGAGAACAAAAAGCAAGTTAAAAAAGAATCTAAAACGATGGTTGAGGGAGCTACAATTGTTACAGAAGTAGCTATGAAAAATGCGGATACTTATATATTAAAACAATTATGGGAAGTGGATGGCTTTTCTATGCCCGAATCGGTATTAGCAACCCCTAACAGTGATTATATTTATGTATCTAATGTAAATGGTTCTAACCCGGGGTTTATTAGTAGACTAACAAAAGATGGTAAAGTAGATAATATGAAGTGGGTTGATGGTTTAGATTCACCTACAGGGTTAGCATTATATGAAAACTTACTGTATACAGGAAGTAATACAAGAGTTGATATTATTGATGTTAATAATGGAAAATTGATAAGAAGTATTACATCTAAAGAAGCAAAAACATTAAATGATGTTACCATAAGTAAAGACGGAAAAGTTTATGTATCTGATGTTTTAGGCGGAAAAATATTTACTATCGAAAATAATAAGCTAGTAAAATGGTTTGAAGCTTCAGAGGTTAAACATCCTAATGGAATTTATATAAATGGCGACGCTATGATTGTTGTTGATTTTGCAGGAGGTTTAAAACCTGATTTTTCACCTAATGATTATGGGTCTGTTTATAAAATTAATATGACTGATAAGAGTTTTAAACTTTTAAAAAATGGAGAAAAAGTAGGAGGTTTAGATGGAGTTGAAAAATTTAATAATGGCTATTTAGTAAGTAGTTTTCCTAATGGTGAATTATTTTCTATTAGAGAAGACGGGCGTTCATTAGTAGCTTCTTTACCTAAAAGTATTGCAGATATAGGTATTAAAGGAAATACACTTTTTGCTCCTTATTTACTAAATAATAAAATAATAGCTTATGATTTGGTTCCTGAAAAGTGGACTCGTTTAAAAACAAAAGAAGATTACTTAAGGTATGGAGCAGATAATTATTATGGTGAAGCAGGAGGAATGTCTGTAGCAACTAGTGATGGTAAAATAAAAGGGAAATTTGCAGGTCTAGAATTATCTGGTACATGGGAATGGAAAGACACTTATTTTTGTCGTACGAGCTCTTTAGGTGAAATGGATTTAGGTTATAATTGTATCGCTATAGATGTAACCAATACTAAAATGAGATTAACATTAGATAAAGGAGAAGGGCCTCAAGTTGTTTATGTAAAAAAAAATAAAAAATGATTACAGTAGTATCTAAATTTAGTATAAAGCCTGATTATATAGAAATATTTAAAAAGGTAATGTTAGAAAATCAAGAATTAGTTCAGCAAGAAGAAGGGAATCTTGAAATGCGTTTGTTTGTTGAAAAAAACGATCCTACTTCTTTTTTTGTGTATGGTAGAACTAGAGATCAAAAAGCTTTAGAAGTACATACAAAACTGGTTGAAGAAAGAAGGATTGCTGAAAAAATGAAAGAGACGCTAGAAACCTCACCAACTACTTGGTCTTTAGGAGAAACAAAACCTTTACCAGATCATGATTCAAAACAAGCAAATTCAGAAGATAAAGAAGTAATTATATTTTTTGTATTTGATACAAAACCAGGGTATAAAGATAAATTAGTGGCACAGTTTGAAAAACATGTAACGCATACTCGTAAAGAAGAAGGAAACATTCTTTTTGATTTTTATACCATTAATGATATTGATACCAAGTTTGTGGTTTATGAACGTTGGAGAAATGAAGATGCAGTATGGAAAACACATATGGGACAGGAATATTCTAAAGAAACAGGAGGTTTAATAAATGAAATTATGCTGGGCGAAATGGAACAGTATTTACATATAGTAGAAGAAGTTAAATAAATTATAACAAAAATAAAATGAGTAAAGCAACTATAAAAGTTAGTGTATTATATAAACAATCGGAAGGAAAAACATTTAATATAGATTATTATTGTAATAAACACGTTCCTATGGTGAAAAAAACATTAGGAGATGCATTATTAAGTGTTTCTGTAGCAAAAGGTTTAGGAGGTGGATCTCCAAATTCATTACCAACATATGAAGTTATTGGATGTCTTTTTTTTGAATCTATGGAAATTTTTCAAAATTCATTTGGACCCAATGCAGAAGAAATAGGTAAGGATGCAGTTAATTTTACTAATATTGAACCAATTATTCAAATTAGTGAAATTGTGTTAAACGAATAATTTAAAATAGGAGCACAGTTTTTTTAATGTTTTTGAAATAGGTCTACAGAGTGTTTAACAAGGTTGTTAGATAAATATCCATCTGTAAATTAATTTATTACAAAGTAAAGGCTCGATTTGACATAATTAGATTATAGTATAAGAAAAAAGGGATTAAGTTATACTTTTGCTATCTTAAGAATAGCTGGCTTTAATTGAATTTTGTATTTATGGTCACAAGGTTTTTAATTTCTAGAACAAAAATGGATTTATTTAGTCACTTAATTGATAAAGAGGAAAACTACTTACCTAAAGATGGAATAGTTAATTTTTATGGAAGTATTATACCTTATGAAAAAGCTCTTTATTATTACGAAACGTTTTTTAGCTCTATAGCTTGGAAAAATGATGTTTATAATGTTGTAGGTAAGAATATAGTTACTAATAGACAAATAGCATGGTTTGGTAATGAAGAGATTAATATTAATCATTTTAATACAAAAAAGCTAGCGAAACCTTGGACAGAAGAGTTATTAGAATTGAAGGAACTAATAGAAAAAGAAACTAAAGAAACTTATAACTCATGCCTACTTAACTTATATCATACAGGTAAAGATGGTTTAGGTTGGCATAGAGATAGTGAAAAAGGAGCTGTAGCTTCATTAAGTTTGGGAGCAACAAGAAAATTTGTTTTTAAGCATAAAGAAACAAAAGAAAAAGTTGCTTTTAATTTAACACAAGGTGATTTATTAGTAATGAAAGGACTTACACAAGAATTTTGGTTGCATAGTGTACCTGCTACTAAAAAAATACAGACACCAAGAATCAATTTAACTTTTAGAACTGTATAAAATTACAGTAAATGATATTTTAATTACTTGCAGAGGTTTTAAGTTTTATAACACCTATTTTATTAAGAATTCTCATAATAACATAAGTAAGATCTATTTCATACCAATGTATTCCTCCAAAATTAGCTCTAGAACTGTATTTATGATGATTATTATGATATCCTTCACCCATCATTAAAAAATCAAACCTGAATAAATTTTTTGAAGTATCAGTTGTTTTAAAATTGACATACCCATAAATATGTGCAAACCAATTAATAATTACTCCATGAATAGGAGCCATTAAAAATAAAACGGGTAATAGTAACCATTGCCACCATGCAGAAACAAAAACAACAAATAAAAGAATATAAACAATTCCCCAGGCTACTCTTGAAAAACGAGAGCTAGCAAAGCGGTCGAAACTTTTCCACTGAGGAACATTTTTCATGAATTTTTGATCTATTGCAATACGATCGTTATTAATATCTTGATAAATATTTTTTGTTTTCCACATCATAGAAAACATATTACCATCATATTTAGGTGAATGAGGATCTTTTTCAGTATCGGTGTAAGCATGGTGCATACGATGCATAATTCCATATCCATAAGCACTTAAATAACTAGGCCCTTGAAATAACCATGTTAAAAAGAAAGTGATTTTTTCTGTTCTTTTAGACATTGTAAATACCTGATGTGCAGCATATCTATGAAGAAAGAAAGATTGAAAAAATAAACCAGAATACCATAAAATAAATACCAAAAGAAGTATTGCCATAAAAACTCTTATTTTTTGCAAAATTACTTCTAGAAAACAAATACGACAATGAATCTATGTTAACTAATTTCTTTACGAATACGACTTAAACCTTGAGGAGTAACTCCTATATAAGAGCTAATATATTTTAAAGGAATTTCTTTAATTACTTCTGGGTGATCTTTAAAAAGGTTTAAATAACGTTCTTTAGCTGTAAATTGTAATAATGTTTGCTCTCTTTTAGATTTTATTAAGAAAAGTCGTTCAGCTGTTAATCGTCCTATTAAATTTCCTATTTGTGTTGTTTTATATACCTCTTGTAAATCTTCATAGCTAATACTTAATATTAGAGATTCTGTAAGAGTTTCTAGTTCATATAAAGAAGGTTTTCGCGTTAAAAAAGAATCATAAGCACTTATAAATTGTTCTTTAAAAGAAAAACCAAATGTAATTTCTTTAGCAGGATCTATATTTGGTATATAAAAACGAACTAACCCTGAAATAATGAAAGAAATATAATTTTCTACTTTTCCTATTTTTAAAAAAGTTGTTTTTTTTGGTATAAGATGTTTACTAAGTTTAGAAGAAAAAAAAAGCCAATCACTATCTGAAACGATAGCAAATTGCTCTAAATGTTTTCTTACTACTTCTAAAGTTTTTTCGGGGTCTGTATTCATAATAATGCAAGATACTTAATTAATAAAGTTTCAAATGTTTTTGTTACATATAGTTTTTAATTAAAGTAATAATACAGTTCAATAAGCTTTAACGACGATTCAAAATAAAGCTCCTTTACTTTCTCTTTAAAGGTTTCATATTTGGTCTATACTAATTCATTTAATTACAAATTTTAAATATGACTCCAACAACAATTTTTTCAATAGCAGGTATGATTACAATGCCTATGTGGATTTTAATGATCTTATTTCCTAAATGGAAAGTAACTCGGTTTTTAATAGATTATAAAGTAGTTCCACTAATAATATCTTTGATTTATGCAATCTATATTCTTAAGGCTTTACAAATAGGTGGGATGATGGATTTTGGAAGTCTAAAATCGGTAATGAAATTATTTACTGAAGAGAATGCAGCTTTGGCTGGTTGGGTACATTATCTCGCTTTCGATCTTTTGATAGGTATGTGGATGATAAACCAAAATGAAAAACTAAAAATTCATCAGTTAATAATGGCTCCTTGTTTGTTGGGTACATTTATGTTTGGCCCTGTAGGTTTCCTTCTTTTCATGATTATTAAAACGATTAAACAAAAGTAATTATGAACTATTTAAAGCAAGTATTTAATACTGTAAGAACTGAAAGTCCGATACTTTATAAAATTGTATTACTTCATTTTATAACTGCTCTTTTTTGCATAGGAGGTTTATTTATAGATGATAGAACTCTAATGGGAGTTAATACTTGGGTAAAACCATTAAAATTTTTAATATCTATAGGAATTTATGTATTAACGTTAGGATATCTTATAACATTATATCCATATTCTAAAAGAAAGAAAAACGTTATTAGAAATATAGTTTCTTTTACAATGCTTATAGAAATGGGAATTATTTTTTACCAAGGGTCAAGAGGTGTTCAATCACATTATAATAATTCTAGTTTGTTAGATGGCTTATTATTTGCCGGAATGGGAATTATGGTGGCAATTAATGTTCTAATTATGTTGTTGTTTATTATAGATACGATTCGATTAAAATTAAAAACGACCAAGTCAATTCAATGGGGAATTTTATTAGGTTGGGTAATTATAGTTTTTGGGAGTTGGATAGGAGGACAAATGATTAACCAATTATCTCATAATGTAGGTGTAGTAGATGGAGGAGCTGGATTACCATTGGTTAACTGGAGTACTGTTGGAGGAGACTTGAGAGTAGCGCACTTTTTTGGGTTGCATAGCATACAAATAATCCCGTTATTCGCATTATGGCTATCTAAAAAATGGAAAACTACTAATAGAAATCAAATTATTACTGTTACTATTTTTGGAGTTATTTATGCTTCATGGATTGGGCTTATATTCTATCAAGCAAAACAAGGTATACCATTAATAAGATTATAAAAAATGCAGTTATTCAATAAAAAAAAACGTGTACAATATTTAGGGTTTAATGATTTTTGGTTTTCTTTCATTGGTATCTTAGTTATTAGTTCTGTCACTAGCTTTATGTTTAATGATATGTCAACTAGTAATCCGTTAATAGTATTACTTATAAGATGGGGTTCTTGTTTCTTTTTTACAGTTTCCGATTGGTTAATTATAAGAGGTATTTTAATTTTTTTACGAAGAAAGTACCCTGATTTTAAAAATGATTTTAAACGTATTATTTATCTCTTCATTGCAATTATTATCACAACCTTAATTGTTGATTTCTTTGGAGGGAAATTTTTAACATTTTTTTTAAAACTTTTCGATATAAATTCAACGTATTCAATGAATTTGAAAGTTATTGTACCAATAATGATAATTATTGTTATGGATATGGCAATTTATGAAGCTATTTATTATTATATACGATTAAAAAAGTCAATAAGAGAAGAAGAACAGACCAAGCAAGTAATGATACAAGCGCAGTTAGATACTTTAAGAAATCAGGCGCAACCACATTTTTTATTCAATAGTTTAAATACATTACGAGATATTATTGATCAAGATTCTAAAGAGGATGCAAAAGACTTTGTTGATAATTTGTCCGATGTGTATCGTTTTATTTTGGAGTCTGGAAGTGCAAATTTAATTTCTCTTCAAAAAGAATTAAAATTTGCGAAAGCTTATATTAATATTCAATTAGAAAGGTTTGGTGATAATCTGAAAATAGAATGGAACATTCCAGAAGCTAAATTAGCTGCTATGGTAGTACCTATGAGTTTACAACTTTTAATAGAGAATGCAATAAAACATAATATTGTTTCTAGGGCTAAACCTTTAATTATAAATATAGAAATCGATGAAAATTATTTAGTTATAAGAAATAAAATTCAAGCGAAATCAACAAAGATACCATCCACAAAAATAGGGTTAAAGAATATAGAAAAACGGTATACATTAATTTCTAGTAAATTACCTATTATTAAAAATGACGAAAGTCAATTTATGGTTTCTTTACCTTTATTAAAATTATCAGATCAAAAGAAAAAATATGCAAATACTAATAATTGAAGATGAACCACGTGCAGCAAATCAATTACAAAATTTATTAAATAAAAGTACTTTTGATTTTCAATTACTAGATGTTATCGATACAGTTGAAGATTCGGTATTATGGTTTAAAAAAAATACTACACCAGATTTAGTTTTTATGGATATCCAATTGGCAGATGGATTAAGTTTTGAGATTTTTCAGAAAATAGAAGTGGCTACACCTATTATTTTTACTACTGCTTTTGATCAATATGCCATTCAAGCATTTAAAGTGAATAGTATCGATTATTTACTAAAACCTATTCAACAAAATGAATTAGATATTGCATTAGATAAGTTTGTGAAATCGAATAAATCAAATACTATAGAACCTCTAATTCTAAAAGAGCTTCTTGCGAGTATGCAAACTCCTCAAAAACGATCTGGTATATTAGTTAAAGATGGAAGTGGTTTTGTTCAAATTAGAATTTCAGAGTTATTGTATATGTATTCCGAAGACAGTATTACTTTTGGGGTAACGCATAATAAGCGATACATTATAGATGAAACTATGGATCAATTATTTAATTCATTAGATGATACTAAGTTTTATAGAATTAATAGAGGACAAATTGTTTCTAAAATATCAATTCAAAGAATAGAGCCTTATTTTAATCATAGAGTAAAGTTATCTGTTTTAAATACAAGAGATCAAGAATTTATTGTAAGTAGACCAAAGACCAGTGATTTTAAAGAATGGATGAATAGGTAAAAGATAGTTTTTATCTAATAAAACCATTTACGCTTAATTATTTCGTGTAATATTTCTTTTATTGGCACCGCCAAAGGGTATAATACCCCGAGGCTTGCCTCGAAATTAAGGTTTGTTTCCTACAAATGCCTCGTGGGCTTGCCCCGAGGTAGTTTACTTCATAGAAAAATCAAGGGGGTTAACCCCCTTGTTAAAGTTTAATTTTAATTCAGAATTACTGAACTAAAACTAATTTTTGACCAACTTTAAGGATGCTCGTTTTACGAATGGCATTTGTTTTACATATTGAAGTAATAGATACATGATGTTTAGTTGAAATTTTAGAGAGTGTATCTCCTTTTCTTACAACATATACTTCTTTTCGTTTTCTATTACTTTGTATAGCTTCTTCATAAGTAGCACAGATAGAAATAGAGCTTTGTCGTTTCGAATTGTGGAGGTATGGAGTTATCCAGTTTTTAGTTACCCATATATTTTTAGAACGTATTTTGTTTTTTTCTCCAAAATCAAATAGATATTCTGGATGTATATATATTCCTTTAAAACTTACTTCAAGGTGTAAATGACTTCCTCTAGCATTTCCAGTTTCACCACCTTTACCAATAACTTGCCCTTTTTTAACGATATCATTTACCTTTACCGATTGTTTAGATAAATGCGCATATAAAGTTTCTAATCCATTATAATGACGAATTATAACCACTTTTCCATGCCCTTTAGTTGAATTTACATAGCGCACTTTTCCATCAAACATCGCCATAATATTATCACCAGTAATAATGTCTATATCAATTCCTTTATGTGCTCTTCTATTGCGCCAGCCATAACGAGATGTTATTACTTTTTTGCGCTCAATGGGAGAATTGTAAATGCTATCGGTGAAAATTATATTAAAAGGAATTATTTGTGTTTCTTTTCTATAAGGATTATAAGTAGAGGTATTCCAGTTTTTTGTTAACCAGAGGTTTGATAAACTATCTTTTTTTATGTCTTTTAAAGAATCTTGTAAAATTACTTGATTCATAATTTTTTTATCAATTTCAAAATAAGTGTCAATCTGTCCATGGTTATTAATAGATAAACAAAGTAAAAAAAAGAATATGCGTAATGATTTCATAGTGATAGTGTTAAGAAGTGTAGTTTGTTTTTATATTTTAGGTTTTTATAAACCTAATAGATCCATTTTTTGTTTTTCATATTTGCTGTCTTCAGCAGGATAGCGTAAAATGCTTTTATATTTTTTTAAATCTTTTGCTTGCGCATATATGAAACTCTCTCCTGCATAGGTTGGTGTTTTTTTATAAATAGAATCTTCATATGCTTTAGACACAGGTATTATTTCCCATCCTTTTTCTTTAAACATTTTAATAAGATCGTCTATAAAAAGAGCCGCTGCCAAATTATGATGTAATAAAAGAGTGTGATTAATGTACTTTCCATTTATTTCTAAGGATAGTTTTTCGTAGAATTGAGCTCGTTCCCAAATATGATTCAAATAGAATTTCCTAAAGTCAGTTATATCAGAATTAGGTTTTTTTCTCAAACGTTTAATTAATCGACTATCAATATACCAATCTGATGCATCTATAGTTACATGACCATTTCTATAATTTTGTTGTTTTAAAAAAGTTCGTACTGAATCAATTTTTTCCTGAGTATTCCCTTCCTTTAAGTAAGGAAATCTAAAAAACTTAGAATAGTTAGAATACTTATTTAATATGCTCTCATTTTTAATAAAATCCTTTTTAAATTGTTTAAAGGAATGGTTTTTATTGTTATAATTTGAATGATTAAATGTATGATTTGCAATTTTATGTCCATTATTATTCCAGCTTTCTAATAGTTTTTTTCCTTTTATACCAGTTTTATCTTTTCCAGTAACAAAAAACATAGCTTCAATATTGGCATCTTTAAGTTTTTTTAAAAGCATTGAATTCCATTCATCAAAAGTATAATTTGGTCTATTCCCTATAGATCCATCATCAAATGTAAAACTTACCTTAGACTGACTGGAAATTTGTGTTGTTAAAAAAATAATAATTATAGTTATGATCTGTTTCATTTGTAAGCTTCTTAAATAATTATAGTTTATCATATTGTCTCCCTTTTTTCCCTTTATATCGTTTTTGATTCCATCTATATATAAAAGAGACGTTTAATTGTGGAACCCTTATTTGTAATGCGCTATCCTGTGAGAAGTTTTCACCTCTCGTATGTATATTCCATATCCAACTATTAAAAATATCTTTAGTATTAATACTTAAAGAAGCGTTATTATTAAAGAGATTTTTACTTAACCCAAAATCTAATCTATATACAGCTGCTCTAGATAACTGACCTCTATTATTTGCACCTCTAAATCTATTTTGAAATTGAAGCTTAAAAGAATTAGAGACTTTAAAATTAAGGTGTATTCTACCTCCAAAAGCAAAATCATTCGTATTAAAATCTGTAGTTTCATAATTTCCTTTTTGTTGATAGCCATTTAAGGTAATTTCATTATAAATATTAAACCAATGTAAAGGCGTATAGGTAAAGCCTAATTCTAATCCATAAGATTCGTCTTCTCCTATATTAACCGATCTTGTTACAAATACTACTTCATTATTTCCATTAATAAGAATATTTTCTTTTTGAATGAAATAATCTATAGCATCCTTCTTTTTTCTATAAAAAATTGTGGGTGTTATAGAAAACTTATTGTTAATTTTTGCTTCATAAGAAAGCTCTGTAAGAGTAACATAAGAAGGGTTTACTTTTGGATTACCAGCAAAAATATTTCTAGCATCACTAAAAGAAGAAAAAGGAACAATAGCATTTCGTCTTGGTCTTTGTATTCTTCTAGATATTGAAAATCGGATAGTACTGTTATCGTTAAACTGATAGTTTATAAAACTCGACGGAAATACATCTGTATAGTTTCTAGTTGTTTTTTCGGTATTAAAATTAGATTTAATATTTATGTTAGTAGTTTCTGTTCTTACACCTATTTGAAATTTAAATTTTTCAAAACTTTTAGCATACTGGCCATAAAATGCGATTACATTTTCGTTATAATTGGTTTCATCTGTAAATTCAGGAATAACAGTAGAATTATTTTCTTTAAAGCGCTCTACAGCATAATCATTATCGATATTGGTAAACCTGCTTCTTGCACCAAATTCTAATTGAGATTTATTTTTCAGAATATGTACGTAATCCAAAGCGACTGTATATCGTTTATCATCAATATTGGTATCAACAACGTCATTGGCACTTATTTCTAATTGAGGAAATGTAGTTTTTTCTAAAATTGCTGAATTGCCATCTTCTATAGATGATTGCGTTAATGCGCTTAATTTGAGTTGTGAACCTCTGTCATTCAGTTTTAGTTTATATTCACTTGTGATTTGAAAGAAATTATTTTTAAATTCTTCAGAATCTAAGCGCTCTGAAGTTGCTGATAAACTATTCGTATTATAATCTTCATACCTAATAGAATTAATGGTGTTTAAATCTGCAAAACGATATATTAAATCAGCAGAAACAATATGTTTTGGATTGAATTTATATGTTCCTCCAAAATTATTAGAAACATAAAATTGTTTGAGTATTTTTTCTGAATTTTGAAAACTTTTTGGAGTAATAGAATTAAAATTAGTTAGTGTTATTTTCCCTGTTGCTTTGGGTTCAGAATACCCTAAACCAGTATTCATATACCATGAATAGTTTTCGCTTGCTTTATTGATGTTTATATTAATTCCGGAATTTAAACGAATACCAGAAAAAGCTTCAAAACTAGCATTCAATCTTCTCTTCTTACCTTTTTTTAAAACAATATTTATGATTCCTCCTGAACCTTCTGCACTATATTTTGAAGATGGATTGGTTATAACTTCTACTTTATCAATAGAAGCAGCGGGTATTGTTCTTAAAAGAGAAGCAGAGTCTGTTAATCCGCTAATTCTACCATCAATTAAAATTCGAACACTACTACCACGAATACTCATGCTACCATCAACTTCAACTAGTACCAAAGGCACATTTTGCATCACATCAATTAAACTTCCGCCACTTACCGAAAGATCTTTAGAAACGTTGTATACTTTTTTGTCTAATTCAATTTTATAATTAGAAGTGTTTGATGTTACGATGACTTCATCTATAATAACATTGGTGTTAATGATTATATCACCTAGATCTTTTTTATTTTCAGAAATAGTCGCATCCAATTTAGAAATAGTAGGAGGTAAGCCAACAATAGAAATTTCAAAATTATAGACTTGTTTGGGTACTTTTATACTAAAATAACCTTTCTCATCTGCTAATGTACCAAGAACAGTTTTATGATTGTTTATAGCTTTAAAAATAACATTAGCATATGCAACAGGTGTGTTTTTTTGACTTTTAACGGTTCCTGAAATTCTTATGTTTTGAGCGATTACATTACAGTGTAATAAACTGGTAAATAGAATGAAAAGTAATTTTTTCATAAATTAATTTAAATCATTAATAGACGTAATTATCCTGTTCTACTTAAAAAGAGAACTATTGTTTTTGTGAAAAATATTTAATAAAAGGTTCTTATTTTATTGCTTTAAGTACCAAGGAAGCCAATTCAAGTTGTCCGTTTTCAGAAGTTAAAAATTCTCTATCTTTTTTATTTGATAAATATCCCATTTCAATTAAAGCAACTGGGTATTCTATATTTTTTAGAAGATATAGATCTGCTTTTTTAATTTTTACAGTGCTATTCTTAAAGCTATTAAAAAGATTAGTAGCCAGTTTTTCAGATTTTTCTTTTTGTTTATTTTTATCACTAACAAATATTTCCATTCCACTTTGATTTTTGTCTTTATCAGAATTTACATGTAAAGAAATTACAAAGTCTGGTTTTAGTTGATTAATTTTTTCAGTACGTTTTTTTAGAGAAATAAATTGGTCTGAATTTCTAGTTAAAATGACCTCTATATTTTTATTTTTATTTAAAATTTTTATTTTTTTTGCAATATTTAAAGCTATTTGTTTTTCGTTTAATTCTCCTAAACTAACGCCTCCATCTTTTCCGCCATGACTTACATCAATCACAATTTTTTTATGACTACCACCTAAAAAAGCAATAGGATTTAAGTGTTTTCCATGTTGTTTTACTTCATAGTGTAAATGTGGGCCTGTTGAAAAACCGGTATTACCAACATATCCAATAATAGCACCTTTTTTAACTTCTTCTTTTATATTCGTATTAAATCCATTTAAATGTGCGTACCAAGTCTCATATCCATCTGCATGGGTTATTATAATTAAATTACCCCATTTACCTTTCATAGAAGCTTCCTTAATAATTCCATCAGCAGTTGCAAAAATGGGAGTTCCAATTTTAGCTTTAATATCAATACCTCTATGTGCTACATCTCTTTTGGTTTTTGGACGTCTTGCTTTTTCTCCAAAATAGGATGAAATATCGTTTTTTGTAGCATTTTTCACAGGGAATAGGGAAGGAGGAGTACTTCTAAAATTAGAGGCCCCTAATATATCTAAATATTCATTATTTTCAATAATTGGAGACGTAAATGCTGAAATTAAAAATACGCAAACTGGTAATAATAAAATGTATTTAAGTTTTGCTATACGGTTAGAGGTAGGTTTAGTCATCATTGCTACTCTTCTTTTTAAAATAGGTTGATTAAAGTAATTGTATAGGTTATTAGGTTTTTCAAGCTCCAAACTTTTTAATAATAAACCGATATATTCAGAAGTTTTAATACCTTTTTGAAGTGTACCTTTATCTGCTTGAAATTCATGTACAGATTTTAATGATTTTCTATAGAAATATAGGAGAGGATTAAACCAAAAGAAACATATATATATTTCTGTTAACAATACATCCCAAGAATGTTTTAATTGAATATGAATTTTTTCATGCTCTATAATTTGTTCGTCATATTCTTTATCTTGATGTTTAGGAATGAAAATACAATTGAAGTAAGAAAATATTTCTGATACATCTACTTTAACAAACTGATATCCTTTTTTTTGTTCAACTACAGCGCTGTTTTTTAGTAAAAATAACTTCCTCGTTGTAATTAAAACACGTGTTAAATATATAGAAAACATTAAAAAATACACAGTGATTAATAGTATTGTATAGTTAAAGGGCGTTACTACAATAGGTGTTTCAAGAACTTCTGAAGATTGGCTAGAGACAGTATCAGAATTTACTGATTCAAAAATTACAGTATCAAAGTTTACCGATTCCAATAAAGGAATATCTTTAATTTCTATAGATAATGAAGGAAATATAGTATTTGAAAATGGTACTATAACAGAAATTGGTAGTAATAATAATAATACAATTCTATTTATTTTATGAAAAGTTAAGTTACTTAAAATAAGAGTATACAAAATATACAATATTGAAAATACAAAAGTAACTTGCAGTATATAAAGGAGTGTATTATTCATTTTTAGCTTTTAATTTTTCAATTTTACTTTCAAGCATTAATTTCATTTTTTCTAATTCTGTAATACCTAAATCTTCATTATTAGTGAAGAAAGAAGCAAATTTGCTAGGAGAACCGTTAAAAAAATTACCAATAACTTCTTTCATATGTTTTTTAAAATACGTTTCCTTAGATACGTTCGCATAATACTGGCGAATTTTACCATAAGTATCAAATTTTAAAAACTCCTTTTTTACTAAAACTCTTACTACAGTAGATATAGTTGTATATGCAGGTTTTGGTTCAGGAAATTGTTCTACAATATCTTTAAGGAATGCTTTTTCAAGTTTCCATATATATTTCATTACTTGTTCTTCTGCTTTTGTTAATTCATTCATGCTACAAATATAGAATTATTTTTTAGTTATGACTATAAAAATAGTTATAAAACTATATTTATAGTCATAATGTGTTTGTATAGCCTTATTTTTAATCTGAAAAACACTGTTAAATAGTTGTTTTTTAAAACTCCAAAGCTTCATGTTTTTATTATGACAGTTCAATGTTTATTAACGATGATTCAAAATAATGTTGTTTAATTTCCTCTTTAATAATAACATGTTTGACTATCGAAAAACTCAAATTAAAAACTAAATCATGAAAAAAATATTTTTTATATTAAGTATGCTACTATTTTTTAAATTATCTGCACAAGAAAAATTAAGTAAAACTAAATGGCAAGAAGATCTTCGTTTTATTCAAACCACCATACATAAAGAGTATTCGTTTCTTTTTGTAAAAACAACAAAAGAAGATTTTGATATTGAAGTTGAAAAGTTATACAATGACATTCCGAATTTACAAGAACACGAAATCATTGTTGGATTTTCTAGAATAGTATCTTTATTTAAATACGGACATACTTATATTAGCTTTCATCAAAAACCTTTTGAATTTTCACAATTTCCTTTTAATCTATATGAATTTAATGACGGAATTTATATTCAAGGAACACATAAGAATTACCCAGAAGCAATTGGAGCTAAAGTGATAGCAATAGAAGGAAAGTCTATTTCAGAGGTTTTAAAAGCAATTGAACCAACAGTAGAAGTAGAGAATTCACAATATTTTAAAGCTTACGGAATTAATAATATACGATATCCAGAAGTATTGCATGCTCAAAATATTACAAATACATTACAAAATAAAGTAACACTTACATTAGAAAAAAACGGAAAAATATTTAATCAATCTTTTACAGCATTAGCTAAAGGAGAAAGAGTACCAACGCATCGTGGTTATGTAAAACAAAATGAAAACTGGTTAGATGCAAGAAACCAATCAACAACTCCTTTATACTTAAAGCATTTAGATAAAGTTTACTTCTCTAAATACTTAGCTAAAGAAAAGGTAATGTATGTTAGACATAGTAGAATTAAAGACGAAGCCAAAGAAAGTACTAAGGATTTTTATGCTCGTGTACTTCATGAAGTAGCAACTAATGATACTGAAAAATTAATCATTGATTTACGTTTAAATGGTGGTGGAAATAATTATTTAAATAAGGATGTTATAAAAAGCCTTATTAAAGCTGAGAAGATAAATAAAATAGGAAAGTTATTTGTTATTATCGGAAAAAGAACCTTTTCTGCTTGCCAAAACTTAGTGAATGAAATAGATAATTATACCAATGTCATTTTTGTAGGAGAACCTACAGCAGAAAATATCAACTTTTGGGGAGATAATCGTCCTGTAAAACTACCAAATAGCGCTATTAATATTTCTTTATCGTATTTATGGTGGCAAGATAAGCCAGCTTTAGAAAATGCAGATTGGATAGCTCCTAGTGTTCCTGTTACTATGAGTTTTGATGAATATGCAAATAATCAAGATCCTGTATTACAAGCAGCATTAAATTTTAATGAAAAAGACTTTAAACCTAAGCCAATGGACTATATTGTAAGTTTGTATTTATCTGGACAAAGTCAAAAATTAGCTGAAGAACTTCCTAAAATGATTCAAAATCCACTTTATGCGTTTTGTAATTTCGAAAAAGAATTAATTAAAATAGGTAACCTTTTATTGCAAAGTGGTCGTGTGCCTCAGGTTCAGGCTTCTATTCAATTATTTTCTATGGTTTTACAATTATTTCCAAATTCAGCAAATGCTCATAAATATTTAGGAGAATCGTACATTGTTATAGGAGAAACTAAAAAAGCAAAAGAAGCACTAAAAAAAGCCATCTCTATAGATACCAATGGGAAGATAAGTAAGGTAGCTAAAGAAATGTTAGATAACATTGATTAAAGAAAGTTAATTATGTAACATTTGTTACCAAAAACATTGTTGTTATTCAGTAAATTAGAAAAAAAATAAATTCATTCTTCATGAATCAGAGATTTCCTCTATTAAGACGATACATTAACGTGTGTCGTCTTTTTTTTTTAGATTAAAAACGCTATAATTACAATGTAACATTTGTTACCAAAAAAAACTTTATGATTTAGTAGTTTAGTGAAACACGAAAACTTACTCTTCATAAATTAGAGAACCTATCTCTATTAAGACGATACCATCCCCGTATCGTCTTTTTTATGTAAAAAAATATATGTTATGTAACATTTGTTACTGAAAAGATCTATATAAATCAATAACTTAGAAGTGTGAATTTCATATCCCCCCAAAATTGAGGTTCAGTTTAAAAAGACGATATTATTAAGGGTATATCGTCTTTTTATCTTTCATTTAAAACCTTATTAATCGTTAAAAATAACGATTAAACAATACTTTCCCCGTATCGTCTTTTTTATGTAAAAAAAATATATGTTATGTAACATTTGTTACTGAAAAGATCTATATAAATCAATAACTTAGAAGTGTGAATTTCATATCCCCCCAAAATTGAGGTTCAGTTTAAAAAGACGATATTATTAAGGATATATCGTCTTTTTATCTTTCATTTAAAACCTTATTAATAATTAAAAATAACGATTAAACAATACTTTCTCCGTATCGTCTTTTTTATGTAAAAAAATATATGTTATGTAACATTTGTTACTGAAAATATCTATATAAATCAATAACTTAGAAGTGTGAATTTCATATCCCCCCAAAATTGAGATTCAGTTTAAAAAGACGATATTGTTAAGGATATATCGTCTTTTTATTTTTCTTTTAAAATCTTTTAAATAATTAAAAAATAACGATTAAGCGATACTTTCTCCGTACCGTATTTTTTATGTAAAAAAATATATGTTATGTAACATTTGTTACTGAAAAGATCTATATAAATCAATAACTTAGAAGAGTGAATTTCATATCCCCCCAAAATTGAGGTTCAGTTTAAAAAGACGATATTGTTAAGGATATATCGTCTTTTTATTTTTCTTTTAAAATCTTATTAATAATTAAAAATAACGATTAAACAATACTTTCTCCGTATCGTCTTTTTATGTAAAAAAAATATATGTTATGTAACATTTGTTACTGAAAAGATCTATATAAATCAATAACTTAGAAGTGTGAATTTCATATCCCCCCAAAAATTGAGGTTCAGTTTAAAAAGACGATATTATTAAGGATATATCGTCTTTTTATCTTTCATTTAAAACCTTATTAATAATTAAAAATAACGATTAAACGATACAATCTTGTATGTCGCCTTCATATCTTTTTAAGGTAAACAATAAAAATAAAAATGGGAATCGTTTTATACTACCTTGTAAGTAAGTTCTATTAAAAAAGTTTTATTGAAGTAATCTAATTGATAATTAAATGATTGAAGGGTTAAATGATAATTATAGTGATTTATTTGAAAAAGAATTAATAAATGAAATAAATGAAGTAGGTATACTAAAAGAAATACCTGGAGGAATTAAAATAATAGATATTGGTCAATATATTCGTTCTATGCCTTTACTAATTTCAGGAGCTATTAAAGTTTTACGAGAAGATGAAAATGGAGATGAATTATTATTATATTTTTTAGAAAAAGGTGATACCTGTGCAATGTCACTTTCTTGTTGTTTAGGGTATGCTAAAAGTGAAATACGAGCTATCACAGAGTTAGATTCTAAATTAATAGCCATTCCAGTTCAAAAAATGGAAGAGTGGACTACTAAATATAAAAGTTGGCGTAGTTTTGTATTTAATAGTTATCATAATAGATTAACAGAGATGTTTTTAACTATTGATAGTATTGCTTTTATGAAAATGGATGAACGCTTACTGAAGTATTTGAAAGACAAAATAAAAATAACAAAAACTAATACTGTAAAAGCAACTCATTTAGAGATAGCAATTGAATTACATACTTCTCGTGTTGTAATTTCTAGATTATTAAAGAAATTAGAAAATCAAAATAAAATAGAACTTCATAGAAATTACATACAGGTTTTAACACTTTAAACCAAACTGTTTGAACTCATAAATATAATAAGAAACAAATTTCATAGTATTCCCTGTAAAAGTGTCATTATATTTGCAAAAAATATTTTTATGCCAAAACAGTTTTCAGAGTTAGGAATCAATGAACAAATACAACAAAGTTTAAGTGATTTAAATTTTACAACTCCTACTGCAATTCAAGAAAAAATTATACCTGTTATATTAAATAGAAAGGTAGATGTAGTAGCTTTGGCAAAAACAGGAACGGGTAAAACAGCTGCTTTTGGAGTTCCTTTATTACAATTAATAAAGGTAGATTCATCAAATATACAAGCTGTTATCTTGGCCCCAACTAGAGAATTAGGGCAACAAATCTATAATAATTTGCAATCTTTTTCTACTCATAGTTCAGCTATTTCAATAGCTTCTATTTGCGGGGGAACGCCTATAAAACCACAAATAGAGCGTTTAAAAGAAGATACACATATAATTGTGGCTACACCAGGGCGATTGGTCGATTTAATAAAACGAGAAGCTATTGATCTTAAACATTGTGATTATCTTATTTTAGATGAAGCAGATGAAATGGTGAGCGTTTTAAAAGAAGATTTAGGGAATATAACAAAAGAACTTCCAAAAAATAGAAGAACATTATTATTTACAGCAACATTACCTGGTACAGTAAAACAATTGGTTCAGAATAATTTATCTAAAAATGTATTACAGATTGAAGCAGACATGCAAACAGTAGGTAATCAAGCTATAGATCATAATTATATTATTGTAGAGCCTATAGAAAAACTAGAAGTATTACTACATTTTTTAAATTCGAGAGAAGGAGAACGTGGTATTATTTTTTGTAAAACAAAAGCGGCTGTTAATAAACTGGCAAAAAACTTAGCGATTAATAAATTTTCTTCAGGAGCTATTCATGGTAGTTTAACACAAGGAATTAGAGATCGTATCATGGGACAGTTTAGAGAAGGCTATATAGATATTTTAGTCGCAACAGATTTAGCTGCTCGTGGTATTGATGTGAAAGATATTTCATACGTTGTAAACTATCATTTACCAGATACGTATGATGCGTATGTGCATAGAACTGGAAGAACGGCGAGGGCAGGAGCAACAGGTTTTTCATTAACCATTTTACAAGAGGAAGAAAAAGAGGATATAAAAGACTTTGAAGAAGAATTAGGAATTCATTTTAAGGTTTTTAAAAAGGCAGATGCACAAAGTATTGAAGAAAATAACGGATTATTATGGGCACGTAAAATTTTTAAAACAAAACCTAATCGTGAGGTCTCGGAAGATTTTAAAGCAAAAATAAAAACGATATTTCGTCATTTAACGAAAGAAGAGCTAGTTGATAAAATATTAGCAGATTATTTGATACAAACAAAAACGAAATCTGATAAATCAAAAGTATCTAATAAGAAAAAGTAAGACATTTTATGGAGGAAGATAAATTAAATGAAGAAGTAACGATCTGTATTGCTACATTACAAAAATTATTAGATGATACCAATCAGATTTTTGAGTTACCAGAAGCACAAAGAGTAGCACTTTTTAAGGCAGCAGGAGCGTTAACAAGACCTAATCGTGATGAATTTCAACGAAGAAGAAAAGATGCTAAAAAGGCAGCAAAACGTAAAAAAATAGAAAGAGAGAAGCACGCTAGAAAAGAAACTGGAATACGAAAAGCTAGAGAAGCGGCTATTTTTGAAGCTCCAAAATTACTAGCTGCTGCTGCTATTCCTGATAAAGAACTAGAATTAGAATCACCAAGAAACTGTTATGTCTGTAAAACAGAATTTACCAAATTGCATCATTTTTATGATACTATGTGTAAAGATTGTGGCGATTTAAATTATGCAAAGCGTTTTCAAACAGCGGATTTAACAGGTCAAGTAGCAGTAATAACAGGTTCTCGATTAAAAATAGGATATCATATCACTTTAATGTTATTGAGATCTGGAGCAACGGTTGTAGCTACTACACGTTTTCCAGCAGATTCTGCAATTCGATACGCGAAAGAAGACGATTATAAACAATGGGAAGATCGCTTGCATATTCATGGTTTAGATTTAAGGCATATACCAAGTGTAGAAATTTTTTGTAATTATATAGAACAAAAATATGATCGATTAGATATTTTAATTAATAATGCAGCGCAAACCGTAAGGCGTCCTTCTGGTTTTTATTTCCATTTAATGGAAAATGAAAAATTACCTGTAAATAAGCTTCCAAAATTAGCACAACCATTATTAAAAGATCATATAGCTTGTTTACAAGAATTATCAGATTTAAGTGTCAGTACTTCTAAAGCAAGTAAAAATAACGTGTTGCCTGTAACTTGGCATGGACCAGAACCAGGCATTGGTTTGCGAAATTCGGCGGAATTATCTCAAATACCCTATAGTTTTGATAACTCATTACAAACATCTGAAGTATTTCCTGAAGGAAAGTTAGATGCGGATTTACAACAAGTAGATTTAAGAAAAACAAATAGCTGGCGTTTAAAATTAGGAGAAATTGAAACTACAGAAATGGTAGAAGTACAATTAGTAAATTCTGTTGCTCCTTTTGTGTTGTGTAATCGTTTGTCTAATTTAATGATGAAAGAAAACACGGGAAAAAAACACATTATAAATGTATCTGCTATGGAAGGTAAATTCCATCGTTTTAAGAAAGAAGATAGACACCCTCATACAAATATGGCAAAAGCTGCATTAAACATGTTAACACATACTTCTTCTGCTACTTTTGCAAAATCAGGAATTTATATGAATGCGGTAGATACCGGTTGGGTTACAGATGAAGATCCGGCAGAGTTATCAAAAAAGAAAGTAGAAGAACATGATTTTCAACCACCTCTAGATATTGTAGATGGTGCAGCAAGAGTAATGGATCCATTAATTGATGGTATTAATACAGGAAAACATTGGTGTGGTAAATTTTTAAAAGATTATTTTCCTATAGATTGGTAAAAGAATATGAGCGAAGAACAACCCAATAACCCATTACATGGTGTGAAACTAGTAAATATTCTAGATTTTCTTGTTGATTTTTATGGCTGGAAAAGACTAGGGCTATTAATTGATATTAATTGTTTTAATTCAAATCCTTCTATAAAATCTAGCTTAAAATTTTTGAGAAGAACACAATGGGCTAGAGATAAGGTAGAGCAATTATACTTAGATACCAAGTATGATCTTGAAAAATAATCGTTTCTCTTTTAATAATTTTTAGACTATAATATATCGAGTTACTATCGTTTCTCTTTTTTTATTGTAAATACTATTTTTAAGTATTTTACAATGAAAATTGTATTTTTATGGTATAAGAAAGTAAGTTTACACTAAATTTTAGTGTAGTTTGTTAGTAATTAAGATATTCTAAAAATTGTTTGTAAAGAAATGAATGAATCACCAAAAATATATTATCATGTTACGGTGTTGAGTAATTTTTTACTTGGCTTTGATAAATATTCTAAAACCTATTCTAAAAAGAATATCCCAAAAAGTACATTTTCTAATGAGTTTTATTTACTTGGTTTAGAAGATTTAAATATTGGTATAAACAAAGCAAAAAAATTACTTCAGAAACTAAATATTAAGGGGGATAAATTACTTTTAATAAATGTGTTGGAGAAGGAGGATGAGTTGTATCCAAATACTCGAAATGGATTAGGGTTGTTTGTAAAAAAGAATTGGGTAAATGTTGATTCAGTAGCAATCTTTAATGGAGTTGATTTTGAAGATGTAGTTATTGAAGATGTCATAGCTAAATCATATCAGTTAAGATTAAATGAAGGGAGTAATTATAATAATCTTACTCCAAGATCAATTTCAATACTTCCTATAGCTATTGGATGTCAAGCAAAATGTCATTTTTGCTTTTCAAAAAGTTCAATTTCTGTTGATCAAAAAAGTGTTCCTTTAGATTATAATTATATAGAGAAAGTATTACAAAAAGCCAAAAAAGAAGGGGCTATAAGAGCTGTAATTACTGGAGGAGGAGAACCTACAATGCTTAAAAATAAAGATTTAATTAATTTAATAAATCTTTGTAGTAAATATTATTCTAAAACTGTATTGATTACTAATGGATATACTATTAGTAATTCAGAGCAACCTGATTTAATGATAAATTCACTTGTATTAGCAGGATTAACAACTTTAGCTATTTCAAGACATCATTATGATTCTATTGTAAATGCTAAATTAATGGGAATTAATATTTCATTCGAAAAAATAGCAGTATCTAATTCTAATTTAAAACTTCGTTTGATTTGCGTTCTTCAAAAAAATGGAATTGAAACAGTAAGTGATGTAATTAAATATATTGAATGGGCAGCAAATTTGCAGGTAGAAGAAGTTTGTTTTAAAGAACTTTATATTTCTAGTAGTACAGAATCTATGTACTATGATAGAGATGCGAATAATTATAGTAGATTGAATCAAATATCACTGAGTATTATTACTAAAACTGCTAAAATATATAACTGGAAAATTAAAGGAAGGTTACCTTGGGGAGCGCCTATATATGAGTTAGATATTAATAATAGAAAACTAACAGTAGCAGCATATACAGAACCAAGTGTTTCTTGGGAATTAGAGAATAAGTTATGTAGAAGTTGGAACTTAATGTCTGATATGAAATGTTTTGCTTCACTTGAAACAAAAAATAGCGAAATTCTTGTAGAATGAATTATAAAGAGTTTTTAAAATACCAAGAAAGTATTCCTAAAGTTGTACAACGATTTGATGATTTGAATTCTTTTGAGATAAAATTGGTACCAGAAACGGTAAAACAATTAAGTTTTATAAATTGGATTAAAAATGAGGTAGGAGAACAAGAACTAAATTTTTACCCAGGTAAAGGTGTTAGAAACTTAATCGATGAAATTTTTTGTAGTTTAAATGAGGTATGTACATCTTTAGTTTTACCGCTTGATGTGTATCCTGTTTACCAAGAGATAGGTAATAAATACTTTAATAACCTTTCATTTTTTGAAACGTTTCCGAAGTTAAAATTAAACTTACCTCCAATTAATAATGTAATCTTATTAATACCTAATCCGTTAGTACCTGTTGGAAGAACATTGTATGAAAATGAAATAGAGCAATTAAATAAATGGGTAACCAATGGTAGTAATCGATTTATTATTATTGATAGTTGTTATAACTTTAAAATGAAATCAATAATAAATAAATTCGAAGGAAATAATGTATTCGAATTATTTAGTTCATCAAAATTATTTCTTTTAAATAAAACAGCCGGAGTTGCAGTAAGTAAAAACTTTCTAAAAAAATGGGATTATAAAATAGAAGAAGTAATTATAAACCCTAATATGTCTTCTGAATTAGATAAGAAGTTTCAAAGTACTTGGGGAAAATTTAAACCAGAATTATTAAAAATAAATAAAAATTGGAAAGTACCTGAAGAAGGGTATTTGAGTACAATTAATTGTAATTATGCCATTTTAAGTGAAAAGTATAATATTGGAGGAATACCAGCCTCAGTTTTTGGATCTAAAGAAGTTAATGTTTCAGTAATCAGTATATTATCCTTTTTAAAATGAACTATACAATTAACGACCTTTTAAGTTTATACGAAGATGCTAACTTCTATGATATAGAGTTTTCAAAACGATCAATCGATATTAATTTTTTTAAAGAGTATTGTACTAATTTTTCTGGTAAAATACTTGAAATTGCTTGTGGAACTGGAAGAATAACAAATGAAATAGCAAAAGTAGCTTCTAATGTAGAAGGTAGAGATATATCTACATCAATGATAAATAAAGCAAAACAAAATTATAAAGAAATACCATTTTCTGTTGAAGATATGTTGTCTACAACTGGTGTTTTCGATTTAATTTTTTGTGCAACAAATGCTTTTCAACACATATTAGATAATCAATTGGTATTAAAAGCGTTCAAAAACATAAAGTTAGCTCTTGATTCTAAAGGAAAATTCCTACTAGATATTCAAAATCCTAATGAAAAAAAATTGAAAAGAAACCTTAATATACCTTATAAATATAAAGATTTCCTATATAAAGGAGAAAAGATTGAAGCTTATATTAATGGACATTTTAATAATGAATCATCCATTTATTATTTTAATATAGACTATCGAAAAAAAGGAATCAGTTTTAAAAATAAATGGGTTGCTATGAGAATGTTTACCCATAAAGAAATACTAAAGCTTATTTCTAACTCAGGTTTTAAAGTAGATGAATGTTATGGTTGTTATTCAAAATCTAAATATACGAGTAACAGTGATAAACAAATTTTCGTTTTAAGTAAAGTTTAAAATAGAGTAGTTATTGTCTATAAAAACAAATACCTATACTATTATTATAAAGTATAGGTATTTATTTAATATTTTATTTGAAAATAGATTTTTTACCATCCATCCAATACACATTGTAATGTATGAGGTTTTGTTTCTGATAAAGGAATTTCTTCTAAATTATCACCTAAATAGTTTCCACTAGCTGAACCTGTAACGTTTTTAAATCGATATGACCAACAAAACCTAAGGTTTGTGTGTTTTTCAGAATAAGTAACTAAGTTATCAATTAATATAGCATTTTCAAAATCAGAAAAAGCTAGAAAGTAACCTAAAAACTTATTACGTCTTACATCAGCGTCAGAACTATCATACATGTACATTCCACAGCTATTCATAACGTTATCATGTACATAAGTAGCCCTGTTATGACCTTTATCTCCACCACTTGAATATTGAATGTAACCTAAGCGACCATTAACAGATCCATCTACCATAGTAATTGTATTTCTAGCAATAATATTATGTGTTTTATGCCAGCTTACAATAGGACCATCTACATATTTACTACCATCACCTTGTTCCATAATATTATCTAATATATAAACATTTCTTCCACTAGCATTAACAATATCTCCTCCTGTGTTATGATGAAAATAGTTGTTTTGTATTAATATGTCTTTATCCTCACGACCAGCTCCTTCTATATCTACACCAAATTGAGGTGATGTTCCTTTAATATGATGTATTTCATTATTGGTTATTTCAACACGTACACCACCAACTACAGAAATTCCTTGACGTCTGTTATTATAAATAGTATTATCTGTAAAAGTAACATCATTAGATTCTAATACTAAAGAACCATCTCCTGTTAAATTATGTAGTTTCATGTTTTTAACTAACACATTGTTATTACTCCATACACAAATTCCATGTCCTTCATCATGAGCCGTTTTGCCATCATTTGTACGAGGCGTATAAATATGAGTATCACGTTCTCCTTTAATAGTACCGTCTCTAACAATTATATTATCTCCATTTAAACGTAAAACACAGTAATTCCATTTATTATTAGTGTCGATACTTAGTACAGCACCTTCACTAAATATAAATTCAGTATTACTATGAATATCAATACCACCTTGATAAATATCATTTACATCTTCACCAACTAAAAATTCTCCTTTTGGAAGTATAACTTGGCTATATCCTTCTTCATGAGCCCAATCAATTGCAGCTTGTAAATTAGCTGTAGTTTTAATAGGATTTGTATTTGTACTTGGAATATCCCATCTATCTAATTCAATAGTGTAGGTATCTCCATTAGGTATTTCAGGTAACTTAACTTTAAAAACTAATCTAGGTAATCCATTAGCATCTAAATCTTCTGGATCTGCATCATATGTTGAATTGTTTAAATCTGTACTATCCTTACTACAGGAAGTACTAATAACAGTAATAAGTAATACTAGAAAATATGTGAAATTTCTCATAGTTATAGGGATTAATATTTTTTTTAAATATTTTATAAAAGTAAATAAAAATAGAGAATCTGAAAAACAATCTAATATCGAATCATTGTATTTTAATTACAAATAGAGAATATAAATATTCACAAAATCACATTGTTATTAAAAATTAGAGGTAATAATACTGTCAATATAGTATTTTCGTACAAACGGATTTATTATAATGTCAAAGCTACCAAATACAACTACAAGTATCTTTTCTGTAATGTCGCAATTAGCGAATAAGCATAAAGCTATTAATTTATCGCAAGGTTTTCCTAATTTTCCTGTAGACGAACGATTACTTCAAATCTCAAAAAAATTACTAACTAAAAATGTTCATCAATATACTCCAATGGTGGGATTACCATCTTTGTTAGAAAAAATAGCGTTGCTAACAGAGAAAAATTACCAAAGAAAAATAAATATAGCTTCAGAGTTATTAATTACAACAGGAGCAACTCAAGGAATTTATACAACGATAAATACTTTTGTTGGTTATGAAGATGAAGTTCTTATTTTAGATCCGAGTTATGATAGTTATGAACCCTCAGTTTTAGTAGCGGGAGGGAACCCCATTCGTGTTTCTTTGAATGATGATTATTCTCCTAATTTTAATAGAATTGAATCTGCTATTACTTCAAAAACTAAATTGATTATTATTAATAATCCGCATAATCCAACAGGAAGAATTTGGAAAGAAAATGAGTTTGAAGCTTTAGAAATTATTTTAGAAAAATACCCGCATGTTTTGTTATTAAGTGATGAAGTTTATGAATACATTTCTTTTGCACATTCTCATATTTCAATAAACGCAAGACCTAAATTGACAAATAGGGCAATTATAGCTTCTTCTTTTGGTAAATCGTTGCATGTAACTGGATGGAAAGTTGGTTATTTAATAGCACCAGATAACTTAATGAAAGAGATTAAAAAAATTCATCAATTTTTAGTTTTTAGTGTTAATAGTATTTCACAACATGTTATTTCAGAATATTTAGATATTGTTGATTTTAGTGAAATAGCAAAAATGTATGCACGAAAAAGAACCTTATTTCAAGAGTTACTAAAGAATAGCAGGTTTGAATTATTGCCTTCTGAGGGGACTTATTTTCAGGTAGCTAGTTATAAGGAGATTAGCACTAAAAATGATTTGGAATTTTCAAAAGAATTGATAACAAAATATGGTGTAGCAGCAATTCCTATTTCTGTATTTTATAAAAACAAAACAGATAAACAAATGCTTCGATTTTGTTTTGCTAAAACTGATGAAACTTTAATTGCTGCTGCAGACAGGCTAAAAAATATATAACAATTTAATTTAGATCTAGTTTTTATAATTTATATTGTCTTTTTACTTTTCATACCAAATAATATTCTAGTTACTTTAAAAGGATACACTAAAAACCGGTATATAATTATAATTAAAGGTAATGATGTGAAAATTAACAAGGTAATTTTAGATAAGATATTCATATCAAATTGTATAATATAATACCCAAGCACAATAATAATTGTTTGATGCAAAATATAAAAAGGATATATAGCTTCATTACATTTCTTAAGTAAGACACTTTTTTTATGAAACCAAACTTGTCCGTAACCAAGCATTGTAATAACAAAAGTCCAACTAACTAATGCGCAAACTAAATACCACAAACTCCATCTATTACTTAAAGATATGTAAGGAGAAATATATTCAGAAGGTATAAAGTAATACACATAAAATAAAATGATGCTTATTAAAAAAGAAGCAAAGTTAAATTGTCGATGTAATTTTAAATGATTCCAGCTATTATTAGATCTTGTAAATAACATTCCAGAAATGAAAAAATAACCGTAATAAAAAGTAGAAGAAAGGTTGGTAATGTCTTTTGAGTCATTAGGATATACCTTTTTTAATAAAAGAGTAATTATAATTAAAGGTATTGTCCATAGTAAAAGACCATGTTTTCTAATAGTAATAGCATCTAATGCTTGCATTATTTTATCAAACTTTGACGATCTTAACAATAAGATAAAAGGAATTAAGAAAACTGACATTATAAATAAGTTTTCAATAAACCATAAATGATTTGTTTCAAAAGAGCCATTTTTATAGACATCTATATAGGAACTATATGTAGTTATATGTTCAAAATATGTTTGTGGAGGAACAATGAAAAATATTCCAAAAATTAATGGAATAATTAGACGTTTACTTCTTTCTTTTAAGAACTGAATCCAAGTTCTTTTTGAAAAAGCAAACATGGTACCAGTACCAGATATTAGAAATAATAGAGGTAATCTAAATTGTTCGAAAAAAACCATAATGTCATCAAGAACCTTACTAGATTCCGAATTCATTATATGAAATTTATCTCCGTTAAAAGGCATTCCTATATGATGTATATATACAGCAAGTATAGCAATTACACGTAACCAATCTAAATCATATCGACGTTTTTTATCTGACATAGTGTTTGTTTTTTGTTGCGTTGACAAACATAAAAACAAATTGATATGGGATTTTTATTTTGTGCTAAATAGCAAGTGAAAGTGACGAAATACAAGCTGTTTTATTTATACTTGAGAATAAATAGTATTAAAATTAGCAACGTTTGATCTAGAAACAGGAACTGTAACAGAGCAATTTTTTAAAACTAATTGATAACCTTGTGCATTACCAGAAATAGATTCAATTGCTTTTAAATTTACTAAATATGATCGGTGTGTTTTAAATACATATGAAATAGATTTTAACTCTTCTTCTAATTCTTTAAGTGTAATACGAATTAATACTTTGTTTATTTCTTTTGAAGAGTAAGTGAAAATTTCTGTGTAGTTACTTTCTACTTTTGCAAAAAGAAAATCAGTACTATTAAATTCTAATTTTTCGTTTGAAGTTGTTTTTTTTATAGAAATTAAAATTCCTTTTGAATCTTTATAGTTCGTTTTTGGTATTATTTTTTTTAAACTGGAAGTATACTTATATATGAGACGTTCTAAGTTTAATGGTAATACAATTATTAATAATAGAAAACCTACTAAAAAAGTATTCCGAATTTCTTCTTTAAAGTATCGAAAAGACCAGTTTTCAGGATTATCATAAATTAAATCACGAATTAAAAAACCAATAATACCTATAATTAATAGAATAATTGATAAATTAAAAATTTCCTTTCCAAGTGTCCAATTTATATTCTCCTTTATAATATTATGCATAAAATGAAAATATAAATAAACAACAGGAAGAGGAATAAATGCATGAATCAGCAAAATCCAAATATAATTGATCTTATGTTCGAGATTGTTGACTACAAAAGGTTCAAAAAAATAAGAGAAACAAAAACTTAAAATAGAAATAATAAATAATAAAATAATTAGTTGTTGTTTATTTCTATAATAATATGGGTATGGTTCTTTTAAGTACTTTTTAATTTTTTTTAATTTCATTGTTACGCTAATGTAGACAAATTCATTCGGTATATTTTAAAATTATTGGCATAGAAAAGTATTTCATGTTCATGAAATTAAAAAAATATATGTATAAAAGTGTTTTAAATTATACCATTTATATAACATTTTCAAACTTTTTAGACAATTTTAGAAGCAAAAAGATAAAAATCTTATATTTTTATACTAAAATGAGCTTTTTTTTACTATAATCTGTTCTGGGTTATGTAACTTTGCATTCTCAAATAATGGAAAATTTATAATATTAGCTATATTGTAAGTTATCCTAGTATAATTTTATTTTAAAACAAGCGAATGGCAAAATCACAACAAACCTTTAATAAAAATGAAAAAGAAAAAAAACGCTTAAAAAAACGCGAAGACAAAAGAAAAAAGAAAGAAGAGAAAAAAGCGAATAAAATTCCAGGACAAGGAATTCAATTTGTTTATGTAGACCATTATGGTAATTTAACAGATACTCCACCAGATCCAGATATGAAACTACAAGTAGATGCGGAAAGTATTGTTATTGGAGTTCCTAAAAAAGAAGAAATGGAAGCTGAAGATCCAGTAAGAAAAGGAAAAGTTTCATTTTTCGATTCTTCAAAAGGATTTGGGTTTATTATAGATTCTGAAAACCAAGAAAAATATTTCACGCACATTAGTGGTATTATTGATGAAATAACTGAAAATGATAAAGTATCTTTTGAACTTGAAAAAGGATTAAAAGGTATGAATGCAGTTAAAGTGAAAAAAATATAATAATTCTCTTCTAATAATAACTAGGAGTTATATATAAAAATTTAAATGCCAACACAAAAGGCATTTAAATTTTTAATTTTGAGAGTGTTTCTAACTCATATTATTTAAAAATAATAATTCGATATTTTTCATATACAAGAGTAGAGAGTATTAGAAAAGAATAATTAATTGAATAGAGTTATTTTCATATTTCTTAAATCTTCCAAGAAAACTTTATATTAGTTCCTGTACCTTTTTCTGATTCAACAGAGATAATTCCATGATTTGCAGTTACTATTTTCTTTACTATAGATAAACCAATACCTGTACTTTCAATTTCATCATTAACATTTAACTGACTAAACATTTCAAAAATTTTAGTGTGATATTTAGGGTCAATACCAGGACCATTATCACTCACAGAAAATAAATATTCCTTTTCTAATTTAGAAACTGAAATTTTTATTTTAGCACTCTCTTTATCATTGTATTTAATAGCATTGCTAATTAGATTTTGAAAAACATGTTCTAACTCAATTCTACTGGTGTTAATTTCTATATCTTCAATAGGAAGAGTAATCGTATTTCTATCTTGAGGATTAACCGATTCTATGACTTCGTTTAATAATTTGTTTAAACTAAATACATCTTTTCTTTTATTTCCCTTTGCTATTTTAGAATATTCTAAAAGCCCATTAATTAAGGCATTCATTTTTGAAATTTTATCTTTTAATAAATTAAAATGGTTTGTAGCATTTTTATCTAAAACAGCTTCAAGATCTTCTTCAATAAAAGAAACTAAAGTATGCATTGCTACTAATGGTGCTTTTAAATCATGTGAAACAATATGGTTAAAACTATCTAACTCTGTGTTATAATCTTCTAATTGCTTTAAATTAGCTTTCAACTCAAGATTAAGATTTGATAATTCATTTGATTTTATAGAAATTTCCTTTTTTTGTTCTAATGCAAATTCTTTTGCTATTTCAAGTTCTTTAAAAGAATTTGAAAACCGAATCATTAAAAGCATTGAGAGCAATAAAAAAACTAATATATATCCAAAGTTAACATATATAATAGCATCTCCTTTTTTACCTAAGAAAACAAAAATATGAACATAAAAAACGATAGAACCTAATAGCATACTTACTAATAGTAATAAAGAATCATGTAGTTTACCTATAAAAGATTTAATGATTATATAAGTTACATAGATTAAATTAATGATCATTAAAATTAAAAAAGGGAAAACCAATTTAGTAAAATAAGGTGCAGGAAGAAAAATGACCAATATAGAGAGTATGAAAAAACTATAAATTAACGCTTTTGGATATAATCTATGTGTAAAGTCAGAAAAAATAGTATAGAAAAAAAGACTTGCTGTAGTTCCTGCTAAAAAAAGTGAGGTGTATTCAATTTTTGTTAAAAAAAACCAACTAATAGATTCAAAAATTACTGTAAAAGGAGCATATCGATCACTCAATGCCATATAAGCTAAAGAAACACAAGCAATACCAAAGTACAGAACAGCTCTATCTTTATTCCAATAAAATAAAAAGAATAATAAAAAGAAAGTACCTATAAAACCTAAGCATCCAATAAAAATCATGTCTGCTATTATTTTTCTTATTTTTAAGTTATTAAGGTGCTTTGTTGTACCTAACAATAATGGTTTATCAATCCCTCCTTTATTATGATAAAAGTTTGCTACTTGAATTACAATTTCAAAATTAGTTTCGTGGGTGTTTAAAGAAACTATTTGAGAAAACCTTCTATGTTTTGTTTCAGATTTAGAAATACCAACATGGCCAATTTTTGAAATTAACTTTCCATTAATCCAAGTTTTAGAAGAAGCATAAGCTGCGGGGATATATAAAGAAATATGTGGTCTTTCTTTTGGTATAGAAATATTTAATCTGTAAGTAGCATAACCAAAAGAAGGTAGTTTTTTGTTGTTAGAAAACTTAAAATGTGTCCAATTATTAAGAGAGACTTTTTCAAAAGTCTTATTATTTTTGAAATTATTAGGTTCAATTAATTGATTCCAATAAAACTCCCATCCAGAATCGAGTGCTATTTCTGTATTTTTATGAATTGGGGTTTTTTGAAGGTCAATTACAGTTATTCCATTTTTTTGTTGCTGAATACCAAATGAATAGTGTGTTGGTAGCAATAAAATAATGAAGTAACATATAAACTTTAAATATTCATTATAATTCTTCTTGTGAAAAAAAAATGTTTGTAAATGTACACTCATATATCAAGTAACCAAATTAGTTAATATATATGACTTTCAAAAATTACAATTCATAATTAAAAATAAGTAAATTTTAGAATACTTTGTTTAAACTAAAAAGAAGTAAAAACTCTTAATTAACGAATTCTACTCATTCTTTAACGAATTATATTTTCCTATAAACGTATAAAATATTAGCGTCTGTTAATCAGAAACATTCTAATAAATTTGAGATCAATCTGTTTTAAATTAAAAAATCATGAATCTTAAAAAAATTACTTTATTTCTATTTATTAGTTCCTTCTTATTTTTTGGATGTAAAAAAGAATCAAGCATAACTTTAGAAAGTATACAAAAATTTAAAGGGCATGTTTTTGAAGTTTCTTCTGGAATTATATCAACTAAAGATCAGGTAAAAGTAGTTTTAACAAATTCAATGAAAGATATTTCAGGACCTGTAGAATTAGATCAAAGTCTTTTAAAGGTTTCTCCTAAAATTTCAGGAAAGGTAATGGCTCTTAACAATAGAACGATTGCATTTGTTCCTACAAAAAAATTTAAATCAGATACTCGATATACTTTTAAATTAGATTTAGGAGAATTACAAGAGGTAAGTGAAGAATATAAAACGTTTGTTTTTGATGTAAAAACAATTAAACAAGAATTTAATGTAAGTACTAATAATATAGAAAGTTATTCTAAAAATTGGCAGTATTTAGAAGGTGTGCTAAAATCTAGTGATGCTATTTTAAAAACGAGGGTGCAAAAATTAGTCACTGCAAAACAAAAAGGAAAATTACTTCCTATAAAAATAGAAAGTGAAGTTGTAGAAGGAAAGTATTTTAAATTTAAAATAGATAGTATACAACGTTTTGAAGACAATTCAAAAGTAGAAATAGCATGGAATGGTAGTAGTTTTGATATAGATTCTAAAGGGAGTTTTAATTATGAAGTAGCAGGAAAAAACAATTTTAAAGTATTAAAAACAACTGTTTTTGATGGACGAAATAAATACATAGAAATTAATTTTTCAGATCCTGTAGATAAGAATCAAAACCTTAATGGATTAATAAGTATAGAAGGGGTTCGTAATTTATCTTTTTCTATTACAAATAATGTAGTTAAGGTGTATGTGAATACTATAAAAGAAACTAAAAAACTGTATGTTAGAAAAGGAATAAAAAATAGTTCGGGGTATAAATTAAAGAAAACATTTACAGAAGATATTCGGTTTGAAGCTATAAAACCAAATATTAAATTATTACAGAATGGGACAATACTTCCGAATTCAAAAAACTTAAAATTCAATTTTGAAGCTGTTGGTTTAAAAGCAATAGATGTTACGATTATTAAAGTTTTTCAAGATAATGTTTTACAATTTTTACAAACTAATGAATTAGATGGAAGTAGAGAGCTTTTAAGAGTTGCTAGACCTGTAGCTAAAAAGACAATTAATTTACAGAGTTATAAAAATGACCTTTTTAATTGGAATGTGTATGCCATTGATTTAAAGGAAATCATTAATCCAGATCCTGGAGCTATTTATCGTGTAGAATTGAGTTTTAAAAAGGGATATTCTAATTATAAATGTGGGAATAATGATGATGAAGTAATTGAAGAAGAACCTATAGATTATGATACAGAAGCAGCAGATTATAGTAATTGGGATTCTTCTTATTATAGCGAAGATTACCAATGGAGTGAATCTGGTAATCCTTGTAATAATTCATATTATAGAAATAAGAAAATTAGTGCAAACATATTAGCTTCTAACATTGGAGTTACTGTTAAGAAGGGAAAAAAGAATACTTATTTTGTGGCAGTGTCTGATATTGTAACTACCAAACCTATTTCTAATGCAGAAGTAACTTTCTATAATTATCAGCAACAATTATTAGGTCGTCAAAACACTAATACAGAAGGGCAGTTAACTTTTGAAGCACCAAGTAAAGCTTATTTTGCTATTGCAACTAAAAATAAAATAAGTAGTTATGTAAAGTTAAATGATGGAAATGCATTATCTGTAAGTAAATTCGATGTTTCTGGTACTCGATTAAAAAAAGGTTTAAAAGGATATATTTATGGAGAACGAGGTGTTTGGAGACCTGGAGACACGCTTCATTTATCTTTTTTATTGAATGATAAAAACAATAAACTACCAAAAAATCATCCTGTAAAAATGGAAGTTTTTGATTCTCAAGGAAGCTTACAGTATACACATATCACTACGAAAGGATTGAATAACTTTTATCGTTTTACAGTACCTACACAAAAGGAAAATTATACAGGAACATGGATGGCAAAAGTGAGTGTAGGTGGTGCTCATTTTACGAAAGAATTAAAAATAGAAACGATTAAACCGAATCGATTAAAAATTAAAACCTCGATAGAAAAGGAACTGATTACTTCTGAAGGCGAAGTAAAAGGAGATTTAAAGGTGCATTGGTTACATGGAGCCATAGCTAAAAATTTGAAAGCCGATATTCATGTAAGCTTCAATCCTGTAAAAACAAGTTTTAAAGCATTTCCTGGTTATGAATTTGATGATCCTACTAAAACTTTTTCAAGTACAGAACAATTGGTTTTTAATGACAAAGTAAATGAAAAAGGAGAAGCATCTTTTTCATTTAAACCAAGTACAGAAAATAGTCCAGCAGGACTTTTAAGAGCTACTTTTATATCTAAAGTATATGAAAACGGAGGTGATTTTAGTACAGATGCTTTTTCTGCAAAGTATGCATCTTATAAATCGTACGTTGGTTTACTCGTTCCTAAAGGAGATGCTAGTAGAAATATGTTACTTACAGATACGAAACATAAATTTGAAGTTGCTACTGTAGATGCTTATGGAAAACCCAAAGCGGTTAAAAACTTAAAAGTAGTTATTTATAAGGTGAACAACAATTGGTGGTGGAACGAATCTGAAAACAATTTATCTTCTTTCGATACAAGTTCTCACAAACAAGAAGAATTCTCTAAAAAAATAGCAACAGATAGAAACGGTAAAGGAACTTTTGAGTTTGAGTTAAAATATCCAGAATGGGGTCGTTATTTAGTATATGTTGTAAATGAAGATTCTGGTCATGCAACAGGAAAAACAGTATTTATAGATTGGCCAGGTTGGGCAGGTAGAGCTGTAAAAGGAAATCCTTCTGCTGCAACAATGCTTTCTTTTTCTACGAATAAAAGAAAATATAAAGTAGGAGAAAAAGCAATAATTACTTTTCCTTCTTCTGGAGAAGGAAGAGCATTAGTAACGATAGAAAATGCAAGTAAAGTTCTTAAAGGATTTTGGGTAAAATCATCTAAAGGAACTACTCGATTTGAGTTACCTATTACTAAAGATATGACACCTAATGTATATATTAATATTAGTTTATTACAAAACCACAACAATACAAAAAATGATTTACCAATAAGAACTTATGGTATTACAGGTATTTCTGTAGAAAACCCAGAGACAAGACTTTGGCCTAAAATTACGATGCCAGAAATATTAACCCCTGAAGAAGAAGTAACCATTAAGGTTAGTGAAACTAATGGAAAACCTATGACATATTCTATTGCTATTGTAGACGAAGGTTTGTTAGATCTTACACGGTTTAAAACACCAAATGCTTGGTCTACTTTTTATGCAAAAGAAGCATTAGGAATAAAAACTTGGGATATTTATGATGATATAATTGGTGCTTTTGGAGGGAATATTAATCAAGTTTTTAGTATTGGAGGTGATGGTATGCTATCTAATGGTAAAAACAAAAAAGCAAATAGATTTAAACCTGTTGTTATTTATGAAGGTCCTTTTGAACTGGGTGAAAACGCGAGTAAATCTCATCGTATAAGAATACCTAAGTATATAGGTTCTGTAAAAACAATGGTAGTAGCGCACAACCCTGATTTAGAAGCCTACGGAAGTGCAGGTAAACCTACTTCTGTACGTAAACCTTTAATGATTTTAGCCTCTATGGCACGAAAAGTAGTTCCAGGAGAAAGAGTACGTATTCCGATCACTGTTTTTGCTATGGAAAAGAAAATGAAGTAAGTAAAAGTATCTATTAAAACCAATGATTTGTTTAAGGTAATAGGTAAGTCTTCTAAAACCATTTCATATACAAGTCCGGATGAAAAAATGGCGTATTTTGAAGTAGAAGTACTTAAAAAAGGTATTGGTAAAATTGAAATAAAAGCAAATGGTCATGGAGAGAGAGCTTCTTACAATTTAGAATTAGATGCCTACAATCCAAATCCAGAAAGCATTGAAATTACAGATCTTGTATTGCCTCCAAACGCGACTAAAACAGTATCTTTTAATACTTTCGGAGTTCCTAGAAGTAACAATGCATTGTTAGAATTGTCTGCATTTCCTTCTATGGATTTTACAGCTAGGCTACAATATTTAATTAAATATCCTCATGGATGTTTAGAACAAACTACATCAAGTGCTTTTCCTCAATTATATCTAAATGATATTTTTAAAATTTCTGAGGCTAAAAAGAAAATAACTCAAAAAAATATTCAATTGGCAATTGATAAATTATCGAGATTTCAAAAAAGTAATGGAGGGTTTTCTTATTGGCCAAATCAGAACAATGTGAATGATTGGGCTACGAGTTATGCAGGACATTTTTTATTAGAAGCAGAAAAAAAAGGATTTGTATTACCAATCAATTTTAAAAGTAATTGGTTACAATATCAAAAGAAAACTTCAGAGCGATGGAATTCTAATAGTGATCAATTAGCACAAACATATCGCTTATATACAATGGCGCTTGCAGGAAAACCAGACAGGTCTGCTATGAATAGACTTAGAGAGCTAGAACATTTAAAACCATTAGCTAAACTAAGACTGGCAGCAACATATGCAGTAACAGGTAAAAAGGTGGTTGCTGAAGAGTTAATTAAAGATTTTATATCCTTAGAAGGTTTAAAAAAAGTGTCATTAGAAAAAGCAAACTTTGGTTCTAAAATGAGAAATTTTGCGATGATTTTAGAAACATTTGTACTGTTAAAACAAGAAACAAGGGCTAAAGAAATAGCAGATAGTATTGCTTTAGCACTTACTAGTAAAACATATATGAGTACTCAAACTACTTCTTACTGTCTTTTAGCAATGTCTAAATATGCAAAATTGATAGGAAACAAAGGTTTGAACCTGCATTATAGATTTAATAACGCTAAACAAATATTAGTGAATACAGATAAAGCAATGGTATTGGATGGCTTTAAGGTAAAAACAGGTACTAATACAATAGAATTAAAGAACAATAAGAATAGTACTGTTTATGTTCGTTTTTTAAATAAAGGAATATTACCAATAGGAAGTGAAAAGATTATTAAGAAGGGATTAACTACAAAAATGATATTTAAAGATAAATCTGGAAATGAAATTGATATCAGTAAAATACAACAAGGAACTAATTTTGTAGGGAATATAACCTTAACGAATACGAAGTCTACTTTAGTAAAAAATGTAGCATTGAGCGCTATCTTTCCATCAGGATGGGAAATTATCAATACACGATTTAATTTGTCAGATTCTAGGAATAGTGAAATTACTTACGAAGATATAAAAGACGATCGTGTAAATTATTATTTCGATTTAAAAGCAAATGAAACAAAGACATTTAAAGTACTATTAAATGCTTCTTATTTAGGGAATTATTATTTGCCAGGTATGCAAGGAGAAGCGATGTATGATGAAGATTACTTTGTACGTACAAAAGGGCAATGGGTTCAGGTTGTTGAATAAAAGTATTAAAACCTTTTTATAAGGTATTCATTTGAAAATAATAATTTAAGTGTATTATGAGAAGTTTAATTTGTTTAATAATCTTATTGCTAGTTGGTTGTGGTTGTTTTGAGCGTAATCAAGTTTCTTTAACGAAGATTAAAGAAGACACTTTAAGTAGAAAAACATTAATAAAAAAAGTATCACATTTAGAAAGTATGATTACTGAATGTGATACTATACCACTACAGTTTTTATCTGTAAGTAAGAAAAATAGATTTTTAGTAACATTTAAAAAACATACATATGTTTATTGTAGTCCTAGTATAAAAAGCGTTATCATCGACACTTTAAAATTTAATAGTGAATTAAAAAGTAAAAGATCTTTAATTAGAATTAAACGTAATAAAAAAAATCGTATCCAAATTGAAAACAGTTTTTATGAAATTAATATATCTGGAAAAAAAGGATATGTTTTAAATAGAGGTTTTGCTTTACAAAAGTTAGGGAATAGTATACTTCTTGGAACTAATGATAAAGGAATGTTTAAAATTCTAAGTATTAATAAGGAGAATCAAATAATAGATTCATTAGAATTAAAATCACATTATAATAATCATTATATAAAATTTACAGAAAAAACTGCGTTAAATTTTAATAAAAAAATTATCTGTTTTAAAACATATAGAGGCTCTTGTCCTGGAGGAGGAAATTTAGATTTTATATCAATTGACAATAAAGGGAGATTAAAAAAAATGATTTCTTCATATTATAATACAATGGAAAATTCAGATGTGTTTTTTCCAACTAAATTGGAAGATAATACGATTGGTTTTAGAAAAAATGGAGAACTTAATTATATAAAAAAACTACCAGTAGATGATTCTTATTTAAATAATTTAAAGATACCTATAGAACAATTAATAATAGAAGCTAAGACAGTATACAAAGGAGATATTGAAGGGTTGAGTGAAGATGAAATAGAAGTAGCTAGTTTTACTGTGAATATTTACAAATGGGACAATAATAGATTAAACAAAATAAAAACATTAAAAAAATAAAATTTTAGGTTTAGCAAAGCTTACGCTATGACTAAAAAGCATATTTAAAAAAGTTAGAAAAACTATTCATGCAGATAATGATTTCTTTTAAAAAGTATTTAAAAAAACACAAACTTAAAGCAACCGTATTTGTTGTTTTAAGTTTGTATTATGCTTTTTGCCTTCCGAAAAATCTATTCAATACTCCTAAATCTACACTTATTGAAAGTAGAGAAGGGGAGTTATTAGGTGCTTTAATAGCAGAAGATGGACAATGGCGATTTCCTGTTTCAGATTCTATTCCCACAAAATTTAAACAATGCATTGTTCAATTTGAAGATGAGTATTTTTATAAACACCCAGGGTTCAATCCAGTATCTATGTTCAATGCTTTTCGATCAAATTTAAAAGCTAAAAGGATTGTAAGAGGAGGCAGTACGATAACGCAACAAGTAATTCGACTTTCTAGACAAGGAAAAAGAAGATCTTATTTTGAGAAAATAATAGAATTAATTCTTGCAACGAGATTAGAGTTAAGAGAAAGTAAGAAAGATATTTTAAAAATGTATGCTTCTCATGCTCCTTATGGAGGTAATGTGGTTGGGTTAGAAGCTGCATCTTGGCGTTATTTTAGCGTAACTCCTTCAAAATTATCATGGGCTCAAAATGCGATGTTAGCTGTATTGCCTAATGCTCCAAGCTTATTATATCCAGGAAAAAATTCTAGATTACTTCTTAAAAAGAGAAATAGACTATTAAAGAAATTATTTAAATCTAAAATTATAGATCGTATAACGTATGAGTTAGCAATAGAAGAAGAAATACCTACTAAACCTAAGAAATTGCCACAAATAGCCCCTCATTTACTACAAAAAGTAGCTAAAAAACATCGAGGAGAACGAATAAAAACTTCTATCGATATTCATTTACAAGAACGAGCTTTAGAAATAGTGAAAAAACATCATTTTTCACAATCTCAAAATGAGGTACATAATATGGCTGTTCTTATTTTAGATGTGAAGACAAAAAAAGTAATAAGTTATATTGGAAATACCAATACCTCTAAAGAACATCATAAAGATGTAGATATTATTATGGCTCCAAGAAGTACAGGAAGTGTATTAAAACCATTTTTATACATGGCGATGTTAGATGCAGGAGAGCTTTTACCTGAAACTTTATTACCAGATGTACCAACGACTATTGGAAATTATAAGCCTCAAAACTTCACATTAAAACATTTAGGAGCTATTTCTGCTAAATCAGCTTTAGCTAAATCTTTAAATATTCCAGCTGTAAGAATGTTAAATAACTATGGTACAACACGGTTTTATGATTTATTAGAATCATTATCTATTTCTAATATTAATAAAGGAGCCAATCATTACGGATTGTCTTTAATTTTAGGAGGTGCAGAAGGTAGTTTGTGGGATCTTTGCGGAGTATATAGCAATTTGGCATCAACCCTATCTAATTATAATGAAAATTCAAGTCAATATTATGAGAATGAATTTCAAACAATGAGCTATATTAAAAATAAAGAAATTGAAAGAGGAGCTTTTACTTTTAATAAAAATCATTTGAATGCAAGTAGTATTTATTTTGGTTTTGAAGCAATGAAAGAATTGAATAGACCGAGCATAGACAATTCTTGGCGTTATTTTGAATCGGCTCAAGAAATAGCATGGAAAACAGGTACTAGTTTTGGAAATAGAGACGCATGGTCTATTGGGGTAACTAAAGATTATGTAGTGGGAGTTTGGGTAGGAAATGCAGATGGAGAAGGAAGGCCTGATGTAACAGGTGTAAAAGCAGCTGCTCCTGTTATGTTTAATGTATTTGATGCTTTACCTAAATCTAAATGGTTTAAAGCGCCTTCGGATGATTTTACAATGGCTAAAATTTGTGATAAAAGTGGAATGTTGGCAAGTGATATTTGTACTTCTACGAGAAAACAAATTCCAAGAGAAGGAGGAAAGACTACTTTATGTAAGTATCATAAATTGGTTCATTTAGATAAGACAAAAACGCATAGAGTAAATGCTTCTTGTGAAAGAATGGAAGCTATTCATTCGGTTCCTCAATTTATTTTACCTCCTTTAATGGCATGGTATTATAAAAAACATCATGTAGATTATCAATATTTAGCTCCATTAAGAGATGATTGTAATGGGATTTCTACATCGGTTATGGCTTTTTCTGAGCCAGTTAATACAAATACTATTATTGTTCCTAAAGGAATTTCAGGAAAAAAAAATAAGGTTATTTTTAAAATTGCACATATGTATCCAACAGCAAAAGTGTATTGGTATTTAGATGATAGTTATTTAAATACAACACAAAATTTTAATGAAATAGGAATTGATCTTAGCATAGGGCATCATATAATTACGGCTATAGATGACATTGGAAATGAAATTAATAAAAAGATACTTGTAAAATAATTTTTGAAATGCATTTGTTTTTGTTTTCTTAATTAATTAACATAAAAAAACTATTAAATATATTTAATTAACTATTTTTATGTGTTTTAATTAATTAACCAAAATCTATTAACAATGAATTTTAAAACTCTTCTTATCAAGAAATCTTTATTTCTTGTAGTTATTGCATTTATAACTACTTTCGAATCTTACACGCAGCAAGTTATTAATACTACATTACAACATGATGGAAAAACAAGACGATATCGTCTTTATATTCCTGCAAGTTACGATTCTAATAAAGCATCCCCATTAATTTTAAATTATCATGGATTTACAAATGATATTAATACCCAATATAATCAAAGTAATTTTCAACAGCTAGCAGAAGCGAATCAATTTATATTTGTTACTCCAGAAGGTTTAGGTTTTTTAAAAGGATGGGCTATCAATAATAATTTTGGAGGCAATGAAGATGATGTCGGTTTTACAAATTCTTTAATAGATAAAATTGAAAGTGATTATAATATAAATGCAAAACGCATTTATGCAACAGGGTTTTCTAATGGAGGTTTTTTTAGTTATCGTTTAGCTTGCGAATTAAGTAATAGAATTGCAGCTGTAGCTTCAGTTGCAGGTAGTATGACTAGAAGATGGATAACAAACAATCAATGTCAACCTCAGCATCCTACAGCAGTATTGCAAATAACAGGTACTAATGACAATGTTATTTCTATAAATGGTAATGGTACAAATGAACCTATAGCAGATGTTATGGAATATTGGTCTTCAAGAAATAATGGAGATGCTACACCAGAAGTTATTCAATTAGGAGGTGGATCTTCACGTTCTATTTGGGATAATGGTGACAATGGAGTAACGGCAGAATTTATAAGAGTACAAGGAAAAGGGCATAGTTGGAATGGAGGAGGAGTTAATACTTCTCAAGAAATTTGGAATTTCTTTTCACGATTTGATATAGATGGAGAAATAGGTTCAAATCCTAATCCGCCTTCAGGAGACACTTGTTCTTCAACTATTGTTAACTTTCCTTACAATGAAAGTTTTGAAGGGAATATAGGAGGTTGGAATCAAGCAACTAATGATGATTTAAATTGGATTGTTAATTCTAATGGAACACCTTCTAATGGTACAGGGCCTAGTACAGCTATAGATGGTAATTCATATATTTATATAGAAGTATCTGGTGATGGAGATGGCTACCCTAATAAAAGAGCTATTTTAAATGCTCCTTGTATTAATTTGTCTGAATTAACTACTCCTAGAGTTAAATTTAATTATCATATGGTAGGTAGTGCTGTAGGTAATTTAAGTGTGGAAGCTAGAATTAATAATACTGGAAACTGGACTTCTATTTTTAGTAAAACGGGGGAGCAAGGTACTGGTTGGAATGAAGCTGACATATCACTTGCTGCTTATGCAGGAGAAACTAGTGTACAATTAAGAATAAATGCTGTTTCTGGAAATAGTTAGCAAGGAGATATTGCAATTGATAATTTTTTAATAAGCTCAAGTTCAACAAATCCAAATCCCGATACTTGTGATACTTTAAACCTAAATGATTTCACAATCAATGCCTTCTCTAATCAAGATACAGATGGAAATTTTTCTGTTAGTGCAGACGGAACATCTCTTACATTAACTAATAATACATGGAAACATATTGATTTAAATTATACGGTAACTGAAAATACAGTTGTTGAATTTGAGTTTAGTAGTACTTCAGAAGGAGAAATTCATAGTATAGGTTTTGAAAATAATAATTCATTAACATCTTCTCGTTATTTTAAACTTTATGGAACACAAAACTATGGTATAACAAACTTTGATAATTATTCTGGAAGTGGAACAAAAACGTATATAATTCCGATTGGAGATTCTTATACAGGAGTTATGGATAGATTTGTATTTATAAATGATAATGATGCAGGTTCTGGTAACAATTCTACATTTTCAAACATAAAAATTTATGAAGGTTCTTGTAGTTCTTCTTTAGTTGCATTAAATCGCTCTAAGTCTCAAAAAAGAGTAGATGTTTTAGGTACAGAAGTAGAAGGTTTTAATACAGTTAAAATGACGCCTAATCCAACAAACGATGAATTCTTTCTTAATGTACAGGCTAAAGAAAAAGTACAGGTTAGTATTTATTCAATTTTAGGGCAAAAGAAATATGAAACTCAATTAAATCTTGGAGTAAATAAATTTTCGGCTAATAGATTGTCATTACATTCAGGTATTTATATAGTGAAAATACTATCTGAAGGTGAAAATATCATTACCAAAAAATTAATAATAAAATAAAAATAAATTCAAGAGTACAATTAAATCCTTGGTTGTTGCTTTGTGATTAAATTACTTTAATGAAAGATGTTTCAATTTTAGATTGAAACATCTTTTTTAATATAAATAGACTTCAATACTTATAAGAGTAAATGTATTATATATTTGTGAATATGTATATTTAATGAACTTCAAATCAAATTTTAAATGAATTTATCTACTTGGCATAAAACAGGAAAGTATTTTCTATATAAAAAAAAGCATCGTATTTTTTATCGTGAAGAAGTTAATGATAGTAAAGAAGTTTTGTTATTATTACACGGTTTTCCTACTGCTTCTTGGGATTGGAATAAAGTTTGGTTATCATTAAGTGCTAAATATCATATAATAGCGATTGACTTTATAGGATTTGGTTTTTCTGATAAACCCAAACGTTATAAATATTCAACACATGATCAAGCGGATTTAGTAGAAGCTTTTCTAAAAGAAAAACAACACGCTAACATACGTGTGATATCACATGATTTTGGAGATACCGTATTACAAGAATTGCTGGCACGTTATATAGATCGTATAAAGAATAATAAAAAAAGTATTGTATACAATTCTATTTGTATGTTAAATGGTGGTATTTTACCTAAATATCATCAACCAAGACCTATTCAAAAAGCATTAATAAGTCCTTTAGGTATTCTAATAACTCCTTTTTTAAGTAAGAAAAAACTAGAGATTAATTTTAAAGCTATTTTTGGAAAAAATACACAACCGACAGAAGAAGAAATTAATGAATTTTATTATTTAATTAATTATAATAAAGGGAAGTATATATTTCATAAACTAATTAGATATATGTCTGATCGAAAAAAATATGGAAAACGTTGGGTTCATGCACTTAAAGAATCTCCAATTCCTTTGTGTTTAATAAATGGAAATGCAGATCCAATCTCTGGTAAACATCTTTCAGACATGCTAAAAAAAATAGCACCAAATATTAAAGTTTTCGATTTAGCAACTGTTGGTCATTATCCACAAACCGAAGCCCCTAAGTTAGTTTTAGAAGCTTTCTTTGAATTTAATAATTAACAAAGCTTTTATACTAAATAGGGGCAATACGGAACTTTAATTTTTTAGATATTAAAAGTATAAACACAAATTAGATTCTTAAATACATATTTCCATTAATGGTATTTAAATCTAAGCTGTTGATAGGGTTATTTGTACTTCCATATACTTTTTGTCCAACATAACGACCTTTAGCTTTTAAACTTAATTTTTCATCGGCATAAATATCGCCATGTATTGTTTCTGCCTCTACACTTGTGTCACGAATGTTGATATCTATTTCTCCATTTATGGTGTCAAGTTTTAAGTTACCAGCATATTTAGTAATGTTAATATTTCCATTAATTAATTTAGCAGTGAAATTACCTTCTATATATTCAGATTTTAAACTTCCATTAATACTCTCTACTCTAAATTGTGCATTTTTAGGTATATAAACTACATAATTAAACTGATAATATTCATTTGTATTAAAATAATTTTTCTCTTTGCTTGAATCTTTTTTATACCACTCTTTTTGAAATGTTTTTAAAAGCTTTCCTGCTTTAGAAGTAATAGTAATCTTGTTATTATTTTCTTTAACATTTAATTGATAAGCATCTAAATGTTTACCGTCTTTAGTAGTAATATCCGCTTTAAAGTATACTGTTGATTTGTCCCATGTTTTTACTTCTATAGACGAAGCAAATTTTACATCTACGGTAATAGGTTGGTTCTTGTAAGAAATATTCTTTTCGATGATTTTTTGTGCGTTAATGCTAAGACAAACAAGCCCCAATAAAAGTGATATATTTAAAATTCTCATAATCGTTTATTTTTGTTGATTTTTAAATTGAGTACTGTTTATCTTTTTCTTAGATAAATATTCCCGTTTGTTGTATTTAATTTGATATTAACACCACCTTTATTAATGGTTCCTTTTATTTTTTTTGAGGATACCGATCTCATACCTTTTTTACTAGGAGTGCTGATATCAAAATTAGTATAGATATCGCCATTAGTAGAATATAGAGATAGATCTGCAGGAGTATTTTTAGGTAAGCTAATCTCTAACTCTCCATTAGTAGAATATATAGTAATAGGAGATTTTTGACTTACTTTAGAGAAAGATACTTGTACTTCTCCGTTTAAACTATTAGCTGTTATAGGTCCTGTAACATCTTTAATTGCTACACTACCATTTAGTTCTGCTGTTGCTTCTATTTCACTTGTAAAATTAAAAATATTAATATCTCCATGCCAAGTAGTTTTTACTGAGATGTTCTGAGAAGCTGGTAAATAAATAATTGCATGCTCATTCTTTTTTAAGTTTCTAACAATTAAATTATTTCCTTCTTTAATTACATAGAAACCGATATTGGTATTATCAGTACCATCTTCACCAACTAGCCTTAAACCTTTTGCTTTTTCATTGATTTCGCCTCTATTTCCAGCTTTAATTAAAAGTTCATTTTTATCGTATGCTTTTACTATAATACTGCTTTTAGATTCTATTTTAACCCATTCTATACCTTCTAAAGATTGATGATAATCTTGTGCTATTGCTGTTAGGTTCACTATGGTAGCGAACACAATAAATAATATGATTTTTTTCATGATTTTATATGTTTATACAATATTTATAATTGATGATTTAATTTGTTCTTTAATAAAAGGTTGTGTTTCATTTTGTTCCAATAGTTTTTTCATCGGAATTATGGCTTTCTTTTCTTGTATTTTAACCAGAACCTGAATGATAATGATTTGTATTGCAGGAGCCTTTTCTATTTTTAAGGCTTTAATAAATGCATTTTTCACCTCTTCAGAGGTTATAAAGTTCGATAAAGCTTCTACAGCTGTCAAACGGACATTGGTATTCTCATCGTAAAGCATTCTGTCTACCAATGCTGCTACAATAGCTTCATCTGGATTTGAAAATTCATCGATGTAATTTACCCCTTGTATTCTTTTACTTGCAGATTTATTTCCAATTAAAGAAAGCATTGCCGTTTGCTTTATTTTTTGAGTTTTCTCTTGTAATTGCGCTATTTTATGGTTGCCTTTTTGTTCTTGCTGATAATTTCCTAATGCGTATCCACCGATTAATAGTAAAATACTTGCGGCTATTTTCATAATGGGAAGCAACCATATCTTTTTTTGATTAGAAGTACGATTAATTAAGGGAACAACTTTCGATTCTTTTTGTTTTTCTATTTCAATTTGTTCAAAAAAATTAGTTTTAATATGTTCAGAAGGAATCACTTCTTTTTCTTCTTCAAAAGCATTAAAAATAGTTTTATATTCTTCTAATTCTTTTAAACATGATTCACATTCTTTTAAATGTAATCTTACTTCTTCTTTTTGAGACTGACTCAAAAGACCGTCTAAATACTCTGGTATTAACTCTGTAATATGATTTTTTTTCATCATTATATATTTTCAAAATAAATAGTTCTTAATTTTTGTAAAGCCCTGTTTACCTTTGTTTTTATAGCTCCTGGCGTACTTCCTTTAATTTCAGCCAATTCAGCATATTTTATTTCTTGAAATCGATTTAAGATTAATAATTCTCTATCTGATGTTTTTAATTTATTTAAAGCTATTTGTAAATGAGAATATTCTTCTTGTTCATTACTTTGTTTTTCAATTAACTGATGACCTTCTAATTTTATATCATCATGCTGTTCTTTTGTTCTTGTATAATGTGTTTTAAGGCTATTTCTGGCAATAGTAAATAACCAAGAAACAAATTTACCATTGTTATAAGATGCTCTATACTGCATTACTTTATAGAAAACATCTTGTGTTAAATCTTCACTTAACATTTTATCTCCACTCATTTTATATAAAAAATTAAAAATGTGTTTATGATGGCGCTCAAAAAGAACCTTGAGCATATCTAAATCTCCATAGGAAACTTTTTGCATTAAATCTTCATCAGTTAGCGTATTCAAAATAGTCTTTGGTTGTTGTTCAATAGTATATAGTCATAAAATTATAAAAGGTTACAATAAAAAATATTTTTTTATAAGATTATTAAGATTAGTGATAAAAAAGTATTGTAATGAGGTAATAATACCTGTTATTTTAACTAAATAAAATTACTAACAATTTAGATTTTTTGACTAGTTATAAATTAAATGATTGGTGTTTTTTTATGGAAGTATTGACGCATATTTAAGAAAGCAAGAAGGAGTTCTAGAAAATTAAATAATACGCACAGATTAAAATGCTTTTAAAATAGTTATTCAAAAAGAATAATTAAAGGAAATTATGAAGTCATTTTCTTAAAACCCTTATACTAGTTTGGAATTAAAAAAATAGATTGTAAAAAGAGAGAGAAAAACAAAAAAATAAAAAAGGTTGTCTAGTTTTTTAGACAACCTTTTGATTTTTATGTCATGTCTCCAACAAACAAACATCTTCCATGAGGACCACAAACAAAACCTTGTTGTTCGTCACAATGGTTTGTGCCACAATTTGGATAAGCTCCATCATCATGACGACCTCCATTAATTTTTTTTTGATCTACTTTGTTTAAAGTTTTTCCTAGATTTAAAATTGATTTTTTCATAAAATTTAAAAATTTAATAGTTAATAATTCTTTGGTTAATTAAAGACATCCAAAGTTTATGTCTATCCCTCGAGAGAATTTTATATATATTTTAAATTATTGTAATATCTATGCTAAATAATAAGAAGTTGCAATTTTTTATTTTTTTTAACTTTAAGCTTGTTTTTTTTTACAAGTTATGTTAATTTTTTGTCATATAGTATTTAATAATGTTAATTAAAGTTTAATGATTTGTTTTAAAGTTAAAACGTAATGTTTTTTAATAGCAAACCAAAGCCTTATTTATATAAATATGCTTCCATGAATTTTTATACAAAATGGAAGAATGAATTTATATAGTAGAGGTATCAATTTCTTATAAGAATAGTATAATTCATACTTTTTCAATAGTCTATAAGAATCTATAACTACGAATTCTAGTTTAACTATAACGAATTCTAAAAGCACCCTAAAAGAACATTCCTTCTCTTTTAGATTTGACAAAGAAATAACAACAATTAAAAAAATAAAATCATGAAATATTTAATCACATTCTTACTTATTTGCTCTCTCTCCTTAGGTTTTGCTCAAAAAAGCGATAGCCCATATTTACTAGTATCTACTAAAGACGCAGTAATTCCATTAAAATCGTCTAAAACAGCTGTAGATATTTCAGGAACGATAGCTCATGTACAAGTTACGCAGGTATATCAAAATAAAGGAACGATGCCTATTGAAGCTAAATATGTATTTCCACTTTCAACGCAAGCAGCAGTTCATAAAATGCAAATGACTATTGGAGATCGTGTTGTAAATGCGAAAATATTTGAAAAGCAAAAAGCTCAAAAAGTATATGTAAAAGCTTTAAGCGAAGGAAAAAGAGCTGCAAAATTAGATCAAAGCAGACCTAATGTTTTTCAAATGAATGTTGGAAATATTATGCCTGGGGATGAAATAGCGATTGATATTTATTATACAGAAATGTTAGTACCTGTTAGTGGAGCATATCAATTTGTTGCCCCCGCAGTAGTGGGTCCAAGGTTTACAGGTGAGAGTAGTAGTGGTAATGAACAAGTTTTTAATACTCCATATACAATGAAAGGAACTTCATATACTTTTGATTACGATATTAAGGTAACATTGAATTCGAGTATCATGATTCAAAATATAAATAGTAGTAGTCATCAAGTAAATGTAACCTATCCAAATACAAAAACAGCAAACATATTTTTATCTAAGAGTAATGAAAATGCAGGAAATAGAGATTTTATTTTAAATTATAATTTAAGAGGAAACACTATAGAGTCAGGTTTGTTATTATATGAACATGGAGATGAAAACTTTTTTGCATTTCAAATGGAACCAACAAAAAAAGTGAAGTTTAAAGACATTCCATCTAGAGAATATCTTTTTATAGTTGATGTTTCAGGTTCTATGAATGGATATCCATTAGAAGTTTCAAAAGAATTAATGCGTAATTTATTACTAGATCTTAGAGAAACTGACACTTTTAATGTGCAATTATTTGCTTCTAGTTCAACTGTTTTTAGTGAAAATCCTTTAGAAGTTAGCGAGGAAAATATAGAAAAAGCGATTCGATTCCTTTCTGAAGGACAAGGTGGCGGTGGTACAAGGTTATTAAGTGCTTTAAAAACAGCTTATAAATTACCTCGAAAAGATCCAAGTAGTGCTCGTTCTATGGTGGTTATTACTGATGGGTATATTAGTGTAGAAAAAGAAGCTTTTGAACTTATTACAAAGAATTTAGGTCAGGCCAATGTGTTTACTTTTGGTATAGGTTCTAGTGTTAATAGGTATTTAATTGAAGGAATGGCTAAAGTATCAAACAGTGAGTCTTTCATTGCAACCTCTAAAAAAGAAGCTTTAGAAGTAGCAAAAACGTTTAAAAAATACATAGCAAGCCCTTTATTAACACAAATAAAGATTAAAGCAAAAGGTATTGAAGTTTACGATGTAGCTCCGGGTAGTATTCCTGATGTTTTTTCAGGAAGACCAATACTAGTCTATGGAAAATATAAAGGTAAACCAGAAGGAGGTATTACAATTACAGGATATAAAGGTAAAAAAAGGTTTAAACAAAAATTAAAAATATCATCTGCTAATGTTAGTAAAAAGAACAAAGCATTACGTTACCTGTGGGCAAGAAAAAAAATAGAAGAGTTAGATGATTATAGTAAATTATTTCGTGACGATGTAAAACAACAAGTGATTGCTTTAGGACTAAAATATAATTTAGCAACTAATTATACTTCTTTCGTTGCAGTAGATGAAGCTACTGTAAATAAATCGGGAGCCTTAAAAACTATAAAACAGCTATTACCAATGCCAAAGAATGTAAATAATTCAGCAGTTGGTGCGGCAGCCAAAGTATCTAAAAAAACAAAGTTTAAAAAGTCTTTCACTATAAGTATTAATGAAAGTATATCGAAAACTGATAAAAGAAAAATTAAAATGGAATTTAAAGCACTGTACTCAAAATTAATAACTAAATATTTAAAAAAATATAAAAGCTTACGTATTCGATTTAATGGAGAAGGTAAAGTGATACGAGTTGAAGTATTAGAAAAAGGAAAATGGGTATATGCATATCCTATAATTAAAGAACTTTCAAATGCATCTATAAAAAGATTAAATATAAATAAAAGTATGACTTTGACTTTAAAGAAATAGTTCTAATACTTAAATTTTAAGAAAGTGCTTAAAACTATTAATTTAATTAAAAGTTATTAAAATATATTGAGAAGGGAAGTAAACCTATGAAGCTTAAAAACTTTGCGGGTTTTTCTTATATAATAAATAGATGTTTTTTTGACTTATTTTAATGTTTTTTATTATTTTTAGTAATTATTAACCTAAAAATTTAAGAATATGTTAAAAAATGTCAGTTTATTGGGGAAACAACTTAATAAAACAGAGCAAAAATCTATCAATGGGGGTATACGTTTCCCTATAGGTTGCCAAAGAAGACAAGATTGTTTTTTTGTAGATTTTGCATCTAGATGTGTTAATGGTTTATGTGTTTTTCTTTAAATATCAATTAGTGAATTGAAATTCACTTTGGTAATTAAATAAATCATATTGAAAAGTATGATTATAGATAATCAAGAAATCAGTAGTTAATGTTTTTATTAACTACTGATTTTTCAGTTTATTGAAATAGCTCTTAAAATTTCAGAAAAAGATTCATAAGGTTAAAACTCTTATAAAAATAGTCTGCTAATTCTTTCCTCTCCTTTTGAGGCTGTTATTGTTAAAATTTAAATACGAAGTTAGTATCTTAAAATCGTATTATACACTACTGCTTATAATCTATAGCTGATGTTTTAAATTGATTGAATTCCTTAGAAATTCAATCAACTTTATATATATATAAACAGAGGATAACAAAACAACCAAGCATTATATATAAACGAATTCTACTTTAGAGCTAACGAATTCTAAAAGCGATCAAATTAGCACTTACTTCCTCCTTAATTTTGAAGTAAATAAGAACAATAAACTAAAAAATACATCATGAAAAATATAATCATTATTTTAATTACAGCTTTTGGTTTTCAATTTGTAAAAGCTCAAAAATTTATAAAAACAGATAAATATACTATTGTAAATAAAATAGGGACAAAGCAACAAGAATATACAGCACTTTTAGATATTGTAACCACAGATAACAATGCTACAAAAATAGGAACGATACATATTTCTGATTTAGATACTTTTGATAATATCAATATTCGTGTTTTATCAAATCCTACTTTAGAAGATGTTAGTGAAGTTATTAGAATAGATACTAATTATAGTGCATGTTGTGGACATACGGATACTTATTACTTTATGGTAACTGATGAAAATGATTTTATTTCGTTACCAAAAATAGAAAACACGTATTGTGATGAAACAATTTCTGAAATACAATACATATTTCCTGGCCAAACATTTGGTAAAGAAAATATGATTTTAAAAACAAAGGTAACTTATACAGAAGACATTAAAACAATTAAAAATACTGAACTTTTACAAAGTTTAGTGTGGAATGATGATTTGTTTGATAATAGTGAGCCTATAACGTATTTAGACACTGATAAAAACTAATTATAAATACATTTTTAGCTATCTAATTTGTAGCTTTAAAGAAGTAGTAATATCATTCATTTTCAAATTATAATTTTCCATTAATACCTTAACAAGGGGTTGAAACCCTGATTTCCTTTGACGTTGAATGAATTTTATATAGAAAAACTAATAGTAAACGATATAAAACCTAAAATAGATTTTATTAAAATAATATATAAAAATAGTGTTATGAACAAGTATCTATTTATCCTTTTAACTTTAACTCTAATTTTAGCTTGTAAGAAACCACTTTCTAAGACACAAAAAACAATAGAATTAATTCCAAAATCAACAGCATCAATTGTGTTTATTGCTGGCTATGATGAAGGAGATAATAAGTACTATAATAATGCTAAAGATTATTTTAAAGCACAAAAGATAAAAGTAGTAGATACTTTATATTCAATAGCTGAAATCATTAATTATCTCAATAAAAAAACGACAAATAACTATGATAAAATTCATATTGTTAGTCATAGTAATTCTTGGTTAGGAATGTCTTTAAAAACAATAAAACAAGGAAAACGTATTACATTAGAAACATTAGAAAAAGCTAAAAATGAATATAAAATACCAACTTTAAATAGCGCAATAACAAATACAACAAAAGTTATTTTCCATTCTTGTGGTTTAGGAGAAAATAAAGCCTTATTACAAGCTTTAAAAGAACTATTTACCACAGAAAAAACGCCCAAAATAATAGCATCCTCTTTTTTTAATGTATTCGGAGGTAAATATGCTGGACATTATTTAGCAAAGCCATACTATGGATATTACCCAACAGCGGAATCTCCAGGGCCTATAGCATTGTCTAAAGAGTTTAAAGTAAAGTATCCCAAAACAGTTATTAATTGGCTTACAGCATTAAAAACTAGAAAGGAAACCACTTTAGGTAAAGTATACAGTTACAAGTTTAATATTCCGGTAGATTGGGAGTTTACTTTTGATAATCCATCAGAAATCCCTGAGTTAAAAGATAAAGAGGCTATTATGGATTGGGTTTCGGAAGATTCAGAAATGGCAGAGATATTGTACAACTTAAAAATTCCGATAGAAAAATACCGATGGAAAAGTAAAATTAAAGGAAACAAACTTTATATAAAAGGGAAAACTACTGTGCTTTGTGTTTTAGAGCCTATTTTAGAAGAAAATGATCCTACAGAATATAAAGTTACTGATCTTAATGATACGAGTTTGTATCAGATATTATAGAATAAAGATATATAATTACAAACAACTATTAAAATGAAAAAAATAATATTATTACTAACCTTATTAATTTTTTCTAATTTATCATTTGGACAAAGTCCAATAATGTTGATTGATGGATATACCAACGGCATAATTAAAGAAAATGACACGCTCAACGCATTAGTGAGAAATTTAGATGGATTTAAATTGGAGCCTATAATTGTAAAAGTTGATTCTTCTTACCATTTTGGAAAAGATTTAAAAGTTCCTAATTACAAAATTAATGAGAGTATAAAGCCTATAGCCATTTTTAAAAATATTGATTTAAAAAAATCAAATATTAAAGGTGAATTTTTAAACTTTTATTTTTTAGAACCTGACTCAGATATTTCATTCGATTTAATTAATTCTAGTTCGATAATAAGAGCGATTAGTAGTGTTGAAAAACATAATGGTTTTAAGTTATTTAAAGATTATGAAATTTTAGTGAAAATTATTGAGAATGATTTAGAGAAAGAGTACTCACTTATAAAAATTTCCGAAGCACAATGGACTAATAAAAACTTTATTGAAGCCCCTAAAATAATTTGGATGGGTGATTTAGATAAAGATGACAAAGTTGATTTTATCATTGAAGAATCTACACATTATGCTCTTATTAAAAGAAGTTTGTACCTGTCAACTGAAATAAAGGAAAATGGTTATATAAGAAAAGTTCTTGTTGAAGATTGTGTTGATTAATAAAATAACTTTTTAAGTTAGTTTCCTAATGAAGGAAATAAAATTATATCAATCTTTATTTATATTTGTTAATAGTATAAAGTTTTATAAAGGACAGTAATTTTCACACATTTTCAAATGATAATTTCGTGTTTAAATGGTAACAATGGGTTTAAACCCATTGACTTCTTTTAAAGTTAAATGAATTTTATATGAAATAATTAATGATGATGGAAAAGAACACATTACTTCAACTTGCAAAAGAAAAACAACCAGATGTATCATTACTCTGTTATTTGGCAAAAAAGAAAGCACCAACTCCTTTATTTATTTCAGAGATATTTCTTCCTTTTTTTAAAAGGTTGAGTAGTTACAAATATGAAGTTCAAGTAGAATTAAGTAAAGTATATGGTATTCATGGAAGTAAAGAACAAAGTGCCTATTGGTTAAAAAACACCAAATTAATACCTGTAGTAGCTCATCATTGGTTAATAAACCAATTAATGATAACTCCTGAAGAGGCAATAATTAATAATACAAGGTATCAAATTAAAAATGCGTTACGAGATATAAACTGCAATACACGCCAACAATTAGAAGGGGTATTACAAACCCTTATGCTACAAAATAAGCTATATGATAATGAAATACTAAAGCTTTTAGAAAAGGGAATACAAAATAGCAAACTCACTTATGAGATTTGTGAAGATGTATTACACTATCTTCTTACATCTACAGAGTATGAAATCGTATTTTCAACATGTGAACTGATAAAAAAATATCCTTTTATTTTTTCAACGATTCCTGAAGTAAGCTTGAGAAAAGTAATGCAAAGAGGAGGATCATATGAACATCTTGCATTACAAACATTAGGCGTATGGGGAAATAATCGCATTTTTAAAGAGGTTATCGAAAGTAAAAGTTGGCAATTAGAATCGAAACGAGCAATACTTTCTTTTTTACCATTAACTACATCGTTAATGAATACATTAACAGAATATCTAATACGGTATCCAACTTATAGCTCAGATTGGTTAGGTTGTTTGTTAAAAGGAGCTAATCAAGGTATATACGGTAATAAAAAAGGAATAGCAGAAATAATACAGCACTATTTTGAATATGAATTTATATCTGCCAAGCAATTGGTTCAATTAGTTGATGAAAAATTAAAAAAAGAACTATTCAATCTTTCAATAAAAAGTAATGATTTTGATTTTCAAAAGAAGATAAAATTATATGAAGAGTTAAACACTTTTTATACAAGAAAAAAAATAGTTACACATTTAAAAGAAGTAGAAAATAGAGCTGAGTTAACGATTTTATTAGATACCATATCTGAATTACAAATAATAGAAGCAGAGCCTTATATTCTTTCACACATACAGAATTACCCTAAAATATGTTTAAAGGCATTAAAATATGTAGGAGGTTCTAAAACAATTCTTTATTTAAAAGAGTTACTTGAGTTTAATGCAACAGTAAAGCAAAACATTCCTTCATTTGAAAAAGAAGCTCTTACACTATTAGCAGATCTTGTTCCCGATCAACAAGTTATTATTAACTATCTAGAAAGGCATAAACTTCCACATATTAATTTACCAAATCTACATGTGGCTGTATCCGTAGAAAATGAATCTTATTTGCTGAAAATATTAGAGGAAGAAGAAATAAATGCTCTACAATATGGAATAGAAAAGTTAGGCGAATTAGGTACATTAAAAGCATTAGAACCTATTATAAAAAAAATAGGAATAATGAATTCTGTTTCTTCTAGCTTAGAATGGGAACCTATAGTAGTAAATCCAGCATGGAAAGCATCTAAGAAAATAGTAAATAGAGCGTACGATCAACATAAGATAAGAACAAAAAAAAGGGATCAGGAAATTGTAGTAAACACCGTTCTTACTGAAGCACTCTTAAAACAATTTGAAACTCCATTAAGTGAAACTGATGCAACGTACTATTTAAACTATATTTCAGAAGTAATTCCAAGTGAATTTCCAATAGAAAAGTTATCTATACTTGCAGTTTCTACAAATCCTCATGTAATTAAATTTTATATCTCTTATTTAGGAATAATAAATACAAATACAGGTCTAAAACAGCTTAAAGAAGCACTTAGTATCACGCAAAACATTTATACACTTAGGCAAGCATTACTTGCATTAACAATATTAAAAAATACTTCACTAGAAAATTTGGTAATCCCTCTACTGGGACATCCAAATATGAATATTAAAAAAACAGCTGCAGCTTATTTAACAGAAAATGGTACTGTAAAGGCAATCACTGCTATGGTAAATCTGTTTAAACGACATAATAATACGGGGTTACGAAATGAATTAGAAAAAGGACTCAAAAATATTTTAGGAAACGCCTATTATTTCTTTTTATTTAATGAGTGTTTTCCTTGCAATATACTTTGGCAACGCGAATTATTAGAAAATATAGTAACAAATGATATAAAAATAAGAACAGCACATTATATTGATTTTCCGGAGTTAAATGCAATTGCTCCATTAAAAAAAGTAATTGCGAATCCAAAAAAAGAGCAGGAATTAATCAATAAATGGAAAACGATAAGGAGTAGAACAAAAGAAGACCTATTATCATTTGAAAAAAGAGAAGATTTAATACAGAATATCGAAACTATAAAAGAACAAGCAGATTTTGTTTTTATAAGAGATTTAATAGCTACATCACTGCGAAAATTTGAAAAACCACCTTTATGTAAGAATTTTGAGGCTATACTAACTACTGAAGAAGCACATATTGCATTCACTGAAAAAAGTTCTGATCTTCACCTTTTAGATACCTTACTACTAGATTCTGAAAATGAAAAAATAGCATATACTAGTATTATAAATTATAAAGATGATAGGAAAAAAGAAAAATTGTTTTTTCATTTTCTACCTCATTATGGTTTTCAAGAAATAGTTGCAAAACTTATAGAAGAAAACCAGAAAGGCTTCTTGAGAAAACTATTTTTGAATGATAAAATAATACATCCAAAGTATCTTCCACATTTATTGACATTTTATAGTGTATTAAAAAGTCAAAAAGACGAAAATAGTATTTCATCTCTTGAAAATTTTATTACAAATCATTCATTTACTAGTAAAACCCATCAAAAAGTCTTGTTTTTTGAAAAAGAAACAGTAGAAGGAAAAATAAATAAATTAGCTTCTTATAATTCTCAACAACAATCTTTATTAAAAGAAGAGATAATAGCACTTTACAAAAGCAGTAGTTGGAAACAGCGAACTATATTACTACAGACTATAAAAAAGCCTGAAAATCACACAACACTTTTTAAACTCAGTTTTACACATTATTTAGAAGTAAAAAAAGTAGCATATAAGCTGTTTAATACTTCTCAAATTCAGGGATTTGAAAAACATTCTGAAGCTATTGAGTTAACAAAAGAGCGCGTTAATTATTTGCAATATCATAGTAATGAATTTATACTCAATTATGTAAAAGAAGTTACTTCAGATCAAGAAACAGATCCTTCTTTATTACATTCTTTTCGTGAATTAAGTACAGAACGAAAATGGGATATTTTAAAAACGGAGATAGCACAAGGGAATTATTATTGGTTTAGTTTCTTCAATAATTTTGCTCCTATTAATAGAGAACTCAAAAAATGGTTTAAAAAAGCAACACCTGAAGGTAAATTAGCATTTATAAAATGTTTAATAGACACAAATAGAACTCTTTATTTCCCTCAATTTGAAAAAGAATTACTTCCATTCATAAAAGAATTTAAAGAGCCAATAGCTTGGCAACTATTTTTTAAGCTTCAATTTAAAAGAAATAAAAAAGAGTTAACAACAGTATTTACAAATGAATATACAAAGTATACTACCTCAATGAAAATTGAATTATTATCTCATTTACTGTATACCATTTCTAGTACTTTAATAGATTCTTCTGTATTTAATACATTAATACCAACAGATAAAAAAGAAGGAATTCTGTTGATTCAATTACAATTAAAAATACTAGATTATAAAATAGTAAAAACGGATATAATAACTGGCTTTATAAAACAACTTGTTAAATTAGATGTAACTTTGGCAAAGCAAAGTTTAATAGAGGTATTGAAATCGAGTACAGATGTAGGTTTGGAAAAACAAATGACAATACTAAGCAAATGTTATACTATTACAGAATTAAACGATACAGTAACTACTCAAATAGCACATTTATTTTCTACAGAATTGTTAGCGCTAAGTTTTCTTACAGAAGAGCAGAAAGTACAATTTTATAAAGAAGTAAGTGAATTTATTAAAGAGAAAAATACCGAAATAGATAAAAAAAGACTTTTAAAAAATTTAGCAGACGAATCTCCTGAAGAAGTTACACCTATACTAATGAGTGTTTTGTCCTCTAAAAAGAAAACAGAATTAGATACACTTTGTTTACGATTATTAAAAAAAACAATATCTAAAGAAGCATATTTAGAAACCTGTTATAGGTTATTATCTAGTGAAAAGGAAAACCTTTTTTCATCCATCATACGAACCCTTAGTTTTGCTAATTATATTTCTGCAATTCCAACTTTTATAAAGCTACTTTCGCATAATAAATTTTCAAAAGAGGCTCGTGAAGGGGTACTTATTGTCGGTAAAGAAGCAATTCCATTTCTTACAAAAGAAGTAAATAAAGTAAGGCCTGATAAACGAGATGTTATAAATGAATTACTAGTAGAAATAGAAAATTAAATAGTTAGTTATAGATAATAATTATGAAGAAGTTTTACTATATAGGAATTTTTATTCTCATAATTAGTTGCAATAATGGTAAATGTATTGAAAACTATGTTACGGACACTTCTTGTTTTGAAAATTTTCGGGAAATGGATATGACTTTATTAACTAAGGAAATTGATTTTTCAAAAAAGGTTAATTGTTTTGAATGGGATAGTTTAGAAGTAGGAAAAAGAGGTTCTTATAAAAATTATATTTGCATGAAGTTTCATCAAATATATAAAACAGGGAGAGAAATATATTTAGGTAAAGATTTAGAGAGTCATATGAATTGGTTTGATGTAGATAGAGATTGGACTTTTATATATTTTTATAAAAACGGAACTATATTAAACGATGTCTTGGCTATTCCTAAACCTCATTATTTTTTTGAAGAATTAAAAAAGAACAATGAATCTAATTCATTTAGAAAAAAGAAAATATCAGATATATAGAATAATTATTGAATAACCATTACTATATAATTGAAAAATAGATATGAAATGGAAACTAAAAAATAAAAACTAAATCATTGAAATAAAAATACTTTTGAAAAAACAAACAACATACTTTCTTTTATATCTGTTATTTGTAAGTTTTTCACTTACAGCTCAAAACAGTCAATTACGGTCATATTCGATAGAAGATGGATTGCCGCAATCGCAAGTATACGATATTGTACAAGATGATATTGGTTATTTATGGTTAGGTACACAGGGAGGGGGGCTTTCTAGTTTTAATGGAACTGATTTTTCTATTTGGAACGAGCGTAACGGATTACTTTCTAATTATATTCATGCATTACATACCAGTAATGATAGTTTGTATATTGGAACAGATCGTGGATTGTCGATTAAATTAAAAAATAAGTTTACAAATTTTAAATGTCCTGAAATACATCATTTTTATACTTCAAGAAATTCGTTATATATAGGAACTAAAAATGGAGTTTATACTTATTCAAGTACTAAAAAACTGAAAAAACTAGATCTAAATTCAGAAATAGATACTAGTAGTGTAAATGCAATTCTTTTTGATGGTACTTTTTATTGGATAGCTACCAGTAAAGGATTATGGAAAACAATCAGTTTAAAAGATGCAAATCAAATAATAAAAGTAGCCGATAATAATTATAGAGCTATTGTTTATAATGAAAACAAAATTTTTGCAGCAACATTCAATAGTGGTCTTTTAATTTTAGATACTAGAGACAGTAAAGAAGATATTTTTTTACCGAAGCCATTACGAATAAATTCGATGTCTATTCATAATAAAGATGAATTATGGATTGCTACCGATAATGATGGAATTACTATTTTAGATACTCAAAATTATACTGAAAAAAGACGATTAAATAAAACAAAAGGATTGGCTGTTTCTCATATTAGAAAAACAGTTACAGACAAACAGTCTAATATTTGGATTGCAACTTCTGGAGGTGGTTTTTATAAATACTTTCAAAATAACTTTCAACATTTTGATGCTGCTTCTGGTTTAAAAGGGAATCGTATTTATGCAGTACATAAAGCAAAAAAAAGTATTTGGATTTCTAGTTCTGAAGCAGGTTTAACAGAAATAGATTCTCTAGGTATTCATCACATACCAAAAACAGATAATTTTTCGGGCGTAAAAATTAAAACAATAACAAGTGATGTGAAAGGTAATATTTGGGCAGGATCTGAAGGTAATGGAGTTCTTTTAAGAATTACCAAACAAATAGATAGTATTGCCGTAGATGATACTGATTCCTTGAATATAGTAACAAAAGTATTTCCAAAAAAAGTAATTGAAAACCGTGTACTAAATAGAAAGAATGGTTTTCCTTCAAATTGGATTCGTAAATTAATTAGAGGGCGAAATGCTATATGGGCAGCAACTTATTCTAGTGGTATTGTGCAATTTAATTATGATTTAAACAAAGACAGTTTAATAATTAAAAAAGTATATGGTAACAGAAATGGTATCACTGATTTATTGATAAAGGACATTGCTTTAGATCATGAAAATAGACTATGGTATGCAACACAAACAGGTCGTTTAGGATACCTTAAAAAAGGAAAACATACTTCATTAGGAATTGTTTTAGAACAAAAAACAACTATACGAACTTTGCTTTTTTATCAAAATAAGTTGTTTTTAGGAACGGCAGGAAAAGGTATTTGGGTTTCTGAACTAGATGCTAAAACACCTATTTTTAAGCCTTTGAAAGGAGCTAAAAAGATGTTTTCAAAAAATATTTATCAGCTAATATTTGATAATCAAGGGTATTTATGGGCAGGTACTGAACGTGGTGTTGATAAAATACAATTAAACCAAGAAAACGAAATTGAAGATATTTATCATTTTGGAAGAAATGATGGCTTTTTAGGAATAGAGACTTGTTTAAATGCGGTAGCTAAAGATGATAAAGGAAGTGTTTGGTTCGGGGCTCTTTATGGATTAACAAAGTATACGCCAAGTACAGAAAATAAAATTGTTTTAAAACCGAAAATATATTTTAAAGATGTACAAGTTGCCTATAAAAGTGTAGATTCTATTAATCTAAAAGAATGGACAAATACAAGTAAAATATTACAACTAAACCCAACGCAAACACAATTAAGTTTTGGGTATAGAAGTATAGACATAGATCACCCAAATCAAATAGAATATAGATCTAAATTAAATGATAATGATTGGAGTCCTTGGTCTAAAGAAAATAAACAAAATTATGCAGGTCTTGCTTATGGTTCTCATCAATTTTCAGTACAATCGAGAAACCATCGATGGGAGGAGAGTGAAGCCATAAAGTTCAATTTTTTTATTGACAGTCCAATCCACGAGAAAGCATGGTTTCAATGGACAGTAATAGGTCTTGGGTTATTGTTTTTATTAATTCTAGGATGGTTATATATTCGTAGAATACGTTTAAAAAATAAAGCAGATAAAGAACAATTACAATTACAAAATCACTTGCTTACTTTAGAACATAAAGCGTTGCAATTACAAATGAATCCGCATTTTATATTTAATGTTTTAAACGGAGTGAAGGCTATGGCTATTAGTAAGCCAGAAAAGATGAATGCAACCATCAATAGTTTTGCTGTTTTATTAAGAGACACATTAAACAATTCTAGAAAAGAACATATTACCTTAGCCCAAGAAATAAAAACATTACATCATTATATTATTTTAGAAGAGTTAATGGCAGCGAAACCTTTTACATTTAATATTTCAAATACTTGTGAATTTGATGCAGAAGAAATTTTGATACCACCAATGCTTATTCAACCCTTTGTAGAAAATGCGATACGTCATGGTATTTTAAAAGGAGAGAGAGAAGGAAAGCTTCAAATTGAATTTCATACAACCGAACATAATTTACATTGTAAGGTAATTGATAATGGGATGGGGATTTTTACTTCACAGAAAACAAAGGAAAAAACAGATCACCAATCTATGGCACTTACAGTAACAAAAGAACGTTTGGCTTCTATTTCAGGAAAAAATGCTTTAGAAATTACAGAAATTAAAAATGATAATGGTACTATTGGTGGAACAAATATTACCTTTAAAATTCCTTTACTAACAGATTATTAGAAAAAACTATGCTTACAGCCATTATTGTAGAAGACATGATTGATGCTTTACAACTTTTAAAAAGTGATTTAGAAACAAGGCATCCAGAAATTGAAATTATAGCAACAGCTCAAAGTGTAGTTGAAGCGGCAAAGGTTTTACGAAAAAAACAAGCAGATATTCTTTTTTTAGATATTATGTTAGGGGATGGTACTGGTTTTGATATTTTGGAGATTTTTCCAGACTTAAAATCGAAAATTATCTTTGTTACAGCAAGTGATGAATTTGCTATTAGAGCCTTTAAATTTGCAGCAATAGATTATGTTTTAAAGCCTTATTCTTATGATGAATTAGATTTAGCTATAAATAGAGCAAAAGAACAAATACAACCTAATAAAGAGCGATTAACCATTTTAAAGGAAACTCTTTCTGCACCAGAACAAAAACCAGATAAAATATCATTACATACACTAGATAAAATTATCATTGTTAGTTTAGATGATATTATTCGATGTGAATCGGATAGTAATAATACTATTTTTTATCTTCAAGACAAACGAAAAATATTTGTAACAAAAACATTGAAATATTTTTCAGACATGCTAAAAAGCTATGATTTTCTTCGCATACATCAAAGTCATTTAGTAAACTTACAATGTATTAGTGCGTATATAAAAACAGATGGCGGTTACTTGATGCTTAAAAATGGAGAAAATGTACCTGTTTCTGTTCGTAAAAAAACAGAAATTATAGAAATCTTAGACAAAATGCATCGTTAATGTCTGCATGATACGATACTTCTTTGGCATGTTGTTTGATTTTAGGTTCGGAAACAAATCTAAAACATAACTATTATGAAAAGACAAATCGTATTATTCTTGCTTTTTTTTAGTATTTTCTCTGCTACTATTTTTAGTCAAATACGAATAGGGGGAAGTATTTCTATAGATATTAATTTACCTATTCCAGATGTTGTTATTGTAGGTAAATCACCAAAAAGAGTTCCTGTTCCACAACCAGAACAGTGTCCTATACCCAGAGAAAAACGTCATAGATGTAATGATAACTGTAATCATAATAATGTGTTTAGTTATGGAGAAATACAGAATCAAAATGGTTCGTATGGTAATGAAAGGTATAGTGTATTAGATGCACATATAACTCTTCTTCAAAATAGAGAAGAAATAATAACTTATGAATTAGATTCTGGTGATGTTTTAGAATTATTTATAGTTACAATAAACCCTAATGATTATAATTATCATACCTATTCTAATAGTTATAGTTGTAATAAAAATAACCACATTACTAAAGTAGTATTGAATGGAAAATTTTTAGACCTTAGAAATGGAAGTTTATCTTTACAACCTAGAGGAAATAATGGATTTCATTCAGTATTAAATATACACAGTGTATATGAAGGAGACTTTAACGGAAGTGTAAATTTTTAGTAATAGAACCATAACTAAAAGTTCAACTTTATTAACGTTGTTGAACTTTAGTTTTTTGTATTAGCTTTGTAATTAAATGCTGTTTTTTAAAGCTAAAAGAGAAGTAAAATAAGTATGACAGTTATTTCATCAATAAACGAAATCCTTTTCCGTGAATATTTTGAATTTCAATATTATTTTTTGGATCTTTCTTTAGGTGTTTTCGTAATTTAGTAATGTAAACATCCATACTTTTAGTGGTAAAGTAATTATCATCTCCCCATATTTCAGAAAGTGCTTGTGAACGCAATAAAACATTGTCTTTGTGTTCAATTAACATTCTTAATAACTCACTTTCTTTATATGTTAAGTGAATTTCTTCAATGTTTAATATAAGTGTTTGATTTATAGTGTTTAATTTAAAGCTACCTATTTTAAATAATGTCATTTTTTCTTTAGGTTCAAATAACTCTTTATTTAAGAGTGCTTTAATTTTTAAGTAAAGAATATCAGGATCAAAAGGTTTTACTAAATAATCAAGCGCACCTAATTCATATCCTTTCATTTTATCTTCCTTCATAGCACGAGCTGTTAAAAAAATAAAAGGAGCTATAATTTGTTGTTCTTTCAGTTCTTTAGCTATTGTAAATCCATCTTTATTAGGAAGCATAACATCAAGTATAAAAAGATCGAAAGGGTAGCTCTTAGCAATTTTAATAGCATCATTTCCATCATCGCAAAGTATAACTTTAAATTTTTTAATTTCTAAAAAACTTTTTAGGACCATTCCAAAATTAGGGTCATCCTCAACTAACAATAAACTTTTTTGTATATCAGTATTCATATCAATCATTGTTTATAGGTAAATGCAAAGAAAAAGTAGTTCCAATTGTATTACGTTTAAGTGTAATATAACCACCATGAGCTTCTGCTGTTTGTTTTACATAATTTAAACCTAATCCAAAACCTTTAACATTGTGTAAATTTTTTGTTGAAACTCTATAAAATTTATCAAAAACCCTATTTTCATCCTCTCTTTTTATACCAATCCCTTTATCTGTAACTTCAATAATTAAATATCCATTTTCATTTTTAGAAGAAATAACAATGTCTATATTATTATAAGAGTATTTAATAGCATTATCTACTAAATTGTTAATAGCTTGGTAAATATGTAGTTCATCAGCAATAACTAATGCCTTTTTTGTATTGTAATGATAGTTTATATTTCCTCCTTTTTTTTCAACTCTAATACTATTGTTTACAGTAATAGTTTTAATAATAGTATTTATATCAACTTCACTCTTATCTAATTTTGAAATTAAATTGTCGTTTTGTGCCATTTTAAGTATCATTTCAACTTGTTTGTTCATACGACTGTTTTCCTCCTTTATTACTTTAGTAAATTGTCTAACGACATTTTCATTTTTAATAATTTCAGGCTCTTCTATGGTAGCTGCTGCCATACTTATTGAAGCTAAAGGTGTTTTAAATTCGTGTGTTATATTATTTATAAAATCAGTTTTTATTTGAGAAAGACGTTTTTGTTTTAAAATAATTTTTAGAGCATACCAAAAACTAAATAATATTATTAAAACTAAGAGTGTAGAAAGAATTATATTAAAGGAGAGAGATTTATATAAAAATTGCTTTTTATCATAAAAAACAAGGTGAAGATTTTCTTCTTCAACAGTATCTAAGATATATTTACTTTTTTCAAGTACTAGGGTGTCTTTTAATACTTCACCACCAATGTAATTCCACTTTTTACTTTTTTTATCCTTAAAACCAAAAGTGTGTTTTAGTTTTATATCACTCTTTGATAAATTTTTATTTAATATACTATCAACATTTATTTCTTTATAATCATTTACACTAAGAGTATCTCTTTTTCCATGAATAATAAAAACAAACTCTTTTAAAGAACTCTTTTTATTTCTCTTTCTAAGAAATTCATCTCGGTATGCATCCATTGTATTATAGAACTGATCATCGTATTTATATACAGAACCTAATGTGGGAAGTGAATAAAATTTAAGGAGAAATAAAGAATCTTTAGATTCATAACTATATGCTGTTTTTGAATCGTCTTCTATGCTAATATTTTTTGATGCTCTGTAATTTTTAAGAGCATTTTTTACATTTTTTAAAGATTGAAAAGCAGATTCATTAAAGTTTTTTTCAGTAATACTATAGCTTTCATTTAACCAATTTATTTGAAATAAAATTATTCCGAGAGAAGATAAACCTATTAATATTATAATATACTTAAAGTTAAAACTATTCATTTCTTCTTTCTTTAATTGCTAAAATAAAACATTTAATTAGGTCTCATTTTTATTTAAACCATATTAAGTCTTTTTAAGGTTTGTTTAAGTTTTACATATTGTTTTTACTTCTTTATCATAAAATAGCAATTGTTTTTTAATTTTTGATTAAGGTTATTTAACTTCTAGTTACCTATCTAGCTTAGATATAGAGTCTACTTTTACACTATCGTTAATGAAGAAAAATATTAATTAAACAGATTTTTTATGAAAAAATATAAGCAAGATAAACTATTAATGAAAAGAATAATAAGGAGTAAAATAATGATGTTCTCTTTTATAGTATTAATAGGGTTTCAAGTTTTTAGTTAAGAGAAAAAAAAGGATAGTATTCCAGGTAATCCAGAGTTACCTTCATCTTCACAAAAACTGAAAGAGTTAGCAAACCTTGATAATGGAAATTATACTTATACGGTTAAAGATTATTTTAAAAAACCAACTAAAAGTAGTTTTTTATTATCTCCAGATGGAAAATACCTTTCTTTTAAACAAAAGGATAAAAATGGTAAGATTCATGTATATATTAAAAACACAAAAACAAATAAAATAACATTAGCTTTAAAAGAAAAAAAAGAATTGATTTTAAACTATTTATGGGGTAATAATAATACATTATTATATGTGATGGATAAAGGAGGAAATGAAAATTATCATTTATATTCATATAATTTAAAGACCAAAAAAGATATTGACCTTACTCCTTTTGAAGGTGCAACACTTAATACTGTTTATGCTTTAGCAGATTTACCTAAGTATGTAATTGTTCCTTTAAATAAAAGGAATAAACAAATTTTTGAACCTTATAAAATTAATATTGAAACAGGAGAAATAGAATTGATATTTGAAAGTACAGATGTAAAAAAATCTGTGAGTAGCTATAAATTTGATAATAAAGGAAATTTAAGAGCTTTAAAAAGACGTGTAAATGGTGTAGATGATATACTAGAATATAAGGCTATTGGCGAAAACTCATTTAAAAAAGTTATAACGACTAGTTGGAAAGACAATTTTAATATTATCAGTTTTTTATCAGACAAAAGTGATGTGGCATATGTAGCAACTAATTTAGAAAGTGATAAAGATGAAATTGTGTTATATGATTTAAAAAAGAAGAAAATAATAAAGCGTTTATTTCACAATGATAATTATGATTTAAAGAGTGAACTATCAAGATCTAGAAAACGTAATTTTGAATTAGATTACTATTCATATAATGGAAAAAAAGAAGTTATAGTTCCGGTAAGTCGTTATTTTAAAAAGTTACATAAGAAATTGAAAGCTAAATTTTCTTCTTATAGTTTTGAAATAGTTAGTAGTACAGATAACGAAGACAAGTATTTAATTTATGTATTTAGTGATGTTTTATATGGTCAATATTATGAATACAATGTAAATAACGATAGTTTTAAAATGTTAGAAGATTTAATGCCAAATTTAATACCTTCTACTATGGCTTCAATGACTCCTATTTCTTTTAAAACGAGAGATGGTTTAAAAGTTCATGGATATTTAACATTGCCTAAAAATGCAAAGAAAGGTAAAACACCTATGATTGTTAATCCTCATGGAGGACCTTATGGAGAAAGAGACTCATGGGATTTTAATTCAGAAGCGCAATTGTTTGCTAGTAGAGGCTATGCTACTTTGCAAATTAATTATAGAGGATCTGGAGGATATGGGAAAGAATTTTATTTAGCAGGAAGTAAACAAATTGGACGTAAAATGTTAAATGATTTAGAAGATGGAGTACAATACGTTATAAATGAAGGAATGATAGATAAGAATAAAATAGCTATTTATGGAGCAAGTTATGGAGGTTTAGCTACTTTAGGAAGTTTAATAAAAACACCTGATTTATATGTTTGCGGAGTTGATTATGTAGGAGTTAGTAACTTTTTTACATTCGTAGATTCTTTTCCTGCTTATTGGAAACCACTAATGAAACAGTTTTACGAGCAATGGTATGACCCTGAAATAACAGAAGAAAAAGAAATTATGAAAGCTGTTTCTCCTGCATTGAATATTGAAAAATTAAATAAACCATTATTTGTTGTTCAAGGAGCTAATGATCCAAGAGTAAATATTAATGAGAGTGATCAAATAGTATCAAGTTTAAGAAATAGAGGATTTGATGTTCCATACATGGTAAAATATAATGAAGGACATGGATTTAAGAGAGAAGAAAATAAGATTGAATTATATAAAGCAATGATGGGATTTTTTAAAAAGCATTTGAAATAAAAACAAAAGAGATTATAAAACAAAGAGTATAATGGAACTGTTCATTGTGCTTTTTGTTTTTATGTTAAAAAGGAGAAGTTGTTTTATTGTTTTTAAATGGAAAGATATAGTAGTACTTTTGTCATTCTATTTTAAGTTTATAATTTAATGAAATACCTAATAAATATATTCACTTTTAGCTTGTTAATATTTGTATTAACTTCTTGTGAAAAAGAAATAATAAAAGAAACTGTAATTGTTCCTGTAGAAAACAAAATTCCTCAAGTTTATATAAATACGAATGGATTAAAAATTGTTGATGAACCTAAGATTAATGCTAAAATAACTATTGAAGTAAAAGGGGAAATAGATTACACAGGACCAATTGGTATAGAAATAAGAGGAGCGAGTTCTCAAAACTTTCCTAAAAAACAGTTTGGGTTTGAAACTAGAGATCAGGCAAATGAAGATATTGATGTATCCTTACTTGATTTTCCTGAAGAAGAAGATTGGATTTTACATGCTCCTTATTTAGATGGTTCATTAATGCGTAATAAATTAATCTACGATTTATCTAGAGATATTGGACGTTATGCTAGTAGAGCTAAATTTGTAGATGTTATTATTAATGAATCTTATAATGGTGTTTATTTATTATTAGAAAAATTAAAAAGAGATAAAAATCGTATAGACATTAATAAATTAAAAAAGAGTGAAAATGATGGAAAGGATTTAACTGGAGGATACATTCTTAAAATTGATAAAGCGAATAGGCCCAATGATAGATTATATACAAGCGCAAATTCCATAGCATCTAAATATGCGCCTAAAAATTCAGCTTCAGGTCAAAAAATACATTTTTTATATGATACGCCAGATGAAGAAGATATTACAGAGGAGCAGAAAACATATATAAGTGATTATTTAGCATCTTTTTAAAAAGCTTTAGCAAGTGATGATTTTAGAGATCCAGATATGGGGTATGCTGAATATATTAATACTAAAAGTTTTATTGATTTTTTCTTATTAAATGAATTATCAAATAATGTAGATGGTTATAGAATAAGCACACGACTTGTAAAAGATAAAAGTGAAAAACTTAGGATGGGACCTATATGGGATTTTAATTTAGCCTTTGGAAATGCAAATTATTGTGGAGGCGAAAAAACAAATGTTTGGGCTTATAAGTTTAATGAACGTTGTTCTAATGATACATGGCAAGTTCCTTTTTGGTGGGATCGCTTATTGCAAGACCCTGCATTTGTATTAAAATTAAAAGAGCGTTGGGTAGAATTACGAAGTAATCAATTTTCTAATGTTATTATTTCGCAAAAAATAGAAGGATATTCAGAAATTCTATTAGCATCTAATAGTGTAGAAGAAAATTTTAAAAAATGGCCTAATTATCTTGCTCATGAAGTAGAAAAAAAACAGCTTATGAACTGGATAAATAAAAGATTAAATTGGTTAGATTCTGAAATATCGAGCTTATAAAAATTATAGAATAAACAAATAAAAAGTGAGTTAACAACTCACTTTTTATTTGTTTAACTGGTATATATATTTGTGTGACAAATAGAAAAATCGATTATAATAAAATAGAACTTTAAGTTACCTTTGATATCCTATTTCTAGCTATAAAACATGAGAGAATATCAACATAAAACATCAGAAGATAAAAACTCTAAAAAGAAATCTAACTTTACGTTAGGTAAAGCGTTTAAAACGATTATTTGGCCACGTCGTAAATCAGTTTTTATTGGTCTAATTTTAATTGTAATTAGTAGAGTAGCTAGTTTGGTATTACCATGGCAATCTAAAACTTTATTAGATGAAGTTGTTCCTAACAAAGATATGACTAAACTCTATGAAGTACTATGGATTGTAGGAACCGCATTATTATTACAAGCAATCACTTCATTTTTACTAACTCGTATTTTAAGTGTACAAGCACAATATGTTATTTCAGAGTTACGAGCTCAAGTTCAAAAAAAAGTAGTGTCTTTACCTATTCGATTTTTTGATAATACAAAGTCTGGAGCTCTAGTATCTCGTATTATGAGTGATGTAGAAGGAGTTCGTAATTTAATTGGTACAGGATTGGTACAATTAATAGGAGGAACCATTACAGCTGTGGCTACAGTGGTTATACTAATACGTATTAACCTTTGGATGACTTTATTTATATTTATTCCTGTTACTATTTTTGGTTTTGTAGCTTTAAAAGCATTTAAATACATTCGTCCAATTTTTAGAAATAGAGGAAAAATTAATGCAGAAGTCAAAGGAAGATTAACAGAAACACTCGCTGGTGTTCGTGTTATTAAAGGTTTTAATGCTGAAGAACAAGAAAATAAAACATTTGAAAAAGGAGTAGCTCTTTTATTTAAAAATGTGAAAAAGAGTTTAACAGCTACTGCAGTTATTTCAAGTTCTTCTACCTTTTTACTTGGGCTAGCTTCTTTAGGAATTATGGGAATGGGTGGCTATTTTATGATTCAAGGAGAAATATCTGAAGGTGATTTTGTGTCATTTACTTTATACTTAGGTTTAATGATAGCACCTATTATACAAATGAGTAATATAGGAAGTCAGTTTACAGAAGCTCTTGCAGGATTAGATCGTACTGAAGAACTAATGAATATGACACCAGAAGAGGAGTTAGGGAATCGTACTGTAGAATTAAATAATTTTAAAGGAAATTTAGCATTCAAAAATGTGTCGTTTGCATATGAAGAAGGAAAAAATGTGATTCACAACATTAGTTTTGAAGCTACAGCCGGTTCAGTAATAGCATTAGTAGGAAGTTCTGGTTCTGGTAAATCTACCATTGCTGGGTTAAGTGCAACATTTTTAAATCCACAATCAGGGGTTATTACAATAGATGGAAAAGATCTTTCTACACTTAAATTAAGTAGTTTTAGAAAATATTTGGGAGTTGTATTACAAGATGAGTTTCTATTTGAAGGAACTATACGAGATAATATTTTATTTCCAAGGCCGAATGCTAGTGAAGAACAATTAGAGCGAGCTGTAAAAGCAGGGTATGTAAATGAATTCACAGATCGTTTTGAGAAAGGATTAGACACTTTAATAGGAGAACGTGGAGTAAAGTTATCTGGAGGTCAACGACAACGTATAGCTATTGCTAGGGCTATTCTTGCTGATCCTAAAATAATTATTTTAGATGAAGCGACTTCAAATTTAGATACAGAAAGTGAAGCACTTATTCAAAAATCATTGGCTACACTTGTAAAAGATAGAACAACTATTGTAATTGCACATCGTTTAAGTACCATTAAAAAAGCAGATCAAATTTTAGTAATAGAATCTGGACGTATTGCAGAGCAAGGAAATCATGATGAATTGGTAGCTAAAAAAGGACGATACTTCGAATTGTATACTTATCAAGCTAAAATATAGACATAGAAATTATATATTTTACTTATTTACTAATTCTTTAGTGAAATTATTTAATATATCTACTTTCTCTTGAAAATTACCTTTAATAGTTTTTCTAAATTTATTTAAATTTTTTACAAAATCATCTATATTATCAGGAATAACATCTTCAAAGAATTGTCTAAGACGTTTTGCGGTTGTTGGAGATTTACCATTTGTAGAAATAGCAATTTTTACATTTCCTTTTGTAACAATACTTCCCATATAAAAATCACAATATGGCGGATTGTCAGCAACATTAACTAAAATATTACGCATTTTACAATCATGATACACTTCTTTATTTACAATTATATTATCAGTAGTTGCAATTACGATATGCTTTCCGTCTAAAAAAGAAGGATTGTAAGAGTCTATTATCATTTCTACTTGAAATTTTTTAGCAAGAGTAATAGTTTCTTCTCTAAACATTTTAGAAACTATTTGTACACGTGCATTTTTACTAGATTTTAATAAAAAACTTAATTTTTCAAAAGAAACATTTCCTCCACCAACAATTAAAATATTAAGATCTGAGGCTTTTAAAAATATAGGATACAATTCATTACGTTCTACATTATTCATTTTTGTATAATTTCTTTTATTAAGATTCGAGATGCAATTTATATAAAAATAAGTAATAATACTTATTTTTATATAAGTATTATTAAATAAATTACGTACTTTTGAAGTGGTTACGTAGTAAAAAGTTTTAAAATGATGAAGTTAAAAGAATAAAATTCTTCAGAAGATTATTATATATCATTTAGAAATTAAATAAAGTATAAGCAAAAACAAGTATTTATGAAAAAAATCATTGTAGTTGGAAATGGTATGGTTGGATATAAATTTTGTGAGAAATTTATAAATTTAACAAAAGAAAACACTTTCAAGTTAATTGTTTTTGGGGAAGAACCAAGACCAGCATATGATAGGGTTCATTTAAGTGAATTTTTTGAAAACAGAAATGCCAAAGCATTAGAAATGGCATCTCTAGAATGGTATAAATCAAATAATATAGATTTAATAACAAATACTAGAGTTGCTAGTATTCATAGTATTTCTAAAACTATAGAAACAATTAATGAAGAAGTTTATTCCTATGATTATTTGGTGTTAGCTACAGGTTCTTCAGCTTTTGTACCCCCCATAAAAGGAGTAGAAAAAGAAGGTGTTTTTGTATATAGAACGATAGAAGATTTAGAAGATACTTTAGCATATGCAGATAAATTAAAGAAAAAGAAATCTGGAGTTATAAAAGCAGCTGTTTTAGGAGGAGGATTGTTAGGTTTAGAAGCAGCAAAGGCAGTAAAAGATATGGGGTTTGAACCGCATGTTGTAGAGTTTGCACCAAAATTAATGCCAAGACAACTTGATTCTAGAGGAAGTAAAGTATTAAAAGAAAAAATAGAATCATTAGGTATTCATGTACATTTATCTAAAGCAACAAATAAAATTTTAGGAGAAGATATTATTACAGGAATGGAGTTTGGAGAATATGATAAGATTGATGTAAATATGTTGGTGGTTTCTGCAGGAATTAGGCCTAGAGATGAACTTGCAAAAACTTGTAATTTAGAAACAGGTACTCGAGGTGGAATTATAGTAAATAATAAAATGCAAACTTCAGATCCTACTATTTACGCAATAGGTGAAGTAGCATTATATAATGATATGATTTACGGACTTGTAGCTCCTGGTTACGAAATGGCTGATGTAGCGGTTAATCAAATTATAGGAAATAGTGATGTGATTATGGGAAATAACATAGACATGTCTACTAAACTAAAATTAATTGGGGTAGATGTAGCTAGTTACGGAGAACCTTTTATGCCTGTTGAAAGAGGTTATTCTATTATATATGAAAATAAAACGAAGAATTTATATAAAAGAATTAATGTAAGTCATGATGGTAAAAAACTGTTAGGAGGAATTTTAGTAGGTGATGCTTCAGATTATAACATGTTTCATCAAATTTATTTAAATGGCTTGCCAATACCAGAAGATGCAGAAGAATTAATTATTGGGAGTAGAGGAAAAGAAGGTTCTTCTATAGGAAGTGTTATGGATATTCCTGATGCTGCTCAAGTTTGTTCTTGTGAAAGCATAACTAAAGGAGATATTTGTAATGCTATAAGAGAAGAAGGTTGTAATAACTTAGGAGAAGTTATAAGTAAAACAAAAGCAACATCTGGTTGTGGTGGTTGTAAACCCATGGTGGTAGATTTGGTTAATGAAACTCTTAAATCTATGGGGAAAAGTGTTAAAGCAACACTTTGTGAACATTTTAATTATAATAGACAAGAATTATACGATCTTATTAAAGTAAATAAAATAGAAAATTATAACGATGCACTTACCAAATTTGGAAAAGGTTTTGGGTGTGAAGTATGCAAGCCTACAATAGCTTCTATATTCGCTTCTATTAATATGGAAACAGCAAATAAACAAGTAGCTATTCAAGATACTAATGATCGTTTTTTAGCAAACATTCAACGTAATGGTACGTATTCGGTAGTTCCTAGAATTCCTGGAGGAGAAATTACTCCAGATAAATTAATAAGGATAGGGCAAATAGGAAAGAAATATGATTTATACACTAAAATAACTGGAGGACAGCGTATCGATTTATTTGGAGCTCAATTACATCAATTACCAGATATTTGGAAAGAATTGATAGATGCTGGTTTTGAAAGCGGACATGCTTATGGTAAATCATTAAGAACAGTTAAAAGTTGTGTAGGTTCTACATGGTGTAGGTATGGTATGCATGAAAGTGTAACTTTTGCTATTGAAATTGAAAATAGATATAGAGGATTGCGATCTCCTCATAAATTTAAAGGAGGAGTTTCTGGTTGTATTAGAGAATGTGCAGAAGCTAGAGGGAAAGATTTTGGTTTAATTGCTGTAGAGGGAGGATGGAATTTATATATATGCGGTAATGGAGGAGCAACACCAAGACACGCTGTATTATTTGCTGAACAGTTAGATAATAAAACAGCTATAAAATATTTAGATCGATTTTTAATGTTTTATATAAGAACAGCAGGACCGTTAGTTAGAACAGCTCCTTGGTTAGACAAACTAGATGGTGGTTTAGCGTATGTAAAAGAAGTAGTTATTGAAGATTCTCTAGGAATCGCAGAACAATTAGAAAACGAAATGCAAGAATTGGTAAATAAATACCAATGTGAATGGAAACAAGCCATTGAAGATCCAAAGATAAAGAAGCGTTTCAAGCATTTCATAAATTCAGATGATACAGATGATAATTTAGTATTTGTACCAATGCGTGATCAAAAAATGCCAAAACCTTGGTAAAATCTAAAAAAATAAAATAATGCAAAACCTAATAGAACAGTATCAAACAGTTTCAAAAAACCGTATAAAAACATGGTTTAAGGTAGGTAAAACAGAAGATTTTCCAGTAAACAGTGGTGCTTGTATTAAATATAAAACCAAACAAATTGCAGTATTTAATTTTACCATAAATAATAAATGGTATGCTTGTCAAAATTTGTGTCCACATAAAATGGAAATGGTATTATCACTAGGTTTAATAGGTGATAAAGAAGGGATTCCTAAAGTAGCTTGCCCTTTACATAAAAAAAACTTTTCATTAGAAGATGGTTCTAATATGGGGGGAGATGATTTGAAGATAGCTATTTACCCTGTTAAAATTGAGAATGAAAATGTTTATATTGGCTTCGAGGATTAGTAAAATTAAGTAAATGAAACCAACAAAGTTTGAAATTGCAATAGCATTAATTGATAAAAAAAATGCAGAAGATATACATACCTATAGCAGTCATAATTTAAGTTTTTCAAAAGAATTATTATATGGTCAACGTATGTATCAAAAACTACTACAATTTAAACCAAAAGCCTCAGAAGAGTTGCAAATAGCAGCAAGAGCACAACACATTGGTAGATGGGAAATTACAAGGAATCAATTTCCAATGGATAGAGTTGGTTATTTAAAATGGAGAGAGACGCTAAAAAAAATGCACGCAAATTTAACTGCTGAAATCTTGTTAGAAGTAGGTTATGAAAAAACATTTATAGACAGAGTTTCTTTTTTAATCAATAAAAAAATGATTAAAAAAGATGAGGAAAGTCAAACTATTGAGGATGTTATTTGTTTGGTTTTTTTAGAATATTATTTTGAAGAATTTGCTGGTAAACATACAGAAGAAAAAATAATTCATATCCTTCAAAAAACATGGAAAAAAATGTCTAATGAAGGGCATAATTATGCTTTAAACATCAATTTTTCAGAAAAAGGATTGAAATTAGTTAAGCAAGCAATTAATTAATACACTTTTAAACTAAATATGACTACTAAAAGTAACTCTCTAGATAAGCGAACATATACAAAGTTAAGTCGTTTATATATTATTGCATTAAGTGCAATTGCTTTGTCGGTTATTATTAGTCAGTTTTTAATTAGAAAACATCTTAACGATCAACAAAGTGATTCTACTGTTATTAACATAGCAGGTAGGCAACGAATGTTGAGTCAGAAATTAACAAAAGAAGTTGTATTACTTTCTACTACTAATAATGTAGAAAATAGAGCTGTACTTAAAGAAAAGCTTAAAAACACGTTTTTGTTGTGGGAAACTTCTCATAAATCACTTCAAAAAGGAAATGATAACCTTGGTTTACCTAATGAAAATAGTGTTATAATAAAAAATTTATTTATAAAATTAAATCCTGTATTTGAAATAATAAAAGAAGCTTCATTAGATATTATAAAAGAGATAGAAGAATCACCAAAAGTACCTATCAATAGTATTGATATCGAAAAAATAAAAGAAAATGAAGGTGTTTTCCTTCTTTTAATGGATCAAATAGTAAATCAATATGACTTTGAAGCTGAGAAAAAAGTAAGTTGGTTAAGAAGATTAGAGTTGCTATTAATGGCACTTACACTCCTTGTTTTATTAGGTGAACTTTTTTTTGTTTTTTGGCCTACTGCAAAAACTGTTAAAAATAGTATCTCGCAATTATTGCAAGCTGAACAAAAAGCAAAAAAAATGGCTTTTGATGCAGATGAATTAAGTGCAACTAAAGAAAAATCTATAAAAGAATTAAGTGCTTTAACTAGAGCAATGGATGAAACACTTTTATTTGCTAGGATAAACTCTAATGGAACAATTGTTCAAATGGGGAACAAATTTTCTAGACTTTTTAAATTTAATAAGCTCAATACAAATACTAATTTTTCGGAAGTTATAAGTATACATGAAAAAGAACAATTTATTATAGATGATTTAATTTTAAAACATAAAAAAACAGGTTGGCAAGGAGAGTTGAAAGCATCGACAACAAGTAATGACGGAGTATGGTTAGAAATGTCTATCATTCCTTTTAATACCAATAAAAACAGTAAAGAACTTCTTATTATTGCTTCAGATATAACGAAAAAAAAAGAAGCTCAATTAGAAATAGAAAGGTTAACGCAAGATAGTTTTGAAGAAAAGATTAATCAGCAAAAAATCATTTCTAGTAAAATAATTGAAAATCAAGAAAATGAACAAAACCGTATAGCTAAAGATGTTCATGACGGTATTGGGCAAATGTTAACCGGTTTAAAGTATAATTTAGAAAGTATTAACCTTAATGATATTGATAAAGTAACTATAAAAATAGAACAGTTAAAAGATCAGGCAGCTAATATTATTAAAGGAGTACGAGCAGCAACTTTTAATTTAACCCCACCAGAATTAACAGATCATGGAATAGTACCTGCTATTTCAAAACTTACTCATGAATTATCTAAACTTACAGGTAAAAATATTTTATTCTATAATGAAACAAACTTTAATCAACGTTTAGATTCTCTTGTTGAAATTAATATTTATAGAATTACACAAGAAGCTATAAATAACGCTATTAAATATGCAAATTCTACGCATATAATTGTAACAATTACTTATACAGAAAAAATATTAAGTATTGTAATAGATGATAACGGTAAAGGTTTTGATATCAATAAAATAAAAGGTGAAAAGAATGGAGAAGGAGGTATGGGGTTAACATTTATGCGTGAACGTATTAAATATATTAATGGAAGGCTTTTTATTAATTCTGTACCTAATAAAAATACAAGAATTACTTTGAATGTTCCTTTATAACAATAAGTAATATTACGTAATATTTAGTATTTTCGCTTTAAATCAATTCGTTAAAATGAGTATTGTAAAAATTATTCTAGTAGATGACCATGTGTTGGTAAGAGATGGTATAAAAGCACTTTTAGAAGATGAAGAAGGTGTTGAAGTTATTGAGGAAGCTTCAGATGGAATTAAAGCCTTATCTATTTTAAAAGAAAGTACACCAGATTTAATGATTATAGATATTCGTATGCCTAATATGAACGGTATAGAATTGGTTAAAGCTATAAAAAAAGAATATAAAGAAATAAATACATTAGTACTTTCAATGCATGATTCAGAAGAATATGTAGTGAAATCGATTGAAGCTGGTGCAGATGGTTATTTATTAAAAGGAGCAAGTAAAGATGAATTTTTAAAAGCAATACATGCCATTGCTTCAGGAGGGAAATATTTTACAGGAGATGTATCGTCAATTATCATGAGTAATTTTGTGAATGGGAATACGAATAGTATGTCTACAAAAAAAACAGCTACGGTTGAAAACCCTTTTAAACTTACTAAAAGACAAAAACAAATATTAGGTCTTGTTTTACAACTTAAAAATAATAAAGAAATTGCAGAAGAATTAAATATAAGTAGAAGAACTACTGAAGTTCATCGCTTTAATTTGATGAAAAAATTAGAAGTAAAAAATATTAAAGAGCTTTCAGATAAAGCACATGAATACAATCTTATTTAAAAATTCATAATTTTTTAAGGTTACACTATTAAATTCTTAAAATAATATTTGATAAATGGTTATTTAATATTTATTATTAAAATACTTAATATTAAGTATAAAAAATAAGTATAATTACTTATTTTCGTAAAAGAAAATACTTAATAATTTATTATTATGACTTCTTCAAAAGCAACCAAAATTAATTTATTAAATGTTAAAAGCATTCCTATTCGTACATTCTGGATTACTTCAGTATCTTTTTTTATGTGTTTTTTTGCATGGTTTGGTATTGTTCCTTTTATGCCTGATGTTGTAAGAGATTTAGGGTTAACTCCAGATCAAAAATGGAATTCAATAATTTTAGCGGTTTCAGGAACTGTCTTTGCACGTTTATTAATTGGTAAATTATGTGATAAATACGGTCCTAGATTATGTTATACTTGGTTATTAATATTAGGTGCTATTCCTGTAATTTTATGTGGTTTGGTACAGACACCGATTCAATTTCTTATTTGTAGGTTATTTATAGGTTTTATAGGAGCATCATTTGTGATTACTCAAGTACACACATCATTAATGTTCGCACCTAATATTGTAGGTACTGCTAATGCAACATCAGCTGGTTGGGGAAATCTTGGTGGTGGTGCTAATCGTTTAGGGATGCCTTTAATAGCTGCTTTAGTAGTTAGTTTTGGTGTTGCAGAGGGTGATGCTTGGAGGTATTCTATGTTAGTTGCTGGGGTTATTTGTTTTTTTATGGGATTCATATATTATTTTTTTACACAAGATACTCCTGAAGGAAATTTTAAGGAAATTAAAAAAGAGAAAACAGTTGTAGAAAATAAAGAAGAACAAGTTCCTTTTCTTACAGTTCTTAAAGACTATAGAGTGTGGATTCTGTTTTTTGTATATGCTGCTTGCTTTGGTATAGAATTGACTGTATATGGTACCATGGATGATTACCTTCAAAATACATTTCAATTAAAAAGAGTTACAGCAGGCAATATTGTTTTATCTTTTGCTTTAATGAATATTTTTGCACGAACATTAGGTGGTTTTTTAGGAGATAAATTCGGAAAATTAAAAGGCTTAAGAGGACGTGTTTTATTTTTAACCTTCATGTTAGTTACTCAAGGTATTATTCTAACAATTTTTTCAAGTGCAACTAATATTGTTTTTGGAATTATGTTTCTAATTATGTTCAGTTTAAGTGTACAAATGGCTGAAGGAGCTACTTTCTCTGTAGTACCATTTATAAACAAAAAGGCAATAGGACTAATTTCGGGTATTGTAGGTGCTGGTGGTAATGTAGGAGCTTTTTTAGCTGCATTATTGCTTAAATATAAATCTGCAGTAGCAGAAAAAATGGCAATTGCTGCAAATCAAGGGTTAGAACAAGAAGTTATAGTAAATGCACAAGCAGCAGCTTCTTCTATAGCAGTTTCAAACGGTTATTTTCTAATAGGTTTTATTGTTGTTTTTATAGGCGGACTTTCATTTTTTATTAAGTTTTCAGCGAAAGATGAAATTGTAGAAGTATCTATACTTAATACTACTTTAGATAAATTAGAGCCAATAAAAATAAAAAACTAATGCTAGCAAATAGTTAAAGTTATAATTTAGTAATGAAATCTTAAAATTGTATTAGATTCATCATAATTATTAGAATTCTTGTTTGTTAAAAGGTTTAATTAATGCAAAAATGATACTAAAAATATGTTTAAAAATGAAGTGAAAACAACCTGTTCTTATTGTGGTGTGGGCTGTGGTATCATTGTAAAAAAAGATCATAATAATAAAGTTTTTGTTGAAGGTGATAAAGATCATCCTGTAAATAAAGGAATGTTATGTTCAAAAGGGATGAACCTTCATTATGTAGCTAATAACACTTCAGATAGGTTATTATATCCAGAAATGCGTTGGAGTAGATCGCATCCTCGTGAGCGTGTTTCTTGGGATGATGCACTCGATAGAGCTAGCAGTGTTTTTAAATCGTTAATAAAAAAATATGGATCAGATAGTGTAGGTTTTTATGTTTCTGGTCAATGTTTAACAGAAGAGTATTATATAGCAAATAAATTAACTAAAGGATTCTTAGGGACTAATAATATAGATACTAATTCTAGGTTATGTATGAGTTCTGCTGTAGTAGGGTATAAAAAAACTTTTGGAGAAGATAGTGTTCCTATTTCCTATGAAGATATAGAGTTAGCAGATTGTTTTTTAATTACAGGAGCTAATCCAGCTTGGTGTCATCCGATACTTTTTCGAAGAATAGAAAAGCATAAAGAAGAAAACCCAAATGTAAAAATTATCGTAATTGACCCTAGGAAAACAGATTCTGCGAAATTTGCAGATTTACATTTACAACTTATTCCTGGTACAGATATAATTCTTTATAATGCAATAGCTAGGCGTATATTAGAATTAGGTTTAATAGATAAAAATTTTATAAAAAATAATACAGAAGGTTACGAAAAGTACAAGGAACAAATATTGTCTTTGTCAATTAAAAAAGCATCTAAATTATGTGGTGTCTCAATAAGTGAAATTAAAGAAGCGGCTAAGTATATTGGAAAATCTAATGGATTTATAAGTATGTGGGCTATGGGACTTAATCAAAGCTCTATAGGAACTAATAAAAATTTTGCGCTTTTAAATTTATCATTAATTACAGGGCAGGTTGGAAAACCTGGAGCAGGGCCATTTTCTTTAACAGGTCAACCAAACGCAATGGGAGGTAGAGAAGTTGGAGGAATGGCAAATCTTTTAGCAGTTCATAAAAACTTATTTAATGAAGAAGATAGAAGAGATGTAGCTCAGTTTTGGGGTGTTGAGAAAATTTCGGAAAAAGCAGGGTATACTGCAACAGAAATGTTTGAAGCATTAGAAACAGGTAAACTAAAAGCTGTTTGGATAATTTGTACCAATCCATTAGTTAGCATGCCTAATTTACATAAGATTGAAAAGGCTATGAAAAATGCAAAATTTGTAGTGGTACAAGACATTTCAAATAAATCGGATACAGTTGCTTATGCAGATTTGGTACTTCCAGCTGCAGGATGGTTAGAAAAAGAAGGAACCATGACGAATTCTGAACGCCGTATTTCTTATTTATCAAAAGGAATTAACCCGCCTGGTGAAGCAAAAGCAGATGTCGAAATTTTATGTGAATTTGCTCAAAAAATGGGATTTAGAGGCTTTAATTATACCAGTACGGAAGAAATATACAATGAATATTGTTCTATGACTAAAGGGACAAATATTGATATTTCTTTTTTAAATTATGACCGTTTAAAAAATGAAGGTACATTTCAATGGCCAGTTTCAAAATATAGAGACACGGGAACCCCTAGGTTATTTGAAGATAAAAAATTTTACACTCCATCACAAAAAGCAATATTTAATGTACCTGATAGTATTCTTAGTAATGCTCTTGTAAAAGAGGCTAATTTCCCAATGATTCTTACAACTGGTAGAGTACGCGATCAATGGCATACAATGACTAAGACTGGTAAAGTATCTAGATTAAAATCACATTATCCAAAACCAGTATTAGAAATTAATACAGTAGATGCTTATTTAAATAAGATAAAAGAAGATGATATTGTTGAAATTAAAAGTAAAAATGGATTAGTTAGAGTACGAGCAAATGTTACAGATAGCGTAAGAGAAGGAGTTGTTTTTTTACCAATGCATTGGGGGAAAAAATTAAAAAATGATTTAAATAGGGCAAATAATTTAACCAATACGGTGGTAGATCCTTTGTCTAAAGAGCCAGAGTTTAAATTTACTTATGTATCTGTAAATAAATATGTAAAACCAGTTGAAAAAATTATAATTGTTGGAGCCGGAGCTGCTTCTTTTAGATTTATTCAGAATTATAGAGAAAAGAATGAAAAAGATGAAATTCATGTATTTTCAAAAGAACCTAACTTGTTTTATAACAGAGTGCTTTTACCTGAATACATAACAGAAGAATTAACTTGGGAAGAACTATTAAAAATAAAAGAAAAAGCACTTAAAGAATTAAATTTAATAGTGCACTCAGAAACTCTTATCACTAAAATAAATAAAGAAGAAAAAGTAGTGATAGATAGTAATGCTAAAAGTCATAATTACGATAAACTTATTATAGCAACTGGTAGTAGAGCTTTTATACCTAAAGATGTTCAAATTGATTTACCAGGCAGATTTACGATGCGTAATAAGATAGATGCGGATAGGTTTAAATTGTATTTAGAGGCAACAAATTTAAAACCAGAAGAGCAACATGTAGTAATTGTGGGTGGCGGATTGCTAGGTTTAGAAATGGCAGCTGCTTTAAAACATCAAAATGTTAAAATAACAATTGTACAAAGAGCTTCTAGACTAATGGAACGTCAATTAGATACGATTTCTAGTAAGTTACTTGCCTTAGATGTAAAAGAAAGGGGGATTCAAATTTATTTTGATAACGAAGTAAGCACAGTTTTTGATGATTTTGAATCTAAAGCATTAAATATTAATTTAAAAAGTGGAAAATTAATTACTGCGAATGCTATTGTTTATGCAATAGGAACTATTCCTAATATTGAAATAGCAAAACAAAATGGTATTGCATGCGGTAGTGGTGTAAAAGTGAATGAACATTTACAAACCTCAGACCCAAATATTTTTGCAATAGGAGAAATAGCAGAATATAAGAATCAATTATTCGGAATCACTTCAGCAGCAGAGGAACAAGCAGGTGTTTTAGCAAGTTATATAGAAGGAGATATAAGTAGTAATTATAAGGGGTCTGTGCTTATGAATATCTTAAAGTTTAATGATTTAAATTTATGTAGTATTGGTGAAATAAATATTCCTGATAATGATGACAGTTATGAAGAAATAATTTTTACAGATATTTCTAAACGGTATTATAAAAAATGTATTGTTAAAGATGATTTATTAATAGGAGCGGTTTTAATGGGAGACAAAAGTGAGTTTGCTGAATTTAAAACGATGATAGAAGGAAAAATAGAGATGTCTGATAAAAGAAATACTTTACTACGAGGTACTTCTAATAATAAACCCGTTATAGGAAATTTAATTTGCTCGTGTAGTCAAGTAGGAGAAGGAAATATTAAAGAAGCAATAAAAGGAGGTTGCACTAATTTTACAGAATTATGTAATTTAACAGGTGCAGGTATAGGTTGTGGTAGCTGTAAAACTCAGGTAAGAGAAATTCTTCTTAAAGCCTAAAAATAAAATGAATTAAAAAATGAACAACTTAAGTAGACTGATAGTGAATGGTGGTGTTTTGTCTCCTGGAGAATTAAAGTACATATGTGAATCTGCCGAAAGTTTGGGTTTAAAAACAATCTCTTTTGGATCTAGGCAAGACATTTTATTTCCTACGCTTATAGATGCATCAAGAATTAAAGATTTTGATAAACTTCATATTATTCAACCAGAAAGTCATGATGGAGAAAATATAATATCTTCTTATGTTTCTACAGGTATTTTTCCTAGTACGTCTTGGCTTACAAGTGATCGTTATTTATACATTTTAGAACAATTTAGGCAACAACCTAGATTAAAAGTAAACATCGTTGACCCTAAACAACGGTTAGTTCCTTTATTTACAGGGCATATTAATTTTATAGCTTCAGAACATGAAGATTATTGGTATTTGTATATAAGACTACCAGAATGGGAAAAAATGAAAATGTATCCTGCACTTATTTATAGTTGGGATATTGATAAAATAGTGGGAGCAATTGAAGCTATTTTACAAGAAGAACCAGAATCTATAGATATGATTTTTGAGTTAGTAAACGATGCTATTAGTACAAATAATAGAACTGTAAATAAGCCTTTAAAAGTGCCTTTTCACCCTTTTCCTTATTATGAAGGAATGAATAGAATAGGAGTCGATAAATATTGGCTAGGCTTGTATTGGAGAAATAACAAATATGATCTCGATTTCTTAAAAGCCATGTGCGACCTTTGTGCCGAAGTAAAAATTGGTAAAATATCGATTACTCCTTGGAAATCGTTTATAATAAAAGGAATTCCTGTAAAAGCGAAATTACAATGGGAAAAGTTTTTAGGAAAGAATGGAATTAATGTACGTCATTCTATGCTCGAACTTAATTGGCATTTACCAGTAGCTAATAAGGAAGCTCTTAAATTAAAAAAGTACTTAGTTAAAAAATTTAATAAAAATGATATCAGTACATATGGATTAACTTTCGGAATTACAGATCATCATAGAAAAGCGTATTATTTTACTTCTATAGTTATTGAAAAAGTGCAAAAACCAGCAGCTTTAAAAGATCTTAAAATAGGGGATACTTATAATCTTCTGTATGCAAAAAATTTTGATCCAAATACAAGAGAATATATTTCGTACGTACAAAGTGTTGATAAATCAGAATTACCAAATTTGCTTATGGAGTTAAGTCAGATGTATTTTGATGAATTAGGAACTAAAAAAGAACCAAATAGTAATTCTAAAGCCTTAAAAAATAAAATAGAAAAAGAAGTACATCAATGTAAAGAATGCTTAACAGTGTATAATTTTACTTATGGAGATATTACTCAAAATGTAACACCTAATACCCCATTTGAAAGTCTTCCAAAGAACTATGTTTGTTCACTTTGTGAAGCCCCGAAGACAAGTTTTGAAAAAAAGATTTTGATGAAAGAGAGTTAATCTTTTAAGAGGAAACTTTCATTTGTAAGTTTAACTATGTTCAAGACTCTATTGATGTTTTTAATTTCAAAGAAAAAATGACTAACTCTAAAAAAAATTAACTTCTTTTAAGCATTTTAAAAACATTTAAAACGGCAGGAAATATGGCTTCCATAGATTCTTTTGCTCCATTAGTAGAACCTGGTAAAGCTAAAACTAATGTATTGTTTATAGTTCCTGCAACACTTCTAGATAGCATAGCATAAGGAGTTCTATCTTGCCCATAATTACGTATAGTTTCTTCTATTCCAGGAATTCTTCTATCCAACAATGGGAGTATAGCATCAGGAGTAATATCAGTTACAGACATCCCTGTTCCTCCAGTAAAAATAATTAAATCGATATTTTCACTTTGGTATTTTTTAGCTTTCTCTTGTATGATGTTTTTTTCGTCAGGAATAACAATATAATCTGCAATTGGTACATTACATATATGTAGTTTTTCTACAACCGATTTCCCTGCTTTGTCTTCTTTTTTACCAGTAAAAACAGCGTCAGAGCAAACTATTACAACCGCTTTTAAATCTTTTTTAAAACGATCTTTAAAATTAGAATTATTTACTTTTTTTTCTATTAATTTTATGCTTTTAATCTCAATCCCTTTGTCAATAGGTTTAAGCATATCATACATATTAAGTGCAACAACACTTGCTCCATGCATTGCTTCAATTTCTACACCTGTTTTATAAATTGTTTTTACAGTAAAAAGAACTTTAATTTCTAAGGTATTAATTTCATATTCTATTCCAGTAAATTCAATAGGTAACAAATGACTAAGAGGAAAAATATAAGGTGTTTTTTTAACTCCTAATAATCCGGCAGCTTTACTCATTGCAAATACATTTCCTTTAGGTACAGTGTTATTTTGTATTGCTTTAATGGTTTCTATAGTACTTACTGTTACTACAGCTTGAGCAGTCGCTATTCTTAATATTGTACTTTTATTAGTAATATCTACCATAATTTAATTAGGTGTCTTTAGTTTTAACAATTTAGTTATTCAACTAGATGTTCAATTTTTTTTAAATCTTCAGGAGTGTTAATGTTTTTAGTATATATTTCTTCTTCAGTTTGTAAAATAATTGTTTTTAAATTACATTGATTTATAGCATAATTCATACGCCTTTCATTATTATTTAATAACTCTAAGAAAACGGTTTCACATTGTTTTTTATACAAAGCAATAAGCGGCATAGATTTTCCTTGACTAACAATTTGTATAATATCTGTATGCTTATCTATTTCCTTTAAAAGCTTTTTTAAAATTTCAGTAGTAATTAAAGGAATATCACAGCTTAAGACGAAGTTATATTGTGTTTTAGATGTTTTTAATCCTGAATAAACAGCTGATAAAGGTCCGGCATTTTTTATTTCATCTTCCACACGTTTTAAACCAAAAACATCATAATTATTATTGTCTGATACTATAATAGTTTCAGAAACTAAGGGCTTTACAGCATTGATTACATGTTTAATAAATAGATTGTTATTAAGTTTTAAAAAGCCTTTATCTGTTCCCATTCGCGAACTTTTTCCTCCAGCAAGAATAATTCCTGTTACTTTTTCTACACCGATCATTTCTTGTTTTTTTTATACATAAGAAAAAAACTCTCTTCATGTTTTATTTTAATTTTAATCTTTTGTTTTAAATATATTTATTTTAGACAGGTAACAAAATAACTTCTACTATACTGTTTATAGTAATATCTTCTATATTTTCTGGTATAAATACGAACGCATTAGAAAGAGCAAAAGTTTTAAGCATAGCAGAACTTTGACCTTCTAAAACAGTAACTCTTCCTTCATTATATATTGCTTTTAAAAATTGAGTACGTCCTTTCTTTTTTTTAAATGCAGAGTTAGATACAGCTTTAATTCTAGGAAGTGTTAATACCTCTCTGGCCATCATTTTTTGTAAAGCAGTATATACATACATATAAAAGCAAGTTAATGCAGCAGCTGGGTTTCCTGGTAAAGCAAATAGTATAGATTCTTTCTTCTTTCCGAAGTATAAAGGCTTTCCTGGTTTTTGTTTTACTTTATAAAATAATTCTTTCACTTGTAAAGCATTCAATGCTTTTCCTACAAAATCGTAATCTCCAACAGAAATTCCGCCAGAAATAATAATTAAATCCTTAATATTAATAAGTCTTTGTAAAGTAGCATACGTTTTATCATAATCGTCTTTTACATTATATATTGTAATGTCGTAAAACTTTAAACTATATAATGCATTTTGAAGCATTTTAGAATTACTTTCATATATTTTTCCATGTGATAAAGGTTCTCCAGCTTCAATTAACTCATTTCCTGTATTGACTATTGCAATGGATGGCTTTTTATAAACAGTAACTTCTGTAATACCTAAACTACTTAGATATCCTATTGCAGCAGCAGTTAATTTAGTACCTTTTTTTAAAGCTAATTCTCCTTTTTTAATTTCTTCTCCTTTAAAACGAATATTAAGATTATTTTTTATTTTTTGTTCTAATTGAATACCATTTTCTTCTAAGTTCACTTCTTCTTGAGGAATAACAGTATCAGCAGTATCTGGTACTGGGGCGCCTGTAAATATTCTTACAGCATCACCAACCTTTAAAATAGGAAGATGATTTGTGCCTGCCTTAATTTCTTTTACAACCTTGTAATTTAATTCTTCATGTGAATGTAATGCATAGCCATCCATCGCAGATTGATTAAAAGGAGGCATGTTTATTGGGGAATAAATATCTTTGCATAAAATATAGTTTCCAGATTTATTTATAGGTTTAACAACTTCTTTTAAAAGAGGATTACAATTCTTTTTTATTAAATCTATAGCTTGTTTAACGGAAACCATTTATAAAATTATATTTATTCAAATATAGTGATAAATGAAATGTAAAAATAGTTAAACTACGTATTTTTATATTTTAATTAAGTATTAATACTTATATTTGTTTTATTAAATATTAAAATTGGCAATACAATTTCAACATTCTTCATCAAAAAAAAAATCCTTTTTAGGCATATCATGTCAAGCTTGTGAAAATAAGAGCTGCTTAATTAAAAGGAATTTAAATTCTAATGTTACACAAGAATTAACCCAAACAAGAAAGGAAATTAAATGTAAAAAAGGACAACAATTTATTATAGAAGGCGCTCCTGTAATTGGTCTTTTTTTTATACTTAAAGGAAAGGTAAAGGTACTTAGAACAGGAATAAATGGTAGAGAACAAATTGTTCGTTTTGCAAATACAGGAGAAATAATAGGACATAGAGGGTTTGGAACTGAAGAGTATTACTCTATTGGGGCTGTAACATTAGAAGACACTACTTTATGTTATTTTTCGAAAGATAGCTTACAAAGCACCTTACTTAAAGACCCAGTATTTACGTATGATATGATGCTTTTTTACGCAAATGAACTTAATAAAAGTGAATCTAAAGTAAAAACATTATCTCAAATGACAGTTAGAGAAAGAGTTGTTGATGCTTTATTGTACATAAACAGAAAATTTAAGCAAAAAAATAATTATTTAGGATTGGTTTTAAGTAGACGAGAATATGCAGATTTCGTAGGTACTACTGAAGAGCAAGTAATACGCGTACTATCTTCTTTAAAAAAAGAAAAACTTATTATAAGTAAAGGAAAAAGAATTCAAATTCCTAATGTTGCTAAACTTCAAAAAGAAATTTCTGAGCATAATTATTATTTACATTGTTAAAGGATATTTAAATCCTTATCTCCTAATTTATACAAACCTACTTTTCATTCATATAGACTACTTAGTGTTTTGTATGTGTTTTATTGTCAGTTTGTTAATGGTTTTACCTGTTTTTTGTCAGTTTTTTATATAGTATAAAAAGAGGTATTTGTATACCAAAAAACATATTTCAAAAGAATCAATACTTATACATTTACAAATAAAATAAGTAATAATACTTAATAAATGAATTTAAACTGATTCTATATGAGATTACAATTAACCAAAGCAATATGTTCAGTAGCATTTTTACTAATGTTATTTGCATGTGGTAAAGAGAAAAAAGAAACTAAAATGGTTAAAGATACTACTGAAATAGAAATTAATACTTCTAATATTGAAAAACCACAACTAACATTCGGTTTTATTAAGTTAACTGATATGGCGCCATTAGCAATTGCTAAAGAAAAAGGTTTTTTTAAAGAGGAAGGGTTATTTGTTTCTGTGAAAGCACAATCTAATTGGAAAAATGTTTTAGATAGAGTAATAGACGGACAACTTGATGGTTCGCATATGCTAGCAGGACAACCTATTGCAGCTGGGGCAGGATTTGGTAGACAAGCAAAATTAATTACTCCTTTTTCTATGGATTTAAATGGAAACGGAATTACTGTTTCTAACGATGTATGGTCTAAAATGAAACCTAATATATCTAAAGATAAAGCAGGGAACCCAATTCATCCTATTAAAGCTGATGCTTTAAAACCAGTTATTAAAGAATATAAAAGTAATAACATACCTTTTAAAATGGGAATGGTATTTCCTGTATCAACACATAATTATGAAATTAGGTATTGGTTGGCTGCTGCGGGTATTCATCCAGGAATGTACACTGCAGATAATGTTCATGGACAAATTGATGCAGAAGTATTGTTATCTGTAACACCACCACCACAAATGCCTGCAACATTACAATCTGGAACAATACATGGATATTGTGTTGGAGAGCCTTGGAATCAGCAAGCTGTTTTTAAAGGGATTGGAGTACCAGTAGTAACCAATTATGATATTTGGAAAAACAATCCAGAAAAAGTTTTTGTAATGACGAAGAAATTTGTGAATGAAAATCCTAACACAGCAGTTGCAGTAACAAAAGCTTTAATTAGAGCAGGAAAGTGGTTAGATGAACCAAAAAACAGAAAAGAAGCTGTAAAAATACTTTCTATGTCTCAATATGTAGGAGCACCAGAAGAAGTATTAGCAAATTCTATGACAGGAACCTTTGAGTTTGAAAAAGGAGATAAAAGATCGATGCCAGATTTTAATGTCTTCTATAAATACAATGCAACCTACCCTTTTTATTCAGATGGTATATGGTTTTTAACACAAATGCGTAGATGGGGACAAATATCAGAAGCAAAACCAGCAGCATGGTATGAAAAAACGATTAAAGACATTTATCGTCCAGATATTTGGAAAAAAGCAGCTGATATTTTAGTTACAGAAGGGAAAATACCGAGTACAGATATACCAGAAACAGATGGCTATAAACCAGCTACAAAAGATTTCATTGATGGTACTAGATATGATGCTAAAGATCCTATAGGTTATATAAATAGTTTTTCTATTGGTAATAAAGATAAATAGTAAAAAAAGATAAGATGGCACAAAATATTGTACTTAAAGAAAACAAAAAAAAGTTAATTCTTTTTAAACCAATAGAAATCATATTTAAAAGTAAGTTGTCTAAAAACAAACTTTTGCTTTCGTTTAAAAAAACAGGCGTTACCTTAGTTTCTATTTTATTATTTTTAATGCTATGGCATTTTGGTTCTCAAGCGTTATACAATAAAGAAGCTAGTTATAAAATAAATAAAGCTTTAACAGAACAAGGAAAGGTAGCAGCAGATGCGGAACGAGCTTGTATTTATTCTGGAAAAAATAGTTGTCAGCCCAATACATTGCCATCGCCTTTACAAGTTTGGACATCTTTACAATTATTAATAGCAGACCATTATGTTATTAAAGCTGATAAAAAAGTCTTTGAAGAGCAAATGTTTGCTACTAATAAAGCATTAATAGCTAAAGGTAAAAATAAGATAACATACACAGGAAGACCTTCATTTATTGATATTGTTTTAACTAGTATTAAAACAGTTTTTGCAGGATTTTTATTAGCTTTATTAATAGCTGTACCTATTGGAATTATAATAGGGTTAAGTCCATTTTTAAAAAGTGCTTTTAATTGGTTTATCCAAATTTTTAAACCTGTTTCACCTGTAGTTTGGTATTTGCTTGTTTTTATGATTGTTAAAACATTGTACATCGGTAATAATTCAGATAATGCCTTTGTTATTTCTTTTATCAGTGTAGGTTTATGTGCAATGTGGGCAACACTTGTTAACACAGCTATGGGAGTAGCATCTGTAGATAAAGACTATATAAATGTAGCAAAAGTTTTAAAATTAGGAACTTTTCAAAAAGTGTTTAAAATTATAATTCCTTCTTCTTTGCCATTAATTTTTACAGGATTGCGTATAACACTTTCTGTTGCTTGGATGGTTTTAATAGCTATAGAATTATTAGCGCAAAGCCCTGGCTTAGGTTTATTTGTTTGGGAAGAATTTCAAAATGGAGCAAATGATTCTAATTCAAAAATAATTGTAGCCATGTTTGTTATAGGAATAATAGGATTCTTATTAGATAGGTTTATGCTTTCTATTCAACAAATGGTCTCTTTTAATAAAAATGAAGGAATTTAAATCATAGAAAAGTTATGGCATATTTAGAGTTAAAAAACATATATAAAAACTATGGTTTAGGAAATACTACTACCGAAGTACTTTCGAATATAAATTTATCTATAGAAGAAGGAGAGTTTGTTGCTATTGTCGGATTTACTGGTAGCGGGAAAACAACTTTAGTTAATTTGATTAACGGTTTAATTACACCAACAAGCGGACAGGTTTTATTTAAAGGAAAAGAAGTAAAAGGAACAAGTCATGAGCGTGGTGTTATATTTCAAAATTACTCGTTACTACCTTGGTTAACGGTAAGTCAGAATATATTTATGGCTGTTAAAGAAGCTTTTCCGAAAGAAACAAAAACAGTATTAAATGACATAGTCGCTATGTATGTAGAAATGGTAGGTTTAACTCCGGCTATAAACAAAAGACCAAAAGAACTTTCTGGAGGTATGCGTCAACGAGTAGCAGTAGCAAGAGCTTTAGCTATGAAGCCAGAAATGATTGTTATGGATGAACCTTTAGGTGCATTAGATGCTTTAACTCGCGGTAATTTACAAGATGAAATTTTAAATATTTGGGAAAAAGATAAAAGAACTGCTTTATTAATAACAAATGATGTAGATGAAGGTATTTATATGGCAGATAGAATAATCCCTTTACGACCTGACCCTAAAGCAACATTAGGCCCTGAGTTTAAAATTGATCTTGAGCGACCAAGAGATAAAACAGCACTAAACGACAATATAAATTTTAAAAATACTAGAAATGCCATTATAGAGTATTTAATGGACATAGGAAATGAGAGAAAAGTAGAGGCTCAAGAACAAATATTATTACCAGAGATAGCCCCAAAAAGTTTTGTAGGATATTTTTAAAATTAATGAACATGAACACAAATACAATTATAAGGGAAACAGAAAACGGCCTTTTTCCGGCTTCTAAAGTAATGTTAGATTTAAAAGATTTAAAAAAGATATATCCAACTCCAAAGGGCGATTATGTAGTACTTGAAAATTTAAATCTACAAATTATGAAAGAAGAATTTGTAACTATTATTGGGCATTCTGGATGTGGAAAAACAACCATGCTTTCTATGATTGCAGGTTTAAATGAAATTTCAGGAGGAAATATAGCTGTTTTAGGAAAGTATATTAAAGGGCCAGGACCAGATAGAGGAGTTATTTTTCAATCGCCAAGTTTAATGCCATGGATGACGTCTTTACAAAATGTTTTACTTGGTGTAAAACAAGTTTTCCCACATGCAACAAAAGCACAAAGAAATGATATTGCAAAATATTACCTTCAAAAAGTAGGATTAGAAGATGCTTTTTATAAAAAGGCAAGTGAACTATCTCAAGGAATGCAACAACGTGTTGGTATTGCTAGAGCATTTGCTATAAAACCTAAAGTATTATTACTAGATGAACCTTTTGGTATGTTAGATTCATTAACTAGAGGAGAACTTCAAGACATTCTTATTGAAATTTGGAATAAAGAAAAAATTACCGCTGTTATGATTACTCATGATGTAGATGAAGCTATTTTTTTAGCAGATAGAGTAGTAATGATGACTAGCGGACCAAAAGCGAAAATAGGAGATATATTAAACATTGATTTTAAAAGACCTAGAACACGTAAAAGCGTATTAGAACATATTGATTACTATACATATAGAAAACATTTAATCGACTTTTTAGAACATTAAAATAATTCAAATAAAAACTTCACATGAAAAATAATTTATTAATACTAATGCTTTTAGCATTCGTAACCCAATTTGTACAGGCACAGTTTACTTTAGATGGAGAATTTCGTCCACGAACAGAATATAGAAATGGCTATGGAAATATTATCCCTGAAGATTCAGATGCTGGTTTTGGTATATCAACTAGAGTTAGAGTTAATGCAGGTTATAAAGTAGACGCATATACGTTTTATCTTAGTATTCAAGATGTATTAACTTGGGGAGAAAACAGGCAGTTATTAATACAAGATGCAAATAATTCCTTTAGTGTTTTTCAAGCTTGGGCAGAAATTAAAATAGGAAAAGGATGGTCTACAAAAATTGGTAGACAAACAATAGATTATGATGATCAACGTATTTTAGGTAGTGTTGGTTGGGCGCAACAAGCTCGTAACCATGATGTAGCTATAGTAAAATATAAGAAAGATAATTTTTTATTGGATGTTGGGTTGGCTTTTAATCAAGATAAATCAAATATATCTGGTTTTTCTTCTGTAGGAACTGATTATACTACTGTAGGTTTTTTTTCGTATAAAGCAATGCAATATTTATATTTAAAACAAAAATGGAATGATTTCTCAGCTAGTTTATTAGCTTTAAATACTACTTTTCAAGATTTATTAACAGATGGTAGCTCTGCAGGAACAACAAGTAGCTTAGTAACTTTAGGTTCTCATTTAAATTATAAAAAAGATAAACTAGGTGTAATTTCTAATTTATTTTATCAAACAGGAAAAAGACAAGGAGATGTTAATGTAGGAGCTTATTTAGCTAGTTTAGATGTAAATTATAAGGTAGCACCAAAAGTTGGTGTAGGATTAGGCGCTGAAATCATTAGTGGAAGAACAGATGATTCAGCAGCATTTTTTCCTTTATATGGTACTAACCATAAATTTAATGGTTTTATGGATTATTTTTATGTAGGAAACCATGCAAATTCAATAGGTTTAGTAGATATTCATGCTAGTGCAAAATTTAAATTAAGTGAAAAATCTTCACTTTTAGTAAAAGCACTTAATTTTAAAGGTGCTGAAGAATTAGTTAGCGGAGAAAAATCATTAGGGACAGAGTTAGATTTAGCTTTTACGACTAAAATAAAAGGAGCTAAATTACAATTAGGATATTCACATATGTTTTTATCTGACGGAATGTATGAACTTAAAGGAATTACAGAAAATGCCGCTGCTGATATACAAAATTGGGCTTGGGTTATGCTTACTATAAAACCAAAATTTTTAAATTAAGTTTTTAAGAAGTAAACAAACATTATTTCTGAATGAATACTGCTTATCAAGAGGGTTAAAACTCCTTGATGTTTTTTAAAAAATATATTTAATCGCAGAACGATAATCAAGGGTTCGATTCCCTGAGGCTTGCCTCGAAAAGAAAAAAAAATTATAGATACCTCGTACCCTTGGATTGAGACAGTTCATCTAAAATTTTGTAATAAATAAGTATGCAAAAATTATTTTGTAAGAGTAATTTTATACAATAACATATAAAATTTGATAAAGTTTAAATTAAAAAAAAAACTGTTTTATTGTTTTGATAATTAGTTGTTTATTTTTTTAATATAATGCTTTCAATTAATTCGTTTTGCTTTTTATTTTGAACATGTTTAGAGTCTTCAAAAAGTGTGATACTTTTTAAACTAGGAAAAATCTTTTTAGATCTTTTAATCATTTTATTCCCTGGAAAAAGAATGTCCTTTTTTCCAGCAAACAATGTTATTGGTGTTTTTATTAAACTTGCTTTTTTAGTATTAATAACAGGAAGAGGAGTAAAGTCCATGTTAAAATGTAAGAACACCTTTGAAAGGTATTTAAAAGCAAATTCATCACGATCAGTAAAAACTTCATTCAAAAATTTCTCTAGATATTTCAATTTCTTAGTTTTCATAAACCGTTTCATTGGAATAAATATTTTAAACAAAACTTTCAAAGGATTCCCATTTACAATGTATGCGGGTGCAGATAAATAAACTTCTTTTATTTTACTTTCATCAAATTCTAATGTTTTTAATATCACAAGTCCACCAAATGAAAAGCCAGCCATGGTTAGGTTATCAAGTTTTAAAGCAGTTATAATTTCAACCATCCATTTTCCATAGGATTCATCTTTCATACTTAATCTTGTTTCTGCACTTTTATTTGGCTGTGCTAAAACATCAATAGCGTAAACTCTAAAAGACTTATTTAAATTAGAATAGGTTTCTAATGCAACTGGTGCACAACCATTGGAACCATGAACTAATATAATTGGTGGGTTTTCTGATTTTCCTGCTATAATTATATTTGTTTCACCATATGAGGTATCAATTATCGAGTTTTTAAATTCGATATTAAGGTCTTTCAATTTTTGATTATATAAATCCAAAATCTCCTTTTTTCCATCTGCTGTCTTAAAAAGTGATATCATAAATTTTAGCAAATTTAGTCTGGTTAATTTTTTAAAATAGAATATATGTTTCTCAATTAATTTTCGGTTTACGAATCATAGCAATTCCAATCCATAAAAACCAGATTATTTGACTAAGACCAAATATTTCTGTAAAAATATCTAATGGATATATGGTTGCTATTCCTGCAAAACCAACCAACATTCCTAATATATGAAGCGATTTTGAAAACATTTTTATTTTAAATGAAAGAATACTTAGTAAAAGTACCCATATACCACCTACAATTTCATTTCCTCCACCTAAACCTTCAGTAACAATACTAACAGAATCCCAAATTAACATTGCTTTTTCTGGATCTGTACTCCCTATTTTAACTATTGAATTGAGGCCTATATTAGCAATCATTCCACTTGCGATAACTAAACCAACCCATAAGATACCAAATATGAAAGTCAATTTTGAAAAATTTGGAGCATGTTTTTTTAACCGTTGATATAATGCTAACACTAACACAGCTAATAGAATACCAAATAATACATAACTAATTATATTTAAAGTAAATAATATAAAGTAGTTATCCGATAGAAAATGAAATTCTTCAACTGCATTCGCATTTTTACCTGGATATACCAATATTACTCCATAAACAATAAAAGCAAATATGTAGATTAACCCTTCAAGAATACCACAAATTCCACCTATTTTTTGTAAACGTTTTAATTCCATTTCTAAAGTGTTTAAAACTATGACGATATACTTTTAAATTTGCTACAATAATCTTTCGTTTATTTTAATTATTTCTAACTTTTTGATCTTTTATAGGTTCCTCTCGTTTTAGAAAAAGGTTATCTTCATAATAATCTAAAAACTGAGAGAAGAATCCTAATCCAATTAACTGATTAGAGGTTTCCTATATCCTAACAAAAATCAATTAAACATTTAAAGGGATAAATTGCGTCATACTACCAATCTCTCTATTCGTTTATAACATTTAAAAGAATGAAAAAGCTTGATTGTTTAATTATTAACGATGCGTTTATAACTAGAAAAAGTATTGAAGATTACTGTATTCAAATTTCATTTTTAAATGTTGTTGAGCTATATGAAAATGTGTTATAAGAATTTTTTTTTTAGAAAATAAATAGCATTTTATATCATTAAAAACGTTATGTACTTTAGAAGGAGATTTTGTCAATTCGTGTAATTTTTCACTTTAAAAATACCCAAATTAACAATTTACTGTTATTTAAACGTATAAGTACTTATTGTTGAATATTATACTTTATAAATGATTTATCTGTTAAAAAATTGCTAAAAAATAGTAATATTTATTAAAGATATGCAATAGCCTTATATTTAAGTATTGTATTAAATATTAAAGTAAAGCATCAAATATTTTTAATGTTTTTTTATTAAAAAATTAGAATTTAACAATGATTAGTTAATCATTGTTGACATGTCTTGCTGGGGTATAATTAAAATACAAACCAAATCAACCTAATCATAAATTTAAATCTTAAAAAATGAATTCAATTTCAAAATTATTATTAGCACTGGGGCTCATGCTTTTAATAATTCCATTAGAAGCTCAAAAAATTGATAGTAAAACCTTTGGGGGCTTATCATTTAGAAATATTGGACCTGCATTTACTTCTGGAAGAATAGCAGATATTGCTATTCATCCTAAAAATGAAAATATCTGGTATGTTGCTGTAGGGTCTGGAGGTGTATGGAAAACAACGAATTCAGGTACTACATGGAAACCAATTTTTGATAATCAAAAAACGTATTCTATTGGAACCATTGCTATCGATCCTAACAATACACATACTATTTGGGTAGGAACAGGAGAAAATGTAGGAGGACGTCATGTTGCTTTTGGAGATGGTATTTATGTAAGTCATGATGACGGAGCTAGTTGGAAAAACATGGGATTAAAAAACTCAGAACATCTTTCAAAAATCATCGTACATCCTGAAAATTCTAATATTATTTGGGTAGTTTCTCAAGGGCCTTTATGGTCTTCTGGAGGAGAACGAGGTGTATATAAATCAATAGATGGAGGGAAATCTTGGAAAAGAACTTTAGGAGATAGTGAATGGGTAGGCGCTACTGATTTAGTGATAGACCCTAGAAATACAGATGTTTTATATGCAGCTACTTGGCAACGTCAACGTACTGTTTCTGGTTATTTAGGTGGAGGACCTGGTTCTGGAATTCACAAAAGTACAGATGGTGGTGAAACTTGGACTCAATTAAAAAAAGGAATACCTCACTCAAATTTAGGGAAAATTGGATTGGCAATTTCTCCTTTTAATCCAGATGTTATCTATGCTGCTATTGAATTAGACAGAAAAAAAGGAGGTGTTTTTATGTCATCAAATAGAGGAGCATCATGGAAAAAACAATCAGACGCTGTTTCAGGAGGTACAGGGCCTCATTATTATCAAGAATTATATGCATCGCCACACCATGAAGGAAAATTATTTTTCATGAATAATCGTGTATTAATTTCTGACGATCATGGAAAAACGTTCTATTCTATGAATGAACGTAACAAGCATGTAGATAGTCATGCAATGGCTTTTAAAGCTTCAGATTCTAATTATGTATTATTTGGTACTGATGGAGGTTTGTATGAAAGTTTTGATCTTACTAAAAGCTGGAAGTTTATTAGAAATTTACCGATTACACAGTATTTTAAACTAGCGGTAGACGATTCAAAGCCATTTTATAAAATTTACGGAGGAACGCAAGACAACGGATCTCATGGTGGTCCTTCTAGAACCATTTATTCAGATGGAATTACGAATTCTGATTGGTGGAAAACCTTAGGTGCAGATGGGCATCAATCCGCTATAGAACCAGGAAACCCTAATATTACTTATGGAGAATTTCAACAAGGAGCTCTTTGGAGAGTAGATCAAACTACGAAAGAAACCGTATTTATTCAACCACAAGCTTTAGAAGGAGATCCGTACGAACGTTTTAATTGGGATGCACCTATTTTAGTAAGTCCGCACAATCCTAAACGATTGTATTTTGCTTCTCAACGTGTTTGGCGTTCTGAAAATAGAGGAGATGATTGGACAGCTATTTCTAAAGATTTAACCTTAAATCAAGAACGTATTACATTACCTTATTACGGAAAACAACAAAGTTGGGATAATGCTTGGGACGTATATGCAATGTCTAATTATAATACCATTACTTCTTTAGCAGAATCTCCTAAACAAGAAGGTTTATTATATGCCGGTACCGATGACGGAATTATTCAAACAACTGAAGATGGCGGAAAAACATGGAGAAAATATTCATTAAATAATGTGAAAGGACTAGGTTTTGTACCTTTTGTAAATGATGTACGTGCAGATTTGTTTGATGCAAATATTGTGTATGCTGCTGTTGATAATCACAAATATGGAGATTATAAACCGTATATTCTTAAAAGTACTAATAAAGGAAAAAGTTTTACAGTTATTAGTGGTGATTTACCAGAACGCCTTTTAATATGGCGATTGGTGCAAGATCATGTGAATAAAGATTTAATATTTGCCGCTACAGAATATGGTATTTATTTTACTTACAATGGTGGTACTAATTGGGTACAGTTAAAAAGTGGAATTCCTACCATTTCGTTTAGAGATATTACGATACAAAGAAGAGAAAATGATTTAGTAGGAGCATCTTTTGGTAGAGGTTTTTTTATATTAGATGATATTACACCTTTACGTAATTTTAATACTTCAATGTTATCAAAAGAAGCAACTTTATTTCCAATTAAAGATGCATATTGGTATAAAGAAGCAAGTAGAGTAGGAAGTCAGGGAGATTCGGAATATAAAGCGCCAAATCCAGCATACGGAGCTCACTTTACCTATTTTATGTCTGATAAAGTAAAATCATTAAAAGACGAACGTAAAGAAAGGGAGAAAAAGAATACTAATTTTCCTGGATGGGAAGCGCTTGAAAAGGAAAAAAATCAAGAAAAACCTGTCATTTCATTATTAATAAAAGATGCTGCTGGAAATCTAGTAAATACTGTAAAAGGAACCAATAAAAAAGGATTTAACCGTGTTAATTGGCGATTAAGTTACCCTAGTAAAAGAGGAGAAAAACTTCGAACAAATTCTAGAAACGGCTTTTTTGGAGGTCCTACTATTTTTGCTACTCCAGGTACCTATACAGCAACCTTAGTAAAACGTGTAGATGGGGTTACTACTGTACTTCAAGAACCAAAAGAATTTAAAGTTGTTCCTATGTATGATGGTGCATTACCTCGAAAATCATTTGGTGAAATGAATCAGTTTAGAGAAGAAGCATTTGCGTTTCAACAAGATTTAACAGCAACTAATTTAGAAATGAATCGTCAGATGCAAAAAATTGGAGCAATGAAACGTGCTGCAAATAAAACAACAGCTTCAAATGATGCTTTGTTACAGCAAATCAATACTGCTAGATTACGTTTATTAGCCATACAAAAAGAATTGAGTGGTGATCCTGTAAAAAATGAAATAGGAGAGCGTTCTAATCCAACACCTAATGATGCAAATTGGGTAGTTTTTAGTGCATTATCAAATACCTATGGACCAACAGGTAATCAAAAAGCTTCTTTTAATCGTGCTAAAAAACAATTGCAAGGAATAAAAGCGAAGTTAAAAACCGTTATAAATGGTACTATTTCTAGTATTGAACAAAGCTTAAAGCAAGCAGGAGCTCCTTGGATAGAAGGACAGGGTTTAATAGGAAACTAGTATCTTATTTGATATTTAAATAGTAAAATTAATAGAACGACTTACATTGAATATTTTAAATATTCAAGTAAGTCGTTTTTGATTGTTTTTATTCATAATAGTTAGGAAACAAATACTTAGGTGTTTACTTGTATTTTATAATAACAATTTAACTCAAAGTTAGTAGCAGATAATTACTTTAGATTTCAAAATTATGATCAATAAAAAAACACTTATTTAATATATCATGACAAAATTTACTTATTTGTTAGAAAAAGCATAAATATTTTTGTTCTAAGCAATGTTTTGTACATTCGATCACTAATCAATTCAATAAATTTATAATAATGAAAAAATCACTAGTCATTGTACTTGGGATACTACTTAGTTGTATCCAAGTTTGTGATGCTCAGAGAAAATCAAAAAATAAGAACACTAAAAAAACTCCTTTAGAATCTAGAAGTATTTCTGGCCTTAAATGGCGAAATGTTGGTCCAGCATTAACTTCAGGACGTGTTTCTGACTTTACTTTTAACCCTAATAACCCATACGAGTATTATGTTGCTACATCTGCCGGAGGTGTATGGAAAACAGTGAATGCAGGTGTAACTTATACACCTATATTTGATTCACAAGGCTCTTACTCTATAGGTTGTGTTACTATGGATCCTAATAATTCTAATATAATATGGGTAGGAACAGGAGAAAATAACAATCAACGTTCTGTAGCATATGGAGATGGTATTTACAAGTCTTTAGATGGAGGTGCTTCATGGAAACACATGGGGCTTAAAAATTCAGAACACATAGGTAAAATTATAGTACATCCAGAAAACTCTGATATTGTATATGTAGCTGCTATTGGCCCGTTGTGGAGTAAAGGAGGAGATAGAGGTCTTTATAAAACAGAAGATGGAGGAAAAACTTGGAACGCAGTATTAACTGTAGATAAACATACTGGTGTAAACGATATTGTAATGGATCCAAGAGATCCAAATATATTATATGCATCTACTTTACAAAGGCGTCGTCATGTATATACCTATGTAGGAGGAGGACCAGGATCTGCAATACATAAAAGTGTAGATGGAGGAACTACTTGGACTAAAATTAATAAAGGTTTACCAAATGAAGAATTAGGTCGTATAGGTTTGGCTATTTCACCAGCAAACCCAGAAATTATTTATGCTATTGTGGAAGCTGCCAATCGTAAAGGAGGATTTTATGCATCAACTAATAGGGGAGCTAGTTGGGAAAAACGAAGCTCACATGTTACTAGTGGTAATTATTATCAAGAAATTATAGCCGATCCAATTGACGAAAATACAGTGTATTCTATGGATACTTGGATGTCTGTAACGCATAATGGTGGTAAAAGCTTTCAATTAGTAGGAGAGGATACAAAACATGTTGATAATCACGCTATGTGGATAAATCCTCATAATAATAAACACTGGGTTGTAGGGTGTGATGGAGGTATTTACGAAACGTTTGACGCTGCAAAGACTTGGGATTTCAAAGAAAATTTACCAGTTACTCAATTTTATAAAGTTGCATTAGATAATGATTATCCTTTTTATAATATTTATGGAGGAACACAAGATAATTTTAGTTTAGGTGGTCCTTCAAGAGTATTAACTAATCATGGTATTAGAAACTCTGAATGGTTTATTACCAATGGAGGAGATGGTTTTGAATCTCAAGCAGATCCTAAAAATCCAAATATCATATATGCGCAATCTCAATATGGAGGATTAGTTCGTTTTGATAAAAAAAGTGGTGAAAAAGTAGGAATTAAGCCAAAAGCGAGAAAAGGAGAAAATGCGTATCGTTTTAATTGGGATGCTCCTTTAGTCGTTAGTAAACACGTTTCTGGAAGGTTGTATTTTGCAGCAAACAAAGTATTTAAATCTGATGATTATGGGAATAGTTGGGAAGTTATTAGTGATGATCTTTCACAACAAATAAATAGAAACACTTTAAAAGTGTATGATAGAGTAGTAAGTATTGATGCAGTAGCAAAAAACGGTTCTACGTCATTGTATGGTAGTATTGTTGCCTTTTCAGAATCATCTAAGAATAAAAATTTACTAGCTGTAGGAACCGATGATGGTTTGATTCATATTTCTGAAGATGGAGGTAAAAATTGGAGAAAAATAACTAATATTTCAGGTGCGCCAAAACAATCTTATGTAAATAGCATTTATTTATCAAGACATGATGGAAACACCATTTATGTTGCATTTAACCACCATAAATATGGGGATTTTAAACCTTATATTTTTAAATCGAGTGATAAAGGAACTAGCTGGCAAGCAATATCCTCTAACCTTCCAAAGCGAGGAAGTGTGTATGCTATTGAAGAAGATCCTATAGATAGAAACTTACTTTTTGTAGGAACAGAATTTGGTGCTTTTTTCTCACCAAATCAAGGTAATAATTGGAAACAATTAAAGAATGGATTACCTACTATAGCAGTTAGAGATATTGCAATTCAAGAACGTGAAAATGATTTGGTATTAGGTACCTTCGGACGTGGGTTTTATGTAATGGATGACTATTCGGTTTTAAGAACTATTAAAAACGCAACACCAAAAGAGGAAGCAAAAATTTATCCAATACGAACAGCATTAATGTGGGAGAAAAGTAGTCCTTTAGGTTTACCAGGTAAGTCTTTTCAAGGAGATAATTTATACACAGCCCCTAATCTTGGACCAGAAGCTCTTATTACGTATTACTATAATTCAAATTATAAATCTTTAAAAAGTAAACGTCAAAAGCGTGAAAAGAAACTCGTAAAATCTGGTGAAGATGCATTATATCCTAGTTATAAAGTTTTAAAAGATGAGAATGATGAAAGTAAAACAGAATTAGTATTTTCTATTAAAGATGCTTCAGGTAAAGTAATAAAAAAAGAATTTAAGCCTGCTAAAAAAGGAGTACAACGTTTTAAATGGAATTTGAGATATACTCCTCAAAACCCAATAAATTTAAAGAAATCAGGTTTTTATAATCCTTTTGCCGGACGTAGCGAAGGTACTTTAGTTACACCAGGAACTTATACTGTAGAAATGGGATTATTGAAAGATGGTGAATTAACAGCACTTACAAAACCAACAAGTTTTGAAGTAAAGGCATTAAATAATGTAGAAATGCCTGCTGAAAACCGTGCTGAAAAAGTTGCTTTTCAAAAAGCTTTGGCAAAGGTGCAAGCTGATATGGGAATTACGCAAAGATTACTATCTGAAAGTAGAAATAAATTAAAACATATTAAAGAAGCTATAAAACGTTCAGAACAACCGCTTGGAAGTTTAACTAAAACTGTAAAATATATTGAAAATCAATTAAATGAAGTGCAAATAGCAATGTATGGAGATCCAGTAAAAAGTAGATTAGATATCGATCAACCTTTAACTGCAACTAGACGTTTAACAGCTATTTGGTATGAACAAAAATATTCAACAGCTACCCCTACAAAAACACATCGTGATAGTTATAATATAGCAAAGGAAGAACTACTAGCTATAAAAACAAAAATGGAAACTATTTATAATATAGATATTAAAACTCTAGAAAAAGAATTAATTAATTCAGGAGCACCTTACACACCAGGACGTGGTTATGAGGAATAATCATTAATTAAACTTATTTTAAAAAGAGACTGACCAGAAATTCTGGTCAGTCTTTTTTATTTCAAAATAGTATGTACACCATTTTCTAATCCATACAACGTTGTTATTTCTTTATCGGTTAAATTTCTGTTGAAAATAGCTAATTCGTCCATCAATCCGATATATCCCAATCCTAAATAAATATTAGACTTAGACAAATCCCATGTAAAAGGTGTATCAATATTTTTGCGAGTACCTTTATGCTCACCATTCATATACAAAGAAGATGTTCCATTAGTAGTATTTAGGTTGGAAAAGTTAATCAAAATATGTGTCCATTCACCACTACCAAAAGGTGGATTTTTAACCCCGGTTAAACGTTTATTAAAAATGGGATTTTCATTATCAGGTCCTTCAGGATTCGGGTTCCATACCGATCGATCTCCAATAACTCCTAATCTAAAATCACGAGGATTCTCTTTGGTAAAATCAACCCAAATGGCAGCATCATTATAACTTACATCTGTAATTTGAATAGGATCACAATAACCAGGCTTTAAATCTGTAACTGGATCTAAACTTAACCAAAATGAAATAGCTCCACTCCAGTTTTTTGTATTATAGGCTATATTTTTTTCACTAGGATAATAAATATTTCCTTTACTTCGCTCTGTAAACACTAATCCAGCACCATATTTTCCTTTTCCTGCTTGTCTGCTAATATCAGGCTTATGCAATCCAATTTTAGCAGAATCTCTGGCTTTTCTATTGGGTACAGTAAACATACTTGCATCTCCTAATGAAAAATCAGCATCAACTCCTTTATCAAAAGAAGCATAAAAAGTCAGTGCTTTTTTTAAATTTGTTTTACTATTATCTATAACAGTTGTTTCTTCAATTTTTTTTTCCTGCTTACAAGAATATAGTGTAAAAGCTGTAATAGTAAATAAAAGTATTTTTCTTATTGATGTAGATGTAATAGACATGGTTGAATGAAATATAAATGAAACAAATTAAAACTACTAATTTAAAACTTATTAAGCATCTATTACGTAAAATATAATTAAGTAACATTTTTGTTAGATCTGTTAAATTCTTTAACCTTATTTAACATGGCTACAATCTTTTAGTATCTTAGAAAAATAAACAACTATTTAAATTTTAAAATCATGAAAAATATTTTTCGTTGTATTTTATATGCTCTCCTTATAGCTCAATATGCAACAGCACAAGATCGAATTACTGGAGAGTCCTTTGCTACAAGATCAGAGATATTAGGTCAAAATGGAATGGTGGCTACTAGTCATCCATTAGCAACACAAATAGGGCTTGATATTTTAAAAAAAGGAGGAAATGCGATTGATGCTGCTATTGCCGCAAATGCAGCATTAGGACTTATGGAACCTACAGGTTGTGGAGTAGGAGGTGATCTTTTTGCTATTGTATGGGATGGAAAAACAAAAAAAATCTATGGTTTAAATGCAAGTGGGCGTTCTCCTAAGAAGCTTACTTTAGAATATTTTGAAAAAGAAAAAATGAAAAAAATTCCATCTCACGGTCCCATACCTGTAAGTGTACCAGGTGCTGTAGATGGATGGTTTGAGCTTCATAAGAAATTTGGTTCTCAACCAATGTCAACCATTTTAGCACCTGCTATTAAGTACGCAGAAGAGGGCTTTCCTTTAACTGAACTTATAGCATGGTATTTAAATCGTAGTATTCCTTTTTATGAATCGAAAGGTTTTCCGAATATAAAAGAGACTTATAAAACCCAAAATGGTGGTAAATTACCCAATGAAGGAGAAATTTATAAAAATCCATATTTGGCGAATACCTATAAAAAAATAGCAAAAGGAGGTAGAGATGCTTTTTACAAAGGAGATATAGCTACCACTATCGATAAATTTATAAAGAAACAAGGTGGTTTCCTTTCTGCAAAAGACTTAGCAGATCATAAATCGGAGTGGGTAACACCTGTATTTGTTAATTATAGAGGGTATGATGTTTGGGAATTACCACCAAATGGGCAAGGAATTGCTGCACTTCAGATGCTGCAAATATTAAAAGGGTACGATTTTTCAAATATCAAATTTGGTAGTACAGAGCATCTACATTTATTCACAGAGGCCAAGAAATTAGCTTTTGAAGATCGTGCAAAATACTATGCTGATATGGATTTTTTCAAGGTTCCTGTTACAGAATTGTTGTCAGATACTTATGCTAACAATAGAAGAGCACAAATTGGGGAACGAGCAGGAAGATATAATGCTGGTGAAATTTCAAATGGAGATACTATTTACATGACAGTTGCTGATAAAGAAGGTACGATGATCTCATTAATTCAAAGTAATTATAGAGGAATGGGCTCTGGTATGGTTCCTCCTAAATTAGGTTTTATGTTGCAAGATAGAGGAGAGTTATTTAGTTTAAAACGTAATCAAGCAAATACTTACGAACCTAGTAAGCGTCCGTTTCATACCATCATACCTGCATTTATTACAAAAGAAGGGAAACCTTTTGCTAGTTTTGGTGTAATGGGGGGAGATTTTCAACCTATGGGACATACACAAATTGTAATGAATTTGATCGATTTTGGTATGAATTTACAAGAAGCTGGAGATGCGCCAAGATGGGATCATAGAGGAGGAGCAAGTCCGATGGGAGAAACGACTGTAAATTCGGGTACCATTCGAACAGAATCAGGAATTCCATATTCTACTATTAGAGGATTAATGAATAAAGGACATCAAATAGGAACAGGTAGGGGAATATATGGAGGTTATCAAGCAATTTTATGGGATGATGAGAACAAAGTATACCATGGAGCTTCAGAAAGCCGTAAGGATGGGCAAGCTTCTGGTTATTAAATCAAACAATAAATAAGTATTACATACTGTTAATAGATTTTGATCTGGAACTTATGCAGTAAAACTTTTTCAAAATTACGGATTGTCGTAAAACGTTACATGTAACCTATATTATTTTTGATATAGAAATATAAATAATTAAATTTAGTGTAACATGAAAATTGAAGCAATTAAACCAGGACCAAAACCTAAAAAGAAAGATGATACTCTTGATAGAAGAAGAAGAGATAACAAGGAAACTCCAAAAAACAAACCTTCGTTAAAACCTAGTAAAAAGAAATAAAAAACGTAAAATTTAGCGAAGTAAATTTCGCTAAATTTTACATTTAAATCACTTTAAATAAAGTTTTAATATTATTTTAAGGTACTCTATTACTTTAAACAGTTAATAATATCTATTTCATTTTAATAGCTCCAATACCTGCATTCCATAATTTTTGATTATAAGCAGGAATTTTACTGTTTATTAAGTTTTGAGCAGTTTTGTTTAAATTATTCCATTGCTTGTCTAACTTTGTTTTTCTATCAATAGATGCTTGCGTAATCTTAGGTAAACTACTATTTGTCTGATTCATTAAAAACATATATTCCGCTGTAAATTTGTTTTCAAAGTTTTCTACATCATCATAGGCTTGAGATCTTCGTTGTACCATTTGTTCATCCCATTTTTTAATTTCTTTTAAAAGATTTTCACCTTCCTCTATCAAAACAGTATTCTTATTTTCTTTTTTCATTTGCTTAATAGAAATACTAATATCCTTATGCATAGCATGTAACAGGTTTACTTTGTAATGCATTTCTGTAGCATTTGCTTCCATTTGATCCATGATTAAGTCATATGCTTCATATTCTGTTTTAGTGATTGTGTAATTCGGATTTTCTTTAATTGTTGCTTTTGTAGTATGTGTTTTTCCATCATAAGTTAAATTCATAGTATACGTTCCTGGAATAACTTTATGACCTCTAAAATTTGCTTCAATGTAAACTTTAGGAATACCTGGAACAATTTTATGTTGCATATTCCATACAAAACGATTCAATCCTTTTTTCTTAGGTAACTTTGGAGCTCTAGGTGCACCGCCTCCATTATGAGGGATATAGTTTTTATCTTTTTCAGAAGTATAGGTATTCACTGTTTTACCTTTACTATCTAAAACAGTTAATGTAATAGGTTTTGTTTTATCAATTTTAGGAAGCTCATAATACAATTCAATACCATTTGTCGGATTTACACCAACAAAGTTTTGCATACCTTTAAATTTATCAATATTTCCATTCATACTACTTCCCCAATTCCCGTAATAAATTGGTTCTGGATCATATACTTTCGCAGCATTGTTTTTAGCATTATATTGAGATAATAAAGAAACATTGTCTAAAATCCAGAACGCTCTTCCTGAAGTTGCTACAATCAAGTCATTTTCATGCACCATTAGATCTAAAACTGGTGTTACGGGTAAATTTCTTTGAAAAGATTCCCAATTTTCACCATCATTAAAAGAAATATACATTCCTAATTCTGTACCAGCATATAACAAACCTTTCTTTGCTTTATCTTCTCGTACTACTCTTGTATGTGCACCATTTGGAATCCCATTATTAATTGATTTCCATGTTTTTCCGTAATTATTACTTTTAAAAAGGGCAGGAGTGTAGTCTCCTAATTTATATTTTGTAGTAGCAATGTATACAACAGCCGGATTATGTGGTGATACTTCAATAGTATTTATTAAGGTTTCATCTAGTTTTTTTGGTGTTATATTTTGCCAAGTTTTTCCATTATCTTTTGTAATGTGTACAAAACCATCATCACTTCCGGAATAAAAAAACCCTTTTTCATGTGGTGATTCTATTAAATAACTAATGGTACCATAATTTTCTGCACCTACAGCTTCGTTGGTGTACGGACCACCAACTTTACCTTGTTTTTTATCTATATCTCTAGTTAAATCAGGAGAAAAGGGCGTCCAATTCTTCCCTAAGTCTGTTGATTTTAAAACTACCTGTGCTGCATGAAAAATAGTATTTGGTTCGTGCTGTGACCAAATAATGGGAGCATTCCAATTATATAAGTACTTCATATCTCTTGCAGTTTTTCCTAAATACTGAATAGGAGCAGCCATAATTTTAGTACTTACCATATTTTTCATATTTAAAGCTTCAATAGTCCCTAAATAACTACCTCCAACGGTAATAGTAGGATTATTTTTATCAAATGCTAAAAAAGCACTCTCTCCACCAGCAGCCCTTGTCCAATTACTTTCAGAAATAGAACGCCCCGTCATATTCATGCTCGCAATTTTTATAGAAGAATAGTCTTGCTGACCTGCATAGATATTATAAGGAAATAAATTATCTACATTTATTCGATAAAATTGGCCCGTAGGCATAATACTTTCTGTAGACCATGTTTTTCCGAAATTATAAGAAATAGCAGCACCACCATCATTAGCTATTACCATATTTTTAGAGTTATTTGGATTAATCCATAAATCATGGTAATCACCATGCGTACCACTAATTCTTTCCCAATGTTTACCACCATCTTTAGAGCGTAAAGCAGGAGCACTTAATACATAAATAGTTTCATCGTCTTTAGGATCTGTAAAAACTTCTGTATAATACCAAGCACGCTGTGTTAATCTATTATCGCCACTTACTTGCTTCCAATTTTTACCTGCGTTATTAGAAACATACAATCCACTTTTGTCTTTTTGAGTATCACTTTCTATAAGTGCATATACTTTATTACTATTACTTCTACAAATAGAAATAGCTAGTTTTCCAAGTTTTTTTGGTAATCCTTTATCTAATTTTTTCCATGTCTCTCCAGCATCATCCGATTTATATAAACCACTTCCTTTACCACCACTAATCATTTTCCAAGGTGTTCTTTGGTAATGCCATAACGCAGCATATAAAATTTGCGGATTATTCATATCAATAGATAATTCAGAAGCACCAGAAAAATCATTAACAAATAAGGTTTTTTTCCATGATTTTCCTCCATCAACAGATTTATAAATACCTCTTTCAGATGTAGGTAATGAATATTTACCTTGAGCAGCTACATATACAATGTTTGGATTTGTAGGATGAATTACAATTCTTGAGATTTGTTCTGTTTTGGATAAACCTATATGTTTCCATGTTTTTCCGGCATTTGTAGATTTATAAACACCATCTCCATAAGAAGTCATTACACCCCTAATAGCATGTTCTCCCATACCTACGTATATAATATTAGGATTACTTTCTGATGCAGCAACAGCGCCTACAGAACCAGTTTTAAAGAAACCATCACTTATATTATTCCAATGTTGACCAGCATCTTCAGTTTTCCAAAGCCCACCTCCTGTAGTACCCATGTAATAGGTAAGTGGGTTATTAACAATTCCTGTAGTGCTTACAGAACGTCCTCCTCTAAAGGGACCAATATTTCTATATTTGATAGAAGAAAAGTATTGATTTGCCTCTTGGGCTAACATCAATAAAGGGAGTGTTATTAAAATAAGAGTAGTTCTTAATCTCATTAGTTCGATCTTTATTTGGTAGTTATTATCAGCCTAAATTAAAAAGAATAATTTGTTTTGTAAAAGGCATTTTTAATATAAATATTGAATACTAAATAACTTGAAGTGAAATTTATCATAACTCTTTATTTATCTGTGTTTTATAAAGTAAAAAAGAGTTGTCTTAGTAGTAAAGATATTATTAACTAATAAATTAAAAACCAATGAGAAATTCATTAAGTAAATTCAAAAAATTTCAAATTAGTAAAGCAAAAGCTAAATGTATTAAAGCAGGTCAACATTGCTCAGGAGGCTCTGATGGATGCGATCTTATGTTTGAATTCGAAGCTCAGTATTTTTATTTATGCGGAGAAGAAGTTTGTTGGACAATGCTAGCATAATGTTTTAATATTGTATTTAAATACGAAAAGTTGATTTTATATTAATCTTATTTTCTTGTCATTAAAACTATTTGATTTTTTTAAAAACATAGTAATTAAAATATAATGAATTAAGTATTAATTTTTGTGAAATGGTAAAATAATTACATGCATTAAGAAAAGTCAATTTAGTATAGAAAATTTAAGTTCTAAAAGAGGTACAATTTTAAAAATGAATAAAATAATCTTAAATAGAAGAGTAGGAACGGGCATTAACTGTTTTATAGTTTAGCTAAAACTTCCAGTTTTTCAAACACAATAACCTTGTACATAGCACTTACAGGAATAGTATTGTTTTCAATTAATAAATATGCTTTAGTAGCTTTTGTAACCCTATCTAAATTAGCTATATATGATTTGTGTGTTCGCTGAAAATTATCAGATAATAAGGTCGTAATATTAATAAGTGTATCAGAAATTAAGAACATTCTTGAATCTGTAAAAATTTTTAAATAATTTCCAAAACTTTGGATATACTGAATTGATTTAAATGGAATATTAACTGGCATTCCATCATGTTTTATTTGAAGTTCTTCTTTTTTACTATTTTTTTTAGAAGGCGCTATTTTTGAAACTGAAATTTTGTTTATTGCTTTTAAAAAACGTTCAATTTTTATAGGTTTTAATAAGTAATCTACAACTCCATAGTTATAACTTTCTAAAGCATATTCAGAATAAGCTGTTGTTAAAATAACTTTAGGAGGTTGTATCATGGAACGTAAAATTTCCATACCATTCAATTCTGGCATTTCTATATCAAGAAAAACCAAATCAACCTCATTTTGTTGAATAAAATTGATGAATTCAAGAGGATTACCACTATTTAATACTACTTCGAAACTATCAATTTTAGAACAATAATCTTCTAACACTTTACGTGCTAGTATTTCGTCATCTATAATGCCTATTTTAATCATTAACTTTATTCTTTACTCTTAAATCAATAGCTAAATTTACACAATATAATTTCTCTTTATCATCAATTTCTAATGAGTGAGAATTAGAATATAATAAATTTAAACGTCTTTTTACATTTTCTAGTCCCATTCCTTTTCTTTTCGATTCAGAAATTATGGAAGGCTTAGAGTTAATTACACAAAAATGAAAAGCAGATTCTTTTATAGTAATAGAAATATCAATTGTGCTTTGCTCATTAGTGCTCTGAGCTCCATGTTTAACAGCATTTTCAACAAAAGGAATTAATAGCATTGGAGCTATTTTTAACTCTAATAAATCCCCTGTAATTAAAAATTCAATAGTACAGCGTTCACTTAATCGTTTTTCTTCAAGTAATAAATAATTCTCTATAAAACCGAGTTCTTCTTTTAATAAAACAGTGTCTTTTTTAGAACTTTCTAGTTGATATCTCATTAATTCTGAAAGTTGCATTACAACTTCTGGAGTTTCTAACGATTGTTGTCTAGAAAGTGAATAAATACTATTCAATGAATTAAATAAAAAATGAGGATTTACTTGCTCTTTTAAATAGTTAAGCTCCATCTCTTTTTGTAATGTTGCTTTCTCAGTATTTTCTCTTTGAATGATTATATTTCTTCTTAAAAAGAAAGCAGCCATTCCCGTTCCGGTAGTATAAATAAGAAAAAAGAACATTTTATAAACACCAATCCAGTTAGGATATGCTTTTATATAAGAAGCAATGAATATACTTCCAATGAGTAATATTCCATATAAAAAATAGATTTTTTTATCTAAGAGAAAAGGGATGAAAATAAAATGATTTATCCAAATAATAACCATAATAATAGCTGTATAACTTAGGTTATGTAAGTAAAAAGAATATGTAGTATCAAAGTTATCTTTAAATAACCATAAACTCAATATTTCAAGAATGAGTACTAATAAAAATGCTCCTGTATTAAGTAGTATAGTATGTTTTAAAGATTTTTTAAGCATAAAATTATTTTATTAAAAATTAAAGATACTATCTACATATATAAATATCTATAATTTCTTACAAAAGCAATATATCAATGATGAAATGATTTTATCATTTAATTATTGTGCTTATCCTATTTAAATTTTTAAACAAAGATTTAAATCTATTTTTATTCAACAAATAACTAAAAAACCTATTCTTTTTTTAGCATCAATTATTCAAATAAAAAACATGAAAAATAGTATATCAATCTTCTTCATTATAGTTTTTTTTCAGTCATGTGTAGAAAAACCTAAGGTAAATACTACAATTGATTTAATTAAAAAAGTAGAAACGAGCCTTACCACACCAGTATACATAGAAGGTGACTCAACTTGGTCTATAGAAGAACGTATGAAACACTATGGAATTCCAGGTGCCAGTATTGCTATAATACATAATGGTAAAATTGAATGGGCTAAAGGATATGGTGTTATGGATATCAAAAGTGAATCTCCTGTAACTAGGAAAACACTTTTTCAAGCATCTTTACTAAGCATGCCGGTAACTGCTTATGGTGCATTAAGTTTGGTACAACAAAACAAAGTAGCTTTAAATGAAAACATTAATAGTTATTTAAAATCTTGGCAATTACCAAACAATGAATTTACAACAGAAAAGAAAGCTACTTTAAAAAATCTTTTAAATCATTCCGCAGGAATAAACGTTCATGCAATTTCAGGATATAATACAGATTCAACTGTACCAACACTTATAGAAATTTTAAATGGAACTCTTCCAGTTAAAAACAATTCAATTTTTGTAAATAAAGAACCAGATGAACGTATTTATATTTCAGCAGGTGGTTATGCAATCATACAACAAATGATGATAGATGTTGAAGGAGAAAAGTTCCCTGATCTAATGAATGAATTAGTTTTAAAACCTTTAGCAATGAAAAATAGTACGTTTAATCAATCGCTTTCTACAGAACAATTAAAGATGGCAGCAACTGGTTATTTACAAGAGGGGTCAATGGTAAAAGGTAAAGGACACCATTATCCAGTAATGGCTTCGAACGGGTTATGGACAACAGCAGAAGACTTTGCGAAATTTACAATTAATATACAACAAACCTTAAAAGAGAATAGTGTTAAAGGGCTATCAAAAGATATGACAACGTTAATGCTTACGCCATATGGAACAAATAGTTATTATAGATCACAGTTTAAATATGGTTTAGGATTTGGAATTAAGAAAGAGAAAGATGAAAACTATTTTTATCATTGGGGATGGAATAGAGGTTTTTTTGGATTAATGATGGCTCATAGAGATAAAGACTTTGGTGTGGTTGTATTAACCAATTCTACATATCCTGCTTTTAATGAAGAAGTCATTCGCTCTGTAGCTCTTTCTTATAAATGGGACAATTATTTACCAATATATAAAAAAATAGAAATTGAAAAGTCTTTAGCAGATGAAGTTACAGGCAAGTATCAGTCTGAAAAAGAAATAGTAACAATTTTTCAAAAAAACAATCAACTATTTTATAAAAATATACTTGATGTAGAAGCTAAAGAGTTAATCAAAGTTTCAGACAGTAGTTTTGTGAGAAGAAATTCTAATCGTCTTATTCAGTTTAAGTCAAATTCTAAAAATGGAATCGGTAATTTTCTTTTCCTCAATAGAAATGATAAAACTATTAGTACCACTTTTGTTAAAATAGATGCGGATAAAAAAGAACCTATAGAATTTCTTCTTGAAGGTAATTTAGAAAAAGCACTTAAAGTATATAAAAGTATCATTGAAAAAGATGCAACACATCCTACTGTTACTGAAGAATATTTGAATGATCTTGGAGATCGTTTTTACCATAATGACAGAATGATATTGTCTCAAAACACTTTCAAATTAAATATGATGCTTTATCCAAATAGTTTTAAAGTATATGAAAGTTATGCAAAAGCCTGTATGAAAATGGGAAAAACTGATTTAGCCATTTTAAATTACTCCAAATCACTTGAATTAAATCCGAAAAATAATGAAGTCAAGAATAAACTTAAGGAATTACAAGCAAACGAATAAAAGGGATTTCTATTTAGTCTGTAAATTCCATTAAGAAATATTTATAAACAATATATATAATGAAAAATAAAACAGGACTATTACTCATAACATTTCTTATACTAATAAATAATGGCTTTGCTCAAGTGAGTATTACAAATGATTCTGTTTTTCCAACCATGGAAAATCGATATTTAGATAAAAATATACCAGGCTTAATACCTAAATTATTTGCTCCAGATATTGTTGCTACAAAGCAATATTTAGAAAGTGTTGTAACATTTTCACCAAATATGAAGGAATTCTCTTTTACTAGATCTGGGGGAAAATATAAAGAATCAACATTGGTTGTTATGCAGTACAAAAATAATAGATGGAATAGGAAGCCTAATTTGTCAACCGATATAAAAAAATATGAAAGACTATACAATCCTAGTTTATCAGAGATAAAAAAACATAAACCTTTCAAAGACATTCCCATTGTAGGTTTTTCGGTCTCAGCTATAGGGACATACTATTTTTATGTTTTAGATTTCAAGGATGGTAGTGGACATATGAGTTATTCACGCCTTATAAATGGCAAGTATGAAAAGCCAATTAAAATGAGCAAGGCAATTAACACAGGTAAATATATTGCTCATCCTTTTATTGCTCCAGATGAATCTTATTTAATATGGGATGCAGAGAAAGAAGGTGAAAATATTCCTGATATCTATATTAGTTTTCGACAGAAAGATGGTTCATGGGGAACAGCAATTAACTTAGGAGGTAAGATAAATACACCACTTTATGAACAGCATGCGAGAGTAACACCAGACGGGAAATATTTATTTTTTTGGAAAGGAGATGTAATGATTAAAGAAGATGGAAGCAGATATGTGGTAGGAAGTCCTTATTGGGTGAATTTTATTCAGTTAAAAAAAGAACTTATGAAAAACAATAATTAACAATTAGTTATTTAAACATTTATAAATAATTTAAAAGATGAAAAACAAAACAATACTATTACTTTTAATTTTTCTTATGCTTACAATTTGTAGCTCTGCTCAACAAACCAAAGCAATATATGAAGCTACAAAAGCTGAAATGCTTATGTCATTTAAGGACATTCCAAACCTTAAAGAAGCGTATGTTAATATAGCTCCAGATGATAGAAAAGATGGTATATCTGTTGGTAAATTATCTGTTAATAAGAATGACTTAAACTCAATTCTTAAACTATCTCAAGACATTTTTGATGATAAACATGGTAATTATGATGCATTACTAATTTCACATAAAAATAAATTAGTTTTTGAATCTTATTACAAAAAAGGACGTATTAATTTACCTCACGGACAAGCATCTGCAACTAAAGCATACACCTCATTAATACTAGGACGTGTTATTCAATTGGGGTATTTGACTATGGAAGATTTAAACAAACCTTTGATTAGTTTTTTAAAAGATTTAAATCCCAAAAAATTAGTTAATGGAGCAGATAAAATCACACTTCATAAGGCATTAACTATGCATGGTGGACTTACTATTGATAGAGACAAGTGGAAAGAAGTAGAAAAGGATTCCGTTCGTTTAAAAGGAGAAGGGTTAGTTCAGACACTTCTTGAGTATAGTAAACCTATTACTTCAGAGTCACAAGCTTATTTGTATGGTAATTTCAATCCAATATTAGTTATGGCAGTTATTAATGCCGTTGTACCAGGAACTGCCGAGAATTTTATTAAAAGTGAATTACTTGATAAACTAGGTATTACAAATTATAAATGGTTAAATCATGTTAGTGGTATACCAGAAGCAGGATGGCGTGTGAGTCTAAAATCTCGTGATATGATTAAATTGGGCAATTTGGTTTTAAACAAAGGTAAATTTAAAGGTGAACAGCTTATTTCTAAAGAATATCTTACCAAAGCTACTAGCGGAATTGTTAAACCTACTCAAGATTGGATGCCTAAAAGTTATCGTTATGGTTATTTTTGGTATCAAACAGTTATAACAGTAGGTAATAAAGATTATGATACTACATTTGCTTGGGGAGGCGGTGGACAACGTGTAATAGTGATTGAAGAACTTGACTTAACTATTGTAATTTCTGGCCATGATAGAGAAGATAAAATAATGAAGCAAATTTCTGAAGTTGTTATACCAGCTTTTATTAAATAATATTATTTAAAAGTAATTTTTCGAGCATAATGCATAAAATGATTCTCTAAATTTTGTACTGCAGTATTCATTTTTTCTAAATAAATAACATATTGACATTTATGAATACTTTGCGTAATTGCTAACACATCTGCATTTACAGAACTCTTAGATAAAAATTCAGCATTATCAATACTAAATATTTTTAATTGTGTTGTATTTACACCTTCTAATAACAAAAGTTTATTCATAGTTTTAGGAGTGGCAATTAAAATATCTACTCCTTCAAATATTTCAGATTTTAGTAAATCTATATGCTCTCTTTCATCACAAACATAAACACGTAGTGAAGTACTTTTTGTGAATTTTAAAAAAGCTTCATATAATTCCAAAGCTTTCTCATTATTTTCTACTAAAACAGTAGCTCTAGCAGATGTCCCAACTGCTTTACATTTTAATTTCTGCATTGTAGTAAGAATCAATGCTGTTGTTTTACCACTGTTTTTAGGGGCAATACAAAATAAATTGGTTCCACTTTTTATTACAGGAATACTTTTAGTTTGAAATGGAGTAGGAGTATTAAAATCTAATTCTACTAACTTCTCTTTTATAATAGAATCTAATTTTTTAAAAGGCATAATTACGTAAGAAATGTATTTAATTATAAAAATGAGTATTTTAAAAATACTACAATATTGTTTGATCTTAAAAACACAAATTTAAGTATAAATATTATACAGTGTATTAAAATATACTTTATTATAAAAAGTATAATTATTAATTAAATATGTGAATTTGGAATAGACTAAGCAATTGGAAATACGATGGTAAAATTGAACAATTTTCACTTGATAATAATAGGAGTGAAGTGGTAATGTTTATGCTATTAATAATTATAATCTAGTTTATTTAAAAAAAATAAAATATTGTTTGAGTATTTAAATTAAAATAACTCTTAATAGTTTTTATGCATTTTATATGAAATGACTAAAAAAATAAAAGAGTTATATTATTTTTGCATTTATATATTTTTTATAAATCCTGAAATTTGTTAAAAACAAGACAGAAATTACCTCAAAAACAATTAATAGATACAGATTATTTTGTTTACTGTTTAGAAGCTGTTTATGATATAGAAACGGAACAGGTTACTGAAACACAAAAAAAATTAGAACAATTGGCCATGCAATATGGAGTAGCTAGTATTTATAAAACATGCGATACCATTGAAGGTTTTGAAGCAAGTTTAAATACATTAGTATTGGATGATCATTATTTTAAAAATTATGAAATAATCTATTTGGTTATAACAGGTGAAGCTAATAGTATTTGTTTAAATGATTATTACTATAGTTTACAGGAAGTTGCAGAAATTTTTGAAGGACGATTAAACGACAAAATCTTACATTTTTCAAACGCAAAAGTTCTCGATTTAGAAGAAGAAGAGTTTCAATATTTTTTAGATATTACTGGTGCTAGAGCTATTTCTGGATACGGTAATGAGTTTAATGGAATTTCTAGCTCAAACCTTGATAGCGTATTTTTTAACTTATTTAAAGAAGATGATGACATGTTAAATGTTGTTGAAAAATTATATCAAAAACATTATAAACTATGTACGCTGCTTGATTTTAGATTGTATTACTAATAGTGAGAGTAGTAAAAAAGATTGAGTGATTAGATTTATATATAAACGAGAAGATTCTGGAATATTTAATATTTCGATTGTCGACTCAATATAAACTCTATATAAAATTATAGCTACAAACACGAGATATTCTTATAAAACTTGAATACCATACAATTTGTACTATAATGTTCTGCCTGGAGTTTGTCCTGAGCGAAACCGAAGAGTAACTTTGCTTTAGTAAAAAGCTTTCCCCAAAGACAAATCTTCTTTGATTTTTTCTTCTCAAATGTTTCTTTAAAATGTAATAGAATACTCTTTCCCCTAAATAAGTTTATCCTGAGCAAGAGTCGAAGGAATAGGAGTGAAGTGGTAATGTGTATGGAATAGATTATATTTGATAATTATCATACTTTATCTTTAATCTTTTTAAGAAGTTTTCATACTAATATTTTCAATATCTTATAAGATTATTAGAAAAAAGTTAAAAAAAATAACTACATAAAATTTTAGTTATTTTTTAGTTTAAAGATTTATTAATAAGCTTATACTGCTATAATCATAAGTATTATGAAATTTGAATTCTTAAAAAAAAGAAAATTCTGGTTGCGGTTTATTGCTTGTGTAATACTTTTACCATTATTCTTTCTTAGTGTTACAGTATTATATATCAAGATAAAACAAAATAGTATTATTAAAGATCATATAGCTGATCTTAACAAAACCCATGAAGGTTTTATTTCTATAGGGAATACACATTTATCACTCTTTAGTAATTTTCCCAATATTTCTTTTAAAGTAGACGATCTAAAAATAAATGAAACTAAAAAGGAAAATTCACCAGTTATTCTAGATGTTAAAGATATCTACGTAGGATTTAATTTGTGGGATATTTTAGAAGGAAATTATACCCTTAAATCATTAATTGTAGAAGACGGTTTTTTTGATATTGTAATTCATGAAGATAAAAGTCTAAATCTTTTAAATGCATTAAAATCCTTTGATGAAACAGAAAGTGAAGAACCAATAGATTTTAAGCTTCAAAAAATTAAATTAAACAATTTAGATATCCACAAAAAAGATGAAGGTCAAAATACAGACTTAGAAACATTTATTTATGAGGCAGATGGTGGTTTCAATATGGATAATAAAGTTATTTCAGGGCATATTGATACTAAGTTTGAAATGAATTTAATAAATAATGGTGATACTACTTATATAAAACACAAACACTTTGATCTTCATACAGATCTTAGTTTGAATAAAGATACTGGATTACTTACCATTGAACCTTCTGGGGTTACTATGGAACATGGTGATTTTGAGTTAGAAGGAAAAATAGATACAAAAAACGATGTAGATCTTGATCTTAAAATAAGGGGTACGAAGCCAAATTTTGATATGCTTATAGCCTTTGCTCCAGAGGATCTTATACCAGTTTTAGAACGTTATAAAAATGCAGGAAAAATCTATTTTAATGCACTAGTTAAAGGACCTACACTGAATCAACAAGCACCTTTTTTTGATGTGAATTTTGGAGCAAGTGAAGCTTTTTTAGAAAATACAGATAAAGGTAAACGAGTAAAAGATATGGGATTTAAAGGACATTTTACCAATGGTAATGACCGTAATTCTCGTACAACAACATTCTCGTTAGAGGATATGACAGCGAAACTAGAAAAAGGAAAATTTTCAGGAAATGTCGTAATCAATAATTTTGATAAACCAGAAATAGATATGCAATTAAATGCAGACTTCAATCTTGAATTTATGACTGATTTCTTAAATTTAGATGAAGTAAATATTACATCAGGAAATGTTTCATTAAAAATGAATTTTCATGATATTATAGATATTGATAACCCAGAACAAGCACTCAGTAAATTGAATCAGGCTTATTTTAGTGAGTTAAAAATTGATAGCCTAAGTTTATCTTCCAAAGATCTTCCCGCACCATTAAAAAAACTGAATGCACATATAGTAATGAATGGAAAGAAAGCGACACTTAATCAATTTGATATGCTTTTAGGGGAATCTGATATTTCAATAACTGGTTATTTATCAGATTTACCTGCTATTGTGCATCATGAAGCCTCCCCAGTAGTCGCACATGCAGATATTAAATCGAATCTATTAGATATTGCTGAACTCACAAAATTTACAGCTACTGATAGTATACCTACAGGTATAGATGAACAAATCAAAGATTTGAGTGCTGGGTTTTCATTTAAAGCTTTAGCAAATGCTTTTACAGAAAGGAAATATTTACCTAAAGGAGAATTTTTTGTAGATAGTTTAAATGCACAACTAAAGCATTATCCACATAAATTACACGATTTTCATGTAGATGTATTAATCGATGATGAAGATCTTAAAATCAAAGATTTTACGGGTTTTATTGATGATTCCGATTTTCATTTTAACGGACTTGCACATAATTATGGTTTTTGGATGCAAAAAGAATTGAATGGTGATGTAGATTTAGATATTACTTTAACTTCAGACTTATTGCGTTTGGAAGACATTTTCTCTTATCAAGGTGAAAATTATGTTCCTGAAGAATATAGACATGAAGAATTTGAAAAACTGGCATTGCATGTAAATTCTAGTATGCATTATAAAGCATCAGCATTACATTCTATAGATTTAGAGTTAGACAAGCTGAATACCAAAATGCATTTACATCCATTACGATTTGAACGATTTACTGGTGATTTTCATTATGAAGATGACCATCTTGTAGTGAAAGATTTTATAGGTAAAATAGGAAGAACTTCTTTTAATATAGGCTTAAACTATTATTTAGGAGATAATGAAGCCATTAAAAAAAGAGACAATAATCTTAGCTTTAAAGCAAATTATATTGATTATGACCAACTATTTCCTCCAGATGAAACAACAGAGAAGGCAACAATAACTGTAAAATCAAAAACTGCAGATGTTGCAGCACATGCAGATGCTTTTAATTTGTATAAGCTACCATTTACTGATATGAAATTTGATGTAGATTTAGATCATTTTATTTATCAACGAATTGATTTGCAGGATATAAAAGCAAGTTTACGTACCACTCAAAATCATTACATTTATGTAGATACATTGCATATGAATGCGGCTGGAGGTAATTTTAATATGTCTGGTTACTTTAACGGTAGCAATCCGAAGAAAATTTATATGAAACCGAATATAAAAACCACTAAGATTGATCTTGATAAGTTCTTATTTAAGTTTGAAAATTTTGGGCAGGATCATTTGGTTTCAGATAATTTAAAAGGACATGTTTCTTCCACGATAACTGGAAAAATTAGAATCTATCCTGATTTAGTGCCAGATTTAGATCAGTCTGAAATTCATATGGATGTAAAAGTTTTTAATGGAAAATTACAAAATTATGAACCTATGAAAATGTTATCTAGTTATATGGGAGATAAAAATCTTAAAAACATCAAATTTGATACCATTCAAAATCATATAGATATCATTAATGGACGCATAAATATCCCTAATATGACGATTGAATCTACATTAGGACATATGGAATTATCGGGAACACAAGATCTAAATAATAATATTGAATATTACTTAAGAATTCCCTGGAAAATCGTTAGGAAAGCTGTTTTATATAAATTATTTAGTAGTAAAAAAAATAGTGGAAATAAAGTAGAAGAGGATGAAATTATAGAAGTTGATCCTAAGAAGAAAGTAAAATACTTAAATTTAAAATTACATGGGAATATTGATGATTTTAAAGTTTCTATGAAGAAAGCAAAAAAGAAGTAAGTTACATGATTGAATTTGAATATTATTAAAGTTTTGATGATTTTAAAAATGATTTAAATGTAATTCGAATGTTTCCTGAGAAATGCTTTTTTGCATTCATGAGCACTTAAAACAATATTAAAGAAGCGAACTAATCGCGTATTTCAAAAATGTTGAACCATTTCACCTCATTTTCATTAAATTCACTCTCTATTTTTATACTTTCATTTTTTGTGCTTTTATTTGTGCAACTCGAAAAAACAGTACCCAGAAAAATTATCATACATTTCATTTTCAATTAGATATATAATATTACTTGATAAATTATATCTGCTTGTAGAATTTTATTTACTGATACTCCAATCATGAAGACAATAAAAATCAATCCTAAATTTTAATTTTTGTTCGTTTGAAATCCTAAACAAAGTTACTATAGCATTACCCTTAACTTCTTGTTTTCCTGTTTTGTAATACAAATCATCTTCTAAGTTACCAACATCCTTAACCGATAAGATGTTCAACTCATTAAGCTCTTTAGGCAAGAGCACGTAAGTATCTTGAAAATCTTCTAACATTGCAGTACCTTTATAATCTTGATAAATTTCTTCACTAATAATTCTTTCACCAATGGAAAAGTAAGATAGTGTGTCTTGGCCAGCTAATGTCATAGGTCTTAAATTGTATTTACCTTTTACCAACTTTGGGTTGGTTGCATTTTTCACCTTTATAAAACTGATATCCAAAGGATGCTTTTCATACATATCTTCGCTAAGTACAATGTTAAAAGTAGTAGTCATAGTACCTTTTCTTAATGCGTTAGAACTTCTTAATTCGTATTCAGAATTCTCTTTTTCATTTCCAAATTGAACTTTACAGTAGTATTTGGATTGAACAATTTCTTGGTTGTTTTCTAAGGTATTAGTGGGAAAATTAAGTATTGTATTGTTACTACTTGATGTTTTAATTTCTTTTTTACAAGCTACAGTAATAGTTAAAAGAAAAATTAATAATAAAAAATGTTTTTTCATAAGTTTGTTTTAAATCTAAAAATATAGTAAGTATCTTTTTCTAATAAACACATTCAAATAACTTATTTACAGGTATTTAAGCTGAAAATAATTAATTCTCTAGTTTAGGTCCTTTTATAACAAACCATAAAATAAAAATAACTTCTCCAATAGTGAGTGCTTCCATAACTTCACTTATTAATAACATATCTGGGAATACTATAGCGGTAAATGCTCCAAATAGATATCCAATACCTGCTACATACAAAGCATAGCCCATTATTTTTGGAAAATACCCAGATTTAATAGCTAACTGCCCAAGAGGAAACAACCATAAGCCCCAAAATATGTAGGCAATTGTAATTCCATAATGACTCATTTTTATGTGCCTCATCATTTGCTCTGGATTGTCAAGTAATTCAATCGCTTCAAGTAAATGTACATTACCATACATAGCAATGGGTACAGCAATTAGGTTTAAAATGAGCATTAATTGTACTTTAGTAGAACTTACAGACTTAAACAACCAATAAAGTAATATTGGGATGAATATCGCTAGCAATTGAGTAATAATATTTGCTACTATTCCTAAACGGAAAGTAATCTCATTTGATTTAATATTATTTGAAGTTTCAATTGGATTATCTCTCACATAATATAGAGACGGGATGTACATTAATGCTAACATTCCTATAATCATCCATAGTGGATAAAGTATTTTTATTGTTAAAGTAATTTTACGAAGTGATATAGTTTTCATTTATTTTAATTTTAGTCCAATAGCTGTTATAATTTCTTTATGTGTTAATCTAGTTTTTTCAATATCTTTTGTTCCACCCAGAATTACCATTTCTTTTTGTATAAACCTTTTTCCTAGTCTGTCATCAAGCATTATATTGCGCATGCTTTGCGCAATTCCTATTTCATTTAAATACGTATTTGAATAACCGGCTGTACAAATAACAATACCCTTAAGAATCGTTTTCATTTTTAGAATTTCATCTTTTGATTCATCATGACCATAGGCGTAACCAACAGAATATACTCTATCAAACCAACCTTTCAGTTTCGCAGGACAATCGCTCCACCAAACAGGATATAAGAATATTACGCAATCTGCACATTCTATTTTTTGATGCTCTTTTTTCACATCTTCTGGTATCGGTACATCCAAATTGGCAAAACCTTCTCGTTGATATTCGCTTTCGGTCATATCAGATTGGAAATTCATGGCATATAAATCTGAAATCTGAAAATCAATCTGTTTTTTTTGCAAACATGATTTCAACAGTTGTAAAACCTCATAGGTATAAGATTTTTTACTTGGGTGACAGTATATTATGAGTACGCTCATTTGTAAAAGGTTATTTTCAAACTTTATAATCTCATTATCATTTTACGCCCACCAAAATCAATTTCTTGCTTTAGCAGTTGTCTTGTTGACTTATCTATAAAATAGATACTTATAGCTTTATTATTAGAAATGTCATCTGTAGTTTCAATCTTCCAAACCTCTTTTAATTCTCCCTTAAAATTAATTGTTTTTTCCTCTGTATTCTTTATTGTTGCCGTAATGACTCCTATTTTAGATTTGGGGTTGTAATCAAAAATAGAAATGGTGTTTGTATAGCCATCCCTTAAAGCAAGTAATCTGATTAGTTGAGGGTAAAAATTGCTGTCAAAAAACGGTTTATCTGTTTTTTCTGAAATTCGTGTTTTGGTATTGGTTTGTTTGTCTATATAATAACCTGTTATCTCATTATCAAACTTCAAAACCATATCTCTTTGCTGATTATACGAGGAATGGTAGATGGGTTTAAAATTGTTATTGCTAACCACTGTACTGTCAATCCATTTACTTGGTGATTGTTTCATTTCAACCGTAGTAATAATAGATATATTATCCTTGTTTTTCTGAATTTCGGTTTGTACAGTACCAATTTGAATTTCTGTTGAATCTTGAACCATATACCAAGACATTTTATAAGTTTCAGATTTAAGTAAATCGATATTAGTAGGATTATTCTTAGGACTTAATGGTGCTTCTTGACTTATTCCATTTAGAACGCAGCCAAAAACAAAGAATAAAAGGGAAATTTTGCTTTTCATGTTTGTTTGATTTATGGTGTTTTGTTATTTAAACTCTGAATTAATTCGTTTTGAGACTTACTTTGAAAGTGTTTTGAATCTTTAATTAGTTTTACGCTTTTCAATCACTTACTTTCCTAGGAAAATGATATCCTTGTTTTGTATTCCGCTATTTTGAATAGCTCCATTACTAATTTTATTAAAGCTATTTCATAGCTATTGCTTTTTCACCTTTTGACCTCTCACTGGCTCTGAACGTTCTACAAATTCGCCATCTTCATAGTAATCTAAGAATTGAGCAGGAAGTCCTAATCCACCCAACTGACCTGATGTGCCCTCTAATTGGTAATGCAAATGTGGTATGGTAGAAGAACCACTATTTCCGGCTTTACCCACTTCTTGACCTTTAATTACTGTATCCCCAACAGAAACTATAATAGATCCTTTTTTTAAATGCGCCAATATTGAGGTTTCACCATTCAAATGGTCGATGACGACGTAATTACCACCTGGTGGCTGATTTATATTGAAACTATTGCTAGGTGGGTTATCGGCAATCGTATTTACAACTTCTATAACTTTTCCAACACCAGGGGCATTCAAGCGTTTCCCAAAACAAAAATGGTTTTCATTTTGCCTCCAATCTCCAGAATAATGTATGCCTCTTACTTCTCCATTACTTAACACTGTATCTCTTAGGATAAGAAAATCAACAGCATAGCGTTCTCCACCACCACGACCAATAAAATGATGTGCGCCTTCTCGGTGTGATTTCCCACCATTAACTACGTACCATTCCTCCTCAAAAGGCAATTCTAAATCTGTAATGGTTTGATAGTTTAGATAGATGTCTTCATCTAGTTTTCCTTCATCCCCCATTAAAGTATCTGTGCATGAGGATAGTGTAACAATGGAAAAAATATATAACGCGAATTTTAGATATCTCATAGTTTAAAATTTAAAGTTTACCCCTAGGTTAAATTGATTTTGTAGTTCTCTATATGCCTCAAAAATTTGTAGTCTATCGTAATTAAAATTATAATTAGCTGTTATGTCAAAATGTTCGGAAAGTGCGTAGTTGTATTCTGTAGTCCATAGTAAACTTTGATATTTTCCTAATGAATAGAACCCATCCTCAAAACTAGACGCTCTAAAAAGGACTAATGGTATGGTAAGCTTAGAGGATAAAAAATGTTTGTCTGTAAAAGCGTATGAGAAACGACTAGCAATTCCTAATTTTTGTTGTACGTCGAAATAATCTCCTTTATAATAAGCAGAGATATTAGTCTGTGATTGTAAACCTAAATGTATTTTAAAATTAGAATTATTATAAACCCTTTTTAGCGACGACATGTCTAGTACTATTTTTGAGTATCGTGGATTAGGCTCTGCTATAATATTGGTTTCTAGTTCAGAGTCAAATAATCCCAGCTGAAACTCTACCAATTTATTTCTTTTAGTAGTTCGCGTATAGCCCAATTGAAAATTTACTGCACTATAATCGTATTTTGAAACTGGTGCAAACGAAAGGTTTTTGAGATAGCCAATGGTATAACCAGTCGAGAATTTTAAACTGTTTTTTTTCTGTGTCGTATCTTCTTGAGAGAATACAATTGATACTGAAAATATAAAAATTAGAAAGAGATTTTTTTTGTTCATTAGAATTATATATTGATTTGATGAAAAATTTGAATTAGTTAAACGTTACTTATTATTTGTATTAGAATGTATATCCAATTCTTAAATGCATAGGTTCTATTTCACTTTTATCTTTAGAGTAACCTGCTTGTTTAGCAAACGTATAAGTATAGCCAGCATCAATACCAGTTTTATAATTAAAGTGTTTTCCCCATATGTCGTCTTATACCCCAGGTGGGTATTATAGAAATATCACTAACTATACGAAAATCGTCTTTTTTTGATATGACAAACCAATCTGGATGATAACTCATATTTAAAGCAACAAAACTGCTACTGTTTCCATCGATTCTTTTAGACTTTTTTGAGCGTTTATTTAGATTGTAATAAAATCTCGGTTCTACTATAATAACTGATGTTAAAAGAAAAAAATCATTAAAGTCATTATAAAAAGTACTTTTCCATACCCCAAAATCAAAACCTATTTCCGTTATTAGGGCTGTTGAATTAGTCAATCTCGTTTCATTATATACCCAAGCTCCTAATAATCCTGTTTGAATGCCATACATAGATTTTTCTACACTTGCTGTTTTTGTCGTTTAGCCTGATGAGGCTAATGTTAATAGTAGAAAAGTAAAGGTGATTAAGATTTTTTTCATGATGATTTTTTTGATGATTGATGATATTCTATAATTACAGAACAAAAGAACCTAAAAATGACAGTCAAAAAATATTATTTTGACAACCGTTGATAAATGATTGATTATCGTTGTTAAAGACTTTAACAAAATAAATTATATGTTTCTTTGTATTAAATCTTTAAAATGAATTTTAACAAAGTAACTCTAGTCTTAGGACATATACTTTTCTGGCTTTTCAATTATTGGCTCGTTGCTTTAGGGTCTGATTTTAATTGGAATGGTTTTTCAGCCGCAGATGAGAGTCTTACTTATGCCTACACGTACGGCTTATTTTTTAATGCAGTTTTGTTTTATGTTCAGGTATTTTTGTTGTATCCAAGACTATATCAAAAGAAAAAAAGATTGAATTTTTATGTACTAACTATCCTACTCATAGTTGCTATTACACTTTTAGAATCGTATGGTGATGCACTTACGTACGAATATTTTAATATAAACAAACCCTACTTATGTGGTTTTATAAGTGGTGTAATGGTGCATGTAGTATATGTTACTGCAGGGTTTTATTTTGCACTTAAAATAGCATTCAAAAAGTCTGAAAAATTGAGACATAAACTTTTAGAAGAAACCTATAAAACCGAATTAAAATATCTAAAGGCGCAATTAAATCCACATTTCTTATTTAATGGTATCAATAGTGTCTATCATTTGATTGGTAAAAATGACGATTTAGCTAAACAAACGTTGCTCCATTTTTCAGGACTATTACGCTATCAATTATATGAAAGTAACACTTCTATTTTATTAGAAAAAGAACTCGACTACGTATTAAAGTATATTAAAATTGAAGAAACTAGAAAAGGCTCAGATATTCAATTGGATTATGATATTAAATCCGAAAATCCTACATTGAAAATAGCACCTTTATTATTGATTCCTTTTATTGAGAATGCTTTTAAACATTGTAGTAATCATATAGATGACAGTGCGAATACTATTAAAATAAAAATTGAAGAGTTAGGAGGTAAGCTTTATCTATATGTTGTAAATAGTTATGATGAATCGACTTATAAAAATACAGTAGGAGGAATAGGGTTAAACAATGTACAAAAACGTTTATCGTTATTATATCCGGATAGGCATGAACTAGACATCAAAAAAGATAAGGATATTCATACTGTACAGCTTACCATCAATTTATAACGTTCAAAAATGAGAGAATTAAATTGTTTAATTATAGATGATGAACCTATTGCTAGAGAAGGAATTTTAGACTATTGTAATGAAATTTCGTCTTTAAATGTTGTTGCTCTATGTAAGAATGTATTTCAAGCAAATCACTTTTTAGAAAATAATCAAATCGATTTAATTTTTTTAGATATTAATATGCCCTTGGTATCAGGTATAGATTGGTTAAAAGACTTAAAAAACTCGCCTTCAATTATTATGACCACTGCATACGAAGAATATGCTCTAGAAAGTTTCGAATATAACGTTTTAGATTATTTAGTAAAACCCATTTCATTTGAACGTTTTTTAAAAGCCGTTAATAAAGTTAATCACTACTACGATAGTGATACTGAAAATAAAGTCTTGTTTTTAAAAAGTAAAAAACAGCTTAAAAAAATACGCATGATTGATATTCTATTTGTAGAAGCCATGCAAAATTATATTAAAGTAGTAACACTAGAAGAGATTATAATTACTCATATATCTTTAAAGAGTTTTAAAGATCAACTACCAGAAGATAATTTTATTCAAACACATAAATCATATATAGTCTCAAAATATAAAGTAGATAAAATTACAGAAAATCAAATTATTATAGGTGATTATAAAATTCCTATAAGCATACGTCTAAGAAAAGCCATATTAAATAGTTTTAACATTATATAAAATAGAACTAGTTTTTGTTTAGCTCTACATTAATATTTTATTGGAGTTCGTGAATCTCCCTCCTGCGTCGATTTCTTTTTTATCAAGAAAATTACAATGATTATTGAGAATCACGTATTTAAAAAATGATGAACCCTTTGTACAGAATATGATATTCTCACAAATGCTAAAAAGACAAAGTTTAATGCCCAAAGTATTACAGTTAATATAGAAACGAGAATATTCTGGGATATTTAACGTAAACTACCTCGGGGCAAGCCCACGAGACATTTGTAGGAAACAAACCTTAATTTCGAGGCAAGCCTCGGGGTATTATACCCTTTGGCAGTGCTAATAAAATAATTATAACTATCTAATGGATGAAATACATTTGTATTATAATGTTCTGCGTTATGTAACTTGAGCTTTGGTTAAAGGCGCATGTTAAATATTATTTTTTTATTTTTGAATGTTTTTTAACTCAGTTAATGGAACTCTCTTTTTCTGAAAGAGTGGAGGTGTGGATAAAAATATGTGTGGAATGGAAACTAAAATATATTTTCTGTTTTATATATCATAAGATGCATTTTTATCACTATTTTAGAAGTTAAATTCGTTGTATTATTAAAATTAACTTTCTATAATAATTTGAAGACAACTTTGGGCATCATATTACTACTACTTTTTCAAAATAGTGTTTTGTCTCAAAATTTAGATTCCATTATAAAAGTTTTGGAAACTAGAATGAGTAAACATGAAGTTTATGATCTAGAAAAGGATGAACGGATAAAATACTTAATCGAAACAAACGACTCTACTAATAATCTTATAGAGCAATATAGAACCAATGCTACTATTTTTGAAGAATACCAATTTTACAGTTTTAATGAAGCGCTGCAATACATTGAAAAAAACATAACCATAGGTGAAAAACTCAATAATAACCTTTTACAGGATGAAGCAAAGCTTAAAATGGGTTTACTCCTGGTTAACACTGGCCGATTTAAAGAATCTATTGATGCACTTAGTGAAATAAACCTTGATTCACTACCAGAATCATTGATTAATAATTATTTCATCGTTCACAAAGAAGGTTATTCTGGTTTGGCTTATAATACAGCAGTTAACCGTAATAAGTTAATTTATTCTAAGCTTTATACTGCATATCAAGATTCTTTATACTCTAGATTAAAACCAAATACAGAAGAAGCTTTAAGGCTCAAAGAAAAGGAATTTAGAGATAACCGCAATTTGGATATGGCATTTAAGATGAATGCAGAACGGTTAGAAAAAGTAAAAATAGGTTCTAGATTATTCTCTCTAATCACTTTTGAAAGGTCTTTATTGCATGAATTAAATAGCGATGTAACAAAACAAAAAGAGTATTTAATTCTATCTGCAATGTCAGATATACAAGCTTCAGTAAAGGACAATGCATCGATGGGAACATTAGCAAAAATTCTTTTCACCGAAGGAGATATAGACAGGGCTCATAAATATATTAATTTTTCCTACGATGATGCTGAGTTTTATAATTCACGTTTACGGTTTGTAGATATCGCTAATAATATGCCCTTGATTACAAAAGCATATGAAAAGAAAACAGCTAAACAAAAACAAAAGTTAGAGTATTCATTGATATTCATTAGTATTTTAACTGCCTTTTTATTAATAGCTATTTACACGGTTTACAAACAAGTGAAAAAGGTTTCATTAGCGAGAAATGAATTGAAAATAGCTAATGAAGATTTAAAGAAGTTATATAAAGAACTCTCCGAAGTTGATAAAATTAAGGAGCATTATATAGGTAACTTTATGAATTTGTATTCTGAATACATTACAAAATTAGATGTGTATAGAAAACTAGTTTGTAAATATGTAAATGCAAATCAAATGAATGCGCTCCTTAAATTATCTAGGTCCAAAGAACATATTAATGAAGAATTACAAATATTCAATAGGAACTTTGATAGTTCATTTTTACATATCCATCCAAATTTTGTTAATGATGTCAACAAGCTACTAAAACCAGACAGTCAAATTATTTTAGTAGATAAAACGATACTAAATACAGAATTAAGAATACTAGCACTAATAAAGTTGGGCATTACTAATAGTTCAAGAATTGCTAAAATCTTAAGATATTCTGTAAACACAATTTATAACTATAGAGCTGCAATTAATAAATCTGCTATTGATAAAGAAAATTTTGAGAAGATGATAAAATCTGTCTAAAAATTAATTATTATTGTCAAAAATACTAAACTATAATTGTTAATTTCTGCATATTATCCTTAAAAAAATAATTTTAAATCCACTTATTAACTTTTTTAAATATTTATTAATTACTTGTTAATTATATAGATAGCATTTGTTTGTCACTCTCAAAATCCACTTTTTTATCTTTTCCTATTGCTCTAGATGATATATCAAGGTACTTTTACAAAAAAATATTTATGGACTTCATCAATTAATAAAATAGAAGTAAATGATTTATAAAAAAGTAGTTTTTATCACATCAATTTTCATTTCATTATGGTGTACCGACAAAAGTATAGCGCAAACCAAAGTTTCAGGTACAGTAACAGAAAATGGAACCTTACCATTACCTGGAGTTTCTGTTGTTATAAAAGGAACCTCAATAGGTGGAAGTGCTATGTTAATTAATAAAATGTCTTCTTCAGCACGCTCAGAATTGTTACAAGAACTTTTTGTAATCAGAGAAAATGATATTGGTGTAAGTTACTTAAGAATAAGTATTGGTTTTTCAGGTTTAGATGCTACAATATTTAGTTATAACGATTTGCCAAGTGGACAAACTGATGAAAACTTAGACAATTTTTCATTAAATCCAGATATGGTAAATCTTGTTCCTGTATTGAATGAAATTTTAACCATTAATCCCAATATTAAAATACTAGCATTACCTTGGTCAGCATCAAAATGGATGAAGAATAACAACGCAACCATTGGTGGGGAATCATTACCACAGTATTATAATGTGTTTGCCAATTATTTTGTAAAATATATTGAAGGGATAGCTGCTCAAGGTATTACCATAGATACTAAAACAATTCAAAATGAGCCTAAAAATCCATATAACAACCCAAGTCTGCTAATGTCTGCTGAGCAGCAAAAAAAAATTATAAGAGACCATTTAGTGCCATTGTTCGCAACAGAAAATATAAATAACAAAATTATTTTATTCGATCATAATCTAGATATTGTTGTTTTAAATAATTCAGATGTAAAAAATATTTAAATATTAAAGTAGAAATAAAACCGATAACTATCACATTACCAGTAATTTAAGTTGCTACTTTTATTTGGTAATTAAAACAATAGGAAATGATAAGAAATTATTTTTATATACTTATTCTAACCACTGTAGTATCCGCTTGTAAACAAAGTGAAACCAATAATGATTTAGCAATTAATTACGAAAGTGAAGCTAAAGAAAAGAAAAATTTATTGGGAACAAAAGCCATTGTTTATACTACGGCTGAACATACAGATAAAAGACTCGCCTTAGATCCTCAAAAAACTTTCGGTAAGGCAAAACAACCTTTAGAAACTGAAGTCGCCATTTTTGTAAATCCTAAAAAACAATTTCAAGAATTTTTAGGCATTGGTGGTGCCATTACAGATGCAGTTGCAGAGGTGTTTTCTACTTTAAGCAAGGCTAAGCAAAACGAATTATTAAAAGCCTATTATTCTGAAGAAGGTATCAATTACAATATCATAAGAACCAGTATTCATAGCAGTGATTTTGGTTTAGGTAGCCACACTTATATAGAAGAAGGGGATAAGGAACTCAAAACGTTTTCTATAGAAAAAGATAAAGTAAAACGCATACCTATGATAAAGCGTGCACAAGCACTAATCAATGATGATTTGGTGTTTTATGCAAGTCCATGGAGTCCGCCAGCATTTATGAAATCTAATAACCACATGCTTGAAGGAGGTAAATTATTACCTGAATATTACCAAAATTGGGCTGATTATTTTGTGAAGTTTATTGAGGCTTATGAAGCAGAAGGTGTTCCAGTTTGGGGGGTAACGATACAAAATGAACCCATGGCAAAACAACGCTGGGAATCTTGTATTTATACTGCTGAAGAAGAACGTGATTTCCTGAAAAATAATCTAGGTCCAACATTTAAAAACAATGGAATGGGAGATAAAAACATTGTCGTTTGGGATCACAATAGAGATTTAATATCGTATAGAGCCAATACTATTTTTGAAGACCCAGAAGCGATGCAATATGCTTGGGGAATTGGTTTTCATTGGTATGAAACATGGACAGGGGGAGAGCCTAAATACGATAATTTAAAAAGCATAAAAGAGTCTTTTCCGTCAATGAATTTGTTATTCACAGAAGGCTGTCAAGAAAAGTTCGATCCAACACAATACGAGCGTTGGTCTAATGCAGAGCGTTATGGTAACTCTATGATTAATGATTTTAATAGTGGCACAGTTGGTTGGACAGATTGGAACATCTTATTAAATGAAAAGGGTGGACCAAACCACGTACAGAATTTTTGCTTTGCGCCAATACATGCAGACACTCAAAATAACGAACTTATATATACACCAACGTATTATTATATAGGTCATTTCTCAAAATTTATAAAGCCAAAGGCAAAACGTATTAGCACAACAATGAGCAGAAGTAATATTGAGAGTACGTCATTTCAAAATCCAAATGGGCAAATTGTAACTGTAGTGATGAATAAAACTGAAAAACCTATTGACTATAAATTGCTTGTAGATGGTTGTGAAATTAGAAACAACATATTGCCTCATGCAATGCAAACAATAATTTATTAATCAAAATTCTTTTATTATGAAGAAAAAATACTTTATATGATTAATGATGCTTGTCATGCTAGTGTCTTCTCAAACTACCGCTCAAGTAGATGTAATCATTAGAGTAGATATGTCATAAGAGACTGTAAGTGCAAATGGTGTAATTTTGTTTTAGATAATTATTTTAAAAAACAATACGAGCGATTTTGGCAAGAGGCAATTTTACATAATGTCTAATTATAACTACAAATGTTTAGTTACAATGCTTATTGAGAAACGCGTATTTAAAAAATGATGAACCATTGTACAGAATATTAAATTCTCACAAATGCTAAAAAGGCAATGTTTAATGACCCAAGTAATACAGATTGTATAGAAACGAGAACATTCTGGGATATTTAACATAATATAATTATAACTTACAAACCCAATGTTTATAGTAAAACTCGAATATCATATAATTTGTATTATAATTAATATTATGTCAAATAGCATTGAATGATATATCTGTTCATAAATTGCATGTATTAAATATAATGTATTTATATATGAATATAATAAAATGTAATTTTTCAAATAATAGTACTTATCCAATAATATTAGAAAAAGGTTTACCAAATTACTTATTTCTAAGATATACTATCCTATATCAAAAAAATAAATCTTATAGAACTAAGTATATACATTGCAAATCTTATACACTATTTCATAATTATATATCACAAATATTTAATCAGTCAATAGATCAATTAATAATAGAAAATAAATTCAATAAAATTATTCATTCTTTAAAGTTCTACTCTTCTTGGCTATCAGATAAAACAAATTCAAAATATAATCATAATATTTATTTAGATGCTCTTAAAAATATATTACTATGGGCTTCTAGTATTTACTCTAGCAGTTATATGAAAGATTTTGAAATCATTAATGGTCTTATAAAACATCAAAAAATATATAGTCTCCCCAAAAAAAACACATATAATACAATTTCTAAAAAACAATTAGAATCCATATTAAAGTTAATAGATATTAATAGCATATCTAATCCATTTATAGAATCAAATAGATTAAGAAATTTATTGATTTTTCTTTTTTTTATTGAAACAGGTATTAGAAAAAGTGAATTATTAAAAATAAAAATTAAAGATATAAAAAGAGATGAAAATCAATTCTATCTTCATATAATGAAAGATAAAGATGATAATGAAGAAACTAGAAAAAATAAGCAAACATTAAAAAATGATAATAGTTATAGGTTTATCTCTATTAGTTTAAAAACTTATTTACTATATCTGGTTTTTTACAAAAAATATATTTCCTTCAATTATTCGTTTTATTAAAACCTATTTTTACACTTATATTTCTTCAATTCATATTAAGAAAAAGAATACATTTGTTTAGTATACACTCTAAACAATTCACACATGAAAATTTGTTTTATAATGTACCCTTGGGAACAATTAAACCCTAAGCAAGATTCTACACTTAGAATGATTCATGAATTAGCCATACGTGGTCATGAAGTTGCGATAACCTATCCTAATAATTTAACAATACGTGATAGTATTACATTGAGTTTGTGTAAAACTATTATTAGTCAAGATAAGTTTTCAAATAGTATCCCTTCATTTTATAAATCAGTTATATTTAATGAAGAAATGAAGCCTTTACAATATTTTGATGTTATCTTTATGAGAGACAATCCCCCAATGGATCCTTTGGTACTAAACTTTCTAGACTCCATAAAAGATGATGTTTTTATACTAAATGCTGTTGACGGCTTACGTGAGACTAATAATAAAATTTATACAGCTGCATATTATGACCCTAAGCGAGAATTGATTCCTGCAACTCATGTATCTAAAAATATTGATTACTTATTAAAGATTATTAAAGAATCTGAGAATGATAAAATGATTTTAAAACCTTTAGATGGCTATGGAGGTAGCGGTGTTATTGTAATTGAAAAGTCAGCAATGCATAATATTAAATCATTACTAGATTTTTATATTAATGGAAATAAAGACAAATCTAGTTATGTGATTCTACAAGAATATGTTGAGGGAGCTGAAAATGGAGATATACGTGTTTTAATGTTAAATGGAGAACCTATTGGAGCTTTAAGAAGAAGACCCGCAAAAGGAGATGCTCGATCGAATATTTCTGCTGGAGGTACTGTTGAAAAATATAAATTAACTAAAGCAGATAAAATCTTATGTAAAAAAGTAGGTGAAAAATTAGTTCGAGATGGAATATACTATGCTGGACTTGACTTAATTGGTGGGAAATTAATAGAAGTTAATGTAATGAGTCCTGGAACTATTACAGATATCAATAAATTAAATAACATAAAAATCCAGAAAAAGATTGTCGATTATTTAGAACGTGTAGTTGAAGAAATAAGTGATAGAAAAAATAAATCAGAACTTATAAAATTAGTATCAAATGAAGCGATTGGAAATTAAAGAGATTATAGCATTAATAAATGCTGGAAAACATTTTGAAGCGGTTGCTTCTGATGGTTCTTTTTCCATTAAAATAAATCGTTACTTACCTTATTGCTGTACTGCTATTCATGATGGTAATAATTTGCGGCCTGAATTAAAAGAAAAAATAAATCATGATGAGTATAGTAGATGGTATGAAGAAGATCCTTTTACTGGAGATTTTATTTCTTCAATGCCTATTACCCTAATAGGTAACGATTCTCGTTTTGAATATGACTTAAATAGAAACCCTGAGAATTGTATTTTTGATACAGCATGGGAAAAGAAAGTTTGGAAGAAGAAATTAACACCTAAAGAGAGACAGAAGAGTATTGAAAAGCATACTAATTATTACAAAGTTACCAATGCTTTAATTCAAAAACTAGAAACTCTTTTTGGAGGTTGTGTTGTTTATGATATTCATTCTTATAATTTTCAACGTTGGGATAGAAAAGTGCCTCTTTTCAATATTGGTACAGAGAAAATTGACATGAAACGTTACGGTAATGTTGTAGAACATTGGAGACAAGAATTAGGAAATATTGAATTACAGGATATTGAAAATAATAGTGAGATTAATGATGTCTTTTATGGGCGTGGTTATAATCTTGAATATATTACTAAGAACTTTAAAAACACTTTAGTTTTAGCCACAGAAATTAAGAAGGTTTATTGTAATGAATTAACTGGTGATGATTATCCAAATATAATTAATAGCCTTCAAAAGAGTTTTAAAAAAGCCATATTAAACAGCGCTAATTTTTTTAATCAAAAACATTCAAACTGGGAACATCAAGTAAAATCGAAACTTTTAGATAAAACAATGGAAACTTCTATTCTTAAGGTAGATAAAGAATTGTTTAGATTACTTAAAGGGTTTGAATTGCTAGGTTCAGTTAATCCAATTAATAATATATATGAAAAAAAGCGCTTTTTTAAAAGTAAACATACAGAAACTCCTAATTTCAAATATAATCCGATTAAAATTAATCCATTTGAATTAAAACAAAAACTAAGTAACCTTAGGGTGCAAGATATTTCAGATGTTTCTATTCGTCATTTATATGAGTCTGTTATCAATAGTTATTTTGATAAAATAGATATGTTATCTGAATTAGATACCCCAAAGTTTTTATATAATTCATTACGTTATTTTGGTAGGCCTTCAAAAAAAGATATTCAAAATGCACATTATTTTTTGCATTTACCAGAAGTTGCAGGAGAACCAAAGAGGTCTCCTAGTTTAGGTATTGAAGAAGCCATGATTTCATTTAAAAATGGGCTTGAAAGTTACGGTTTTAAAAGTCGAATAGAAAAAAGTAATCGAGTAATATCTCAGGTAATGGTTTTAAATGCTAAAAAGACAATTTTATTTAGACCAGATGCTAAATTTACTAGAAATCAAATAAATGCACTTGTTGAGCATGAAATAGGTGTACATATGGTGACCACAATGAATTCTAATTCACAGAAGCTGAATTTATTTAATCTAGGACTTCCAGTAAATACGAAGACTCAAGAAGGGTTAGCAATATTAGCAGAATATCTTAGTGGTAATATTTCAATGAAGCGACTTAAAAAATTAGCATATCGTGTAATTATTGTAGACATGATGTGTAATGGAGCTAGTTTTATTGAATGCTTTAATTTTCTTGTAAATGATCATGGTTTGGATAGAGATGAAGCTTTTAGCTTAGTCACAAGAATATTTAGAGGAGGAGGATTCACAAAAGATTATTTATACTTAAGTGGTTTTGTTAAGGTTTTACGTTTTTGGAAAAATGATAACGACTTAAAACCTTTATTAGTAGGTAAAACTTCATTAGATTTTTATCATACAATTAATGAAATGATGCAACGAGAAATGGTTCAAAAACCAATATACACAACACATAGTTTTAACGACCCTAAACTAGGTAAGAATAATAACATATATGAATATATTCTAAGTGGTCTTAAATAATATTTTTAATTGTTTTTTTTATTAATTTTTAGTACATTTAACTTATTGTAAATCTGTTAATCATATTTTCAATATAAAAAAATAAATGCCTATGTAATATCATTTTCTTTAAAGCCACGAGCATAATTAAAATTTTAATTCATGCTAAAAGTTTCTTGGACTTGTTGTGGCTAAATTCCAAGATAATTTATAATTACTGTAATTTAAATTTTTAAAGAAAATGAAAACGCTAGTTTTAAAATCAATACTTATTTTTGTTATTCTTACAGGTTTTTCTGTAAAAAAAGGTTTACCTAATTATGAATTAGAAACTTTTATTGCTACTTATGAAGGCTATAATGATACAGGCTTTGATGATACAGGTTACAATTTCACTTATTTTGATAAATTATTAGAAGATGAAGTAGAAATCATTTTTAAAACAATTTCTAAAGAGTTACTTGAAAAGTATAACCTTAAAAATGATGAATATATAGGAGAAAAATTTAAAGTAACTTTAGAATATATTTATAATGAAAAAGAAGAAATTGAAATTCCTATTTTAAAACTTATAATTAGAGAAGGAATATAATTAGTTTTCAATACTTATTTAAGTAAAGATTAAGTTTTAATATTTATCAATTGTTTTAATCAACTAAAATAGAAGCCTATGTAATATTATTTTTCTTTAAAACCACGAGCATAATTAAAAATTTAATTTATGCTAAAAGTTTCTTGGACTTGTTGTGGTTAAAATCCAAGATAATTTATAATTATTATAATTTAAATTTTTAAAGAAAATGAAAATATTAGTTTTAAAATCAATTTTTATACTAACCTTCTTTATGAGTGCTACAAATAAAAAAGCCTCTAATTTAGAATTGGAAACTCTTATAGCTACTTATAAAGGTTATAATGATGTAGGTTATAGCTTTACTTATTATGATGAATTATTAGAAGATGAAGTAGAGTTTATTTTTGAAAAAATTTCTGAAGAATTACTTAAAAAGTATAATCTTAATGATGATAGATATGTAGGAAAAATGTTTGAGATAACTATAGAGTATATTTATGATGATAAAGAAGAAATAGATATTCCTATTTTAAAATCAATAATAAAAAAAGAAATATAATGAGTTTTGTAGATTTATTTGAGTCAAGTGAACACAGAAATAATGTAGCTCATTTTTCTGCGTTAGTTAGTTTAGCGAGAGCTGATGGAGATTTCAATGAAAATGAAATTAATTTAATTAATCAATTTGCTAAAAAATTAGATATAACCGATATAGAATATAAAGATATATTTAAAGATACTAGTAAATATCCTATTCAATCTCAGTATAGTTCTGATAAACGTTTAGAAATATTATTAGATTTTTTTAAGATTATTTATTCAGATCATAGTATTGATGAGCAAGAGAATAAATTAATAATGAAATACGCAATTGGAATAGGTTTTAATGAAGAAAATGCAAAATCTATTATTAATAAGACTATTAAAATTTTTAATGGAGATTTTGATTTAGAAACTTATAAAGCAGTTTTAAAAATTATTTAAAATAAAAGCTCCCTTTCATAATATTGAAAGGGAGTTTTTTTTATATAAAATCTATATTTTCTAATTTAAAAATGATTATTTCTTCATCATCTAAATCATCAAAAATTTCTTTATACTCAATTTTAAACGTAGTGTTTTTGTATTGATTAGTGTTTAAATCAAATTCATCAAGAATCTTCATGTTAATTTGATCAAAATCAATGATATCTCCATTCTGTAATTCAAAAATAAAATAACCGTTTTTATATCCTAGATATACGCCTATTATAGATACTGTTTGATAAGCATTATAATACATAGGCTGTTACATGAAAATTTCGTTGTATTTCTTAAAGGTTTTAAACTCTATGAAATAATCATTAGGGTCTTTAACAAAAAAAGAACTTTGTTCTCCTTGTTTATCTTCAAAAAATGTTCTTTTAACAATATCATCTGTTGACCAAGGATTAATTCGATTATACATATTATCCCATTCTTCATTTTCTAAAACCACTCCAAAATGAAATGATGGAATGGCTTCTTTTTCTAGAGAGTAATAGAGATACTTGAAATCAAAACTATCTGCTAAAACAAAAGTTAGTTGATTCTCAAATAAATTTACATCTAACCAATTACTAGTGCTTCTCCCTATAGAGAAACCTAATTCTTCTGTATAAAATTTTTTAGTTGCTTCTATGTTTTTACAAGGAAGTGATATGTGAAATGTTGCATTCATATTCTTTAATTAAATTTTAATTATAATCACCTTTTATATCTAGTTCGTTAAAATCATCAAAACTATCTTCAGAATTATATCCGTCAGGATATTTATCTACCAATAAATCTAAAATATTAGTAGTTAATTTTGCATAATCAACAATTATTCTTTTCATGTTGTTTTGAAATTTACATTTTTAATAAATACGCAAAAACTAAAGGAGCAACTATGGTTGCGTCACTCTCAATAATGAAACTAGGGGTCTCAATATCTAATTTACCCCATGTTATTTTTTCATTAGGTACTGCTCCAGAATAAGAACCATAACTTGTTGTTGAATCGGATATCTGACAGAAATAACTCCAAAATGGAGTACTTTCTCTTTCCATATCTTGATATAACATTGGGACAACACAAATAGGGAAATCTCCTGCTATTCCTCCTCCAATTTGAAAAAATCCTATTCCATTTTCAGAATTATCTGTATACCAATCAGCTAAAAAGGTCATATATTCTATTCCAGATTTCATTGTAGAAGCTTTTAATTGTCCTTTTAAAACATAAGAAGCAAAAATATTTCCCATTGTAGAATCTTCCCATCCTGGAACTACCATTGGTAAATTCTTTTCAGCAGCAGCAAACATCCATGAATCTTTAATGTCTATTTCATAATACTCTTCTAAGACTCCAGAGAGTAACAATTTATACATAAATTCATGCGGAAAATAACGTTCCCCCTCTTCTTCAGCCTCTTTCCATATTTTAAAAATATGTTTTTGTAGTCTTCTAAAAGCTTCTTCTTCAGGAATACAAGTATCTGTTACACGATTTAAACCTTTTAATAATAAATCCCATTCATCTTGAGGTGTCAAATCTCTATAATTAGGAATTCTTTTATAATGTGAATGAGCTACCAAATTCATGATATCCTCTTCTAAATTAGCGCCAGTACATGAAATAATATGCACCTTATCTTGGCGAATCATTTCTGAGAAAATTTTTCCTAATTCAGCAGTACTCATAGCTCCTGCTAATGAAACTAACATTTTAGAACCTTGTTCTAATTGCGCTTCATATCCTTTTGCTGCATCTACTAATGCAGCAGCATTAAAATGTAAAAAATAGTTTTCTATGAATTCAGAAATCGGATGGTTGTTAGTATTTATCATTACTTAAACTCTTTAAAGTTCTTTTATATTTTATTATTTAGATTACTTTTTCTACTATAACTTGAATTACTTCAAATAGGATTAAAATAATAATAATCCATTCTAATAGGCTACTATATTTATGTTGTAATATGTCTTTAAATAAATCTAAATTTTCTTTAATTACATTTAAACTGTTTTGAATACCTTGATGTCGTTTGAGAATGTCTAATTCATTTTTTAATTTATAATCTAAATCAGACAAATCTTTACTATTCCAAGCAACATCGGGTGAATCAAAAACAAAAAGATCTTCAGCAATACTATTTTTAAGATTCATTGTTTTTCCAATAAATTTTCGCATTTGAATTTTAGAAAGTTTAAAATTTCCTGTTCTCTCTAATTGCTTAGAATACACAAGTGTTTTATCATGTAATTCAGAAGTTTTATTTACATAGTTCATTAATGCAACCGATTGTGCTAAATTCAACATGATTACATGTACAACATCATAATTAATCTCTTTAACCTCAATGTTACCAAAATCAACTTCAATAAAATCATTTAGTTTAATTTGAAACTCTTCAGAAGGTAGTTTGTTAATTTTCGTTTCTTTTCCTAATAAATATTGGATAAGTAAATAAATAAAACCTTCTTTACAATTAAAAAAAACAATGCTTCCATAATCCTTAATATATACATAAGAATCATCATTAATCCTGTATAATAAAAAGGTGTGCTCTCTTTTTAATAATTCATATTTTTCAAACCATTTTCGTGTTTTGTTTAATTCTAATTGACTTTCTAAATGATATGCTTTAACAATTGAGTTCATTTTTAATATTCTTCTTCTTCTTTATCTTTAAATTTTGATAATTGATGAAAAGGAGAATTTTTATCATCAGCATAATCTTCTTCATCCTCCATTTTAGAAGAAAATTTATAACTAAGCATTTTGTAATATAATTTTGCAGCAAGGAAATCTGAAGATTTTTCATTTGAATTAGGACAAAGTTCCACAATATCAAAACCTACTACATTTCTTTCAGTAAATACTTTCCTTAAAAAATCTAAGGTTTCATAGTATAAAAGACCTCCTGGTTCGGGTGTTCCTGTTGAGGGTAATAACGAGGGATCTAAAGCATCTAAATCAAAAGTAATAAACACATTACCTGTTAATTGATCTAAAACATCGTCCATCCAATATTCATTTATTGCCATATCATGAGCAAAAAAAACTTTATCAAGATTCATTGACGATCTTTCAGAAATATCCATACTGCGGATACCAACCTGAACTAAATTAGTAGTTTGATTTGCTTCATATAAAGCACACGCATGATTACAACTACTACCTTCATATTCTTTGCGTAAATCAGCGTGTGCATCTATATGTAATACTGTTAAATTGTTAAAGCATTCATTAAAAGCTCGAATAGTACCGATAGATATTGAATGCTCTCCACCAAAAAGTGTTACAAATTTATTTTTATTAATATATTTTTTTGTAATTGAATGCACTTCCTCTACCATAGCTCCTGGTGATCTATTTTCAGTAATGGCATCCGCTAAATAAATTCCTTCCTTATATACTTCACTATTGGTTTCTATGTCATATAACTCCATGTTTTCTGAAGCTTCTAAGAATGCTTTTGGTCCTTTATCAGCCCCTTTTTGCCAAGTGCTTGTTCCGTCATAAGGGACAGGAATTAATACAATTTTTGCATTTTCTAATTTCCCATATTTATCAGGAATACCTGCATAATTTTTTGTTGTCATGATTTTATCTTTTATAACTAGTATCCTAAGATTGATAATAGTTCTTCACTTTTTTGTTGTTCTTTAAATAATTTTGTAGTTAAATATCCTTTTTCACTTTTATCAATTAAAATATGTTTTGGATTTGGAATAAGGCAATGTTGAAGACCTCCAAAACCACCTATGGTTTCTTGATAAGCTCCTGTGTTAAAAAAGCCCACATATAAAGGTCTTTCTTTTTCATAAATAGGTAAATAGATACCATTTACGTGTTGTTCTGAATTATAATAATCATCACTGTCACATGTTAACCCCCCTAATAAAACACGTTCATACTTCTCATTCCACTTATTTAAAGGAAGCATTATAAAGCGCTTATTTATTGCCCAAGCATCAGGTAAAGTAGTTATGAATGATGAGTTAATCATATTCCATTTTTCACGATCATTTTGTTTCTTTTGGTATAAAACTTCATATACAGCACCACCAGCTTCACCTACAGTGAAACTTCCAAATTCAGTAAAAATATTAGGTACATCTACTTCTGCTTCTTTACATGCTACATTTATTTGATTAATAATTTCATCAACTATGTATTCATAATCATAATCAAATCCTAATGAATTTTTTATAGGAAATCCACCTCCTATATTTAAGCTGTCTAATGTTGGGCATACCTTTTTAAGTTCAATATATACATTCAAGCATTTTAATAATTCATTCCAATAGTATGCATTGTCTTTTATACCTGTGTTTATAAAAAAGTGTAGCATTTTCAGTTCTGCTTGAGGGTTATTTGAGATTTCACGTTCATAAAACGAGACAATGTTTTTATAGCCTATTCCTAAACGACTCGTATAAAACTCAAACTTAGGCTCTTCCTCAGAAGCTATACGAATACCAATTTTAAATTTACTTTTAGTTTCTTCTAAAATTAAATTTAATTCTTCATAATTATCGATAATAGGAATGCAGTTCGTATGTCCACTATCAATTAAACTTGCAATATTTGCAATATATTGATCTCTCTTAAAACCATTACATAAGACGTAAGTATCATTACTTAATTTTCCTTCTTGTTTTAGAGATTTAATAATATCTATATCAAAAGCAGAAGAAGTTTCTATATGAATATCATTTTTTAATGCCTCTTTTAAGACATGTTTAAAATGTGAACTTTTTGTACAATAACTATAATTATAAGTTCCTTTATAATCATTCTTTTCTATAGCCTTATTAAACCAATATTTGGCTCTATTAATGTTTTCAGATATTTTTGGTAAATAAGTAAATTTTAAGGGAGTTCCATATTGTTTCACTAACTCCATCATATTTATATTATGGAAAAATAACTGATTATTTTTCGTGTGAAATTCCTTCTGAGGAAAATCAAAAGTTTGTTCTATTAAATCTATATACTTAGTATTCATTTTATAAGTTATATTATATCTGTATTTAGTGTACAGAGAAATTATTCAAAAAGAAGTTATAACATTATCTTAATGCTAGAACTTTTTAAACGAATTAAAAACAAGGATATTAAGCTATGTAAAATAGCTTCAATTTGTTTTTATTAAAATAAAATGAATAGTAAGTTAGACTCGTAAAGCCAAACAATCACCGCACTGTCTGTAAAAATTCAGTGGTAAAGAATATTTATGAAAATAGGAAGATACCTTAATTTTTCCGTTGTGTTTCCAAAACACTAAACAATTTTTAATCTTCCAAGAAAAATTGTTCGCGAAATAAGCAAAACGTTTCATTTAACTTATCTAATAAGATTTGATAAATATAAACTATTTTTTGATATAAAAAAGTTTTTTAAAAAAAATATGAACATAAATTATGAACTTTTTTTTTCCCTTTTTATTTTTTTCATATATATCATAGTATATAAAAGCTATTTATGAATAAACAACATTAAATACTTGTCAAATAGAATATTTAAGAAACTGTTATACCTCTTTTAATTACTAAATAAATCTAAAATATCAGATTTTGTAGTAATCTCTTCTTTATCGTTAAAATCAGAATTAATAACAGTTATGCAATCGTTATTCTTTTTAATATAGCTTTGTAGTATTCTTTGAATATCTCTATTATCTTTTTTTGAAATAACAGCATTTAAATAATCTTGTGTAGTTAAATCATAAGCATCTTTTATGTAACCAAAACCTTTATATATATTGTTTAAAACCAATACAAAAGAAATTTCATTTTCTTTTAATCCGTCTTCAAGAATTACAAAGTTTTCTGTATTAAAACTCACAGAAGCTATTGCTTTTTCAACTCTTTTATTATAAGTAGTATTATCTTCTTCATTACGACAAATACCTTTACACTCTTTTAATTGATAATGAAAACAACTACTTACATTTGTTTGCAAATGACAATATTTCAGACATAATTCATGCTCTTTACACAATTTTTCTACAAAACTGCGTGCTTCAGAATTGGAATAAAACTTTACAATTGGATCTTTAATTAATTTTAATGCATTCCAAGCTAAATGTGTGATTCCTTTTCTGTCCTTATAACTAAAAAGCCCGTAACTTTCATTAGAACGCCTTTGTGCTCTATTAAACTTAGGATAAATATGTTTTATTTCAGAAGATTCTAATAATAAAGCAATCAATTCATTACCTGTTTCTTTGTAGGTAATATTTGCAGTAGCCATACACATACTAATCTCTTTCTTCTTTTTATCATAGAAATGACTTAGTACTCTTTGTTTTATATTATTAGCTTTACCAACGTAAATTATTTCTTTTGCTTCATTCCAAAAATAATAAACACCATGTTTCTCAGATAAATTATCAAAAACAGTTTTAGGTAATAATGGCGGTAATGTTGCTTCTCTAGATTTTGGATTTAAGAAAGATTCAAAAATATTTACTTCACTTTTCTCATTAAGGTTTAGTAACTTAGAAAATAAAGTAACAGTAGCTTCAGCATCTCCCCTAGCTCTATGTCTGTCTCTTAATTCAATACCGTCAGATAAACATAATTTACCTAAACTATACGATTGTTTGTTGGGTAATAATTTTCTAGATAATCGTATGGTACACAATTTTTTTCTTCTATAATCTAATCCTAAAGACTTGAATTCCTTACTAATAATACCGTAATCGAAATTCACATTATGAGCAACAAAAATACACTCCTTAGTTATTTCATAGATACTCTTAGCTACTTCATAAAACTTTGGAGAATCTTTAACCATAAAATTATCAATCCCTGTTAGGCTTGTAATACGTGGAGGAATATTACATTCCGGATTAATTAAAGTTGTAAACTCATCTACAATTGATGCTCCATCATAAATAAAAATACTTATTTCTGTTATTTTAACGCCTCCATTCGTTTCTATATCAATTATAGCATATTTTTTCATGTAATTAAAAATATTTTGTTTAACAAAAATAGTTAATCTTTAAACATTTTGTATTTTTATAGAAATTTAATTTTATGTTCAATTTATTTAAGAAAAAATCTAATAAAGAAAAACTGCATGCAAAATACAAGAAACTTATGAAAGAAGCGCATACTCTTTCTACTTCTAATAGAAAATTAAGCGATCAAAAAGTATTTGAGGCAGAAGAGTTAATGAAAGAAATTGAACGTTTATAATAACACTAAAAATATAGATATGTCTGATAAAAAACCTGATAATGTTGTTTTTAATGAAGAAAACAATACTTATGATGCACATTTAAAGCCTTATGCTACTTCTGTTGGAGCCCCTGTAATTACAGTTGAAGATACAGTTGCTTGGAAAAATAGAAGTGTAAACAAAGTAAATCATAAAATAAAAAGTAAATTTCTAGAATTAAAGGTTGAATATGATAAGATGCTTGAAGAATATGAATACAATAAATTAATTTTGTCTTCTAAGTTTTCTTTTGAACCTATTATAGGTGAAAAATATCACTTATATATAAATAGTAAAGAAGAGAATTTCTTATCTCTAATAGCTCCTAACGAATGTAATTTTAAATGTATAGGTAGTTTTTATTTAGACTCCGGACTTATATGGAAAAAAATTTAAGCGATTATTTATAACCATTTTTTACGTTTAAAATAATATAGTAAACCAAAAAAAATAAATAGCATCACCCCCCATAAAATGTGATATCCATATTTAAAATGAAGTTCTGGAATATTATCAAAATTCATCCCATAAATACCTGCTATAAAAGTAAGTGGTATAAATATAGTTGCAATTATAGTTAATACTTTCATTACTTCATTCATCTTGTTACTTATACTAGACATATACATATCCATTAATCCCCATAACATATCTCTATAAATCTCAATGGTTTCAATTACTTGAATTGTATGATCGTATAAATCTCTAAAATAATTCTTAGTTTTTAATTGTATTAAACTATTTTCTGCCTTTTCTAACTTACTAACAACTTCTCGTAAAGGAAAAATAGAACGTCTTATTTTTAAAGCTTCTCTTTTTAAGTTTTGTATTTCTTGTACAGTACTTTCTTTTGGGTTAGAGAAAAGAAGTTCTTCTAAATTTTCTATTTTTTCACCCATGGTTTCAATGATTAAAAAATAATGATCAACTACTGCATCCATAAGCGCATATAGTAAATAATCAGGTCCACTATTTCTTATAATACCTTTAGCTCTTCTTATTCTTTCTCTTACGGGATTAAATACATCTCCATCAGATTCTTGAAATGAAAGAACATATTTATCACCAAGTATTAAACTAATGTGTTCTACTTTTAAATTTTGATTTGAATCGTAATAAAGCATTTTGAATACTACAAAGAGATATTCTTCATATTCATCTATTTTTGGACGTTGACTTGTATTTGCTATATCTTCTAATATAAGAGGGTGAAGATTATAGTGCGCTCCTATTTTTTGAATAGTTTTAACATTACTCAATCCATTAATATTTATCCACGTTGTTGTATTTGTAGATTTATAATTATAACATGTTTCAATATCATTGAGTTTTTTTTCTTCAAAACTTGATTTTGTAAAATCAAAAGTATCTATAAAAGTTTCCTCTTTTTCTTTATAACCAGTATAAACTATAGTTCCTGGTGCAAGACCTAGACTTTCTTTAATTTTAGATTTTTTTTTCAAAACAAAAATATTTTTTTTTATAATTGATGATTATTCGTTTCTCTCTGGTAAAATTAACAAAGGAATTTTACTATGAAAAACTGATTTTTTAACAACATTTTCTTCTATTAATCTAGAAAAAAAGTTTGCTTTATGATTTACTAAAACTAATAATGCATGTTCTTTTTCTCTTATGTACTGTTCTATTGTTTCAACCTCGGAATAATTAGAATCTAATTTTTTATATACTACTGAAAAATCTTGTAAAGTTTCTCTTAATTGAACTTTATGTTTACGCTGTTTATCTGTAAATGTTTTTTCATTCGAGAGATTTAGAACTTCAATATTCGCATTTTTAATACTTATTATTTTTAAAAAAAAATTTAATTCTTCTTTTATAAAATGCCTTTTATAATTAGTAGAAAATACAACTGTTTTCATTAGATCATATTTATAATCAGTTGGTATTACAAGAACAGGAGTATTTTTTACTGAATTTATTATTTTAATTGTGTTTGTTCCAATATAATTTTCATGTACATTTTTAATTCCTTTAGTACCTGATATTACAATATCTATTTCATTTCTTACAATTTCCTTTTCAATAGCTTTAGTTAAAGAATCTGCAACCACTAAACCAGAGTATTTAAAACCTTTATTTTCATTCTTCAAAATTGTAATTAAAAAATTCAATTCTTCTTCAATATCATCATCTATCACATTAAACCAAGCATCATTTTTTTCTTGACTTAATAACTTAGATGTATTACTTACATAGACACCTAGTAAATATATATTTATAGATGTTCCTGCAAACATTTTTTTAGTGTAATTCAAAGCATTTATAGCTGCTTCAGAAAAATCGTAGGGTATTAAAATATTTTTCATGAGTAATGTATATATTAATTCAAATATAACTTATTTAAGACTATGATTATTTTAGTAATTAAACTAAATAATAGTAATTTTGTATTAAAAAAATGAATAAATTATTTTTACAAAAATCATTTTTAGTGTTATCAATCCTTGTAATACTGATGATTGTAATATACATAACTAAAAAGATTATAAAGTCATACGTTATTAAAAATTCAATTGAACCGCATAGACGAAAATTAATTTTAAATTTAAGTTATATATTTTATTATTTCATTTCTTCTTTTTTTATTTTTATTATATTAGGGTATGAGTTAAAAGAAATTGGAGTGTTTGCTTCTTCTATTTTAGCTGTATTAGGTGTTGGTTTTTTTGCTCAATGGTCTATTCTTTCTAATTTAACAGCAAGTGTTATATTATTCTTTTATCATCCTATGAGAATTGGAGATACAATTCGAATTATGGATAAAGAATATGACTTTATTGGTGAAATAAAAAACATTACTGGACTTTATGTTTTTTTATATATTGAAGAAGGAAATAGAGAAATTACAATTCCAAATACAACTATATTATATAAAGGAATAGAATTGGTTAAAAGGAGATAAAAAGAATAAATAATTACATTATAAACTAAACAAAATTATTATTATTATTATGAATACTGTATTCCATATGTCTTTACCATGTAAAAACATAAAAAAAACAAAAGAATTTTACAGTCAAGATTTAGGTTTTGAAATAGGAAGAGAAACAGACAAATGGATAGATATAAACATACATAAAAATCAATTAACTTTTGTTTTAGTTGAAGATTTTAATTTTGAATACCCTAATTATTCTTTAGAAAATGAGACATTACCTACTTTTCATTTTGGACTTGTTTTAGATAATGAATCTTGGGATGAAATATATGATGCCATAAATAGATGGTCAGTAGATGCAATTATAAAAAAGACATTTTTTGAAGAAAAAAACGGAGAACATAATTCTTTCTTTGTACAAGATCCTAATGGATACTATGTAGAATTTAAAACTTTTAAAGAGTATAATGAAATTTTTATGTAAGAATATAATTCATTAAAATAATCTTTAAAAAAAACTCCCATTAATCATAATGAGAGTTTTTTTTAAATTAAATTCAAAATTCACTTATAACCATTATAAATCTAAAGAATTCATAATAACTTATTTTAATATTTGTTTTTAAATTTTAATTTCTTTTCAATTGCTTCTATCATAATATTAGCAATATCTAAACCAGTAGCACTTTCAATACCTTCTAATCCAGGAGAAGAATTTACTTCAAGTAATAAAGGACCTTTGTTAGATCTAATTATATCTACTCCAGCAACAGGGAGATCAAGAATTTTTGCAGCTTTTATAGCCAATTTACGTTCTTCAGTTGTTATTTTTATTTTAGATGCTTTTCCACCTTGATGTATATTAGCTCTAAATTCGCCTTTTTCAGCTTGTCTTTGCATGGAAGCAACAACTTTTCCATTTACAACAAAACAACGTATATCTTGACCATTAGCTTCTTTAATAAATTCTTGAACAAGTATATTTGTTTTAACACTTTTAAAAGCATTAATAACACTTTCTGCAGCTTTAGTTGTTTCTGCTAGTACAACACCTTTTCCTTGTGTACTTTCTAATAGTTTAATAATTAATGGAGCTCCGTTAACCATTTTTATTAAATCTTTTGTATCTAAAGGAGAATTTGCAAACCCTGTAATAGGAACATGAATATCATTTTTAGCAAATAACTGTGTAGCCTGTAATTTATCTCTAGATTGTGTAATTGCTTCAGCAGAATTTAAGCAATAAGTTCCCATAGCATCAAACTGTCTAATTAAAGCACAAGCATAAAAAGTAACAGAAGGTTTAATACGCGGTATTATAGCGTCAAATTCATCTATTACATTTCCTCCTCTATAACGAATTTGAGGTTCTTTAGCATCAAACTTCATATAAGCTTGCTGTACATTAAGAAACACCATTTCATGACCTCTAGATCTACCCGCTTCAATTATACGCTTATTACTAAACAATTCTGAATTACTTGCCAATAATGCTATTTTTAAACCTGTTTTTTCTTTTCTAAAAGCTACATACTTTTCATCTATATCTTCTTGTGTGTATTCAGTTAAAAGAAAGACTTCAGAAGGATTTACTAAATAACGATCAATCATTGCTTCACGACCTAATAACATTCTAAACTCCATAGAATCTCTATTAGCTAATGTAAGCTCAATATCAAATGTATTGTCATCTAAAGTTATTGCTGATATTATTACAATACGTTCTTCAGAAATTCCCATAGAACTTTTAATAGAGCGTTTTGTATAAATCTTTGATTCGCAAGTAATCATTATACTTCTATTTTCTTGAATAGGATTTACATCAAAACGAACCCATTCTTCTGTTCCTTTAAAAAAAACAGTAATATTATTTGCTTGTATTGATGATGTTTTAGCCCCAGAATCTACACGTGCTTTTATAGCTGGAATATTGAAAGATTCAAATGAACACCATTCTTCACTACCTAAAGTTTTTAATTTATTTAGCATTTTATTTTAATTTTTTTTGCATTTATAATTAATTATAAACAAGTACATCTTAATTTATAATTAAAAAGGATATTTAAGTTTTTAGTATAATAGATTTTATAACAAACAACTTCATTTATTGTAGTTCATTTGTTAAACAACAAAATGTATAAATGTTTTAAACTCTTAAAATTAAATAACGATTAAATTGGTTGAGAAAAATAAATGATAATAAATATGTATTTGAAGAGGAAGAAACCTTAATTTTTTCGTTATGTTTCTTAAACACAAAACAATTTTTTATCTTCCTAAAAAAATTGTCCACGAAATAAGCTAAATATAACATTTGACCTATCTAATAAGATGCGATAAATGTAATCTTTTTTTTTATTAAAAAATTGAACATTATTACTTTAAAAATTAAGTAAACTAAGTTTTTTTTTGAACCTGTTATAGGTGAAAAATATCACTTATATATAAATAGTAAAGAAGAGAATTTCTTATCTCTAATAGCTCCTAATGAATGTAGTTTTAAATGTATAGGTAGTTTTTATTTAGACTCGGACTTATATGGGAAAAATTAGATTAGTTTTTTTAACATGAATCTATAAATAGTTCTTTGTTATTTTAAGATATTGTGTAGCATAAAAGCTTATACAATGCATCGAATTATCATATTTTTAATTTTAAGTATGTCTAACATAAAAATCTATAGTCAAAGCTCTGATTATAAAAAAGAGAAAAAAATAAACGAAGGTTCTGTTTTTACAAAAATAATTAAGAGAGAATTACCAGCTAAAATTGTTTATGAAGATGATGACGTTATTTCTTTTCTACCTTTAAAATTACAAGCTCCTACTCATTTATTAATTGTTCCTAAAAAAGAAATATATACTATTAATGATATTACTGAGGCAGATACGAATGTACTAGGAAAGTTGTTTTTAGTTGCTAAAAAGTTAGCTAAAGAATATGGAGTTTCAGAATCTGGTTATAGGTTAACCATTAATGTTAATGAAGATTCTGGGCAATCAGTTTTTCATATACATATGCATTTATTAGCTGGAAAAAAACTAGGTAATATGACTTCTTCTAAAAAGAAGAAAAATTAACTTTTATTTTTAATTTTCCCTCTATATTGAATAGAATTCCTATGCGAACTATATACCGTAATATTGGTAGATAAATTCGGATAAATAAGTACTGTCAGATTATAATTTTCTGAGGTGAAATTTTTATCATTAATAGAAAAACGAATTTTGTATCCTCCTTTTTCTCTTTTTGTGGTTTTAATTTTAGTTGCTATTCCTTTAAAAACAATACCGTTATCAGTGGATCCATAGTTCCCTCCCATTTGTCTTTCTCCGTAATAAGGTAAGCTTACATTCACAGAATCATTCTTCATAATAAAATAATTTGAATGACCAGATATATCAATACTACCAGCAGAACTTCCATTAACAAAAAGACCTGCATTTTGAAGGCTTACTAAAGAGTTTGTAACTCTTGGATATGCCCAGCTAGATTTAATTTCAAAAGATTTATTCGCAATTAAATCTGTTACTTTTTTTAATTCTTCTTTAGAAAGTTCCGTTTTCGTAGAAGCACAGCTAAAAAATAATAGTAATATCATACATAAACTTAGAATATTTCTCATACTCCAAATTTACGGATTTTTAAATAAATGAATAAAAAATAATTGAATATCAATATTTTATATAAAAAAAGCTTCTTTGAATTTACCAAGAAGCTTTTAAATAATGATATTTTATAATGCGATTAAAATAAAGAAGTAATAATGTCTTTATGAGATATTCCTTCTGCTTCTGCTTTATAATTTTTAACAATTCTGTGCGATAAAATAGGAATAGCAACAGCTTGAACATCTTCAATATCTGGCGAATATTTACCATTTACAGCGGCATGTGCTTTTGCTGCTAAAATTAAATTTTGTGAAGCCCTAGGTCCTGCACCCCAATCGATATATTTTTTAACCAAATCAGCAGCGTACTCTGAATTAGGTCTCGTTTTACTTACTAAAGATACTGCATACTCAATAACATTATCTGCTACTGGTATTTTTCGAATCAATTTTTGAATTTCAATAATTTCTGCAGCACTAAATAACGGATTAACTGTATTGCTTTGAGCCGTTGTTGTGCTTTTTACTACCTGTACTTCTTCTTCAAAAGTTGGATAGTCTAAATTAATTGAAAACATAAAACGGTCTAATTGAGCTTCTGGTAAAGGATAGGTTCCTTCTTGCTCTATAGGGTTTTGAGTTGCTAATACATAAAAAGGTAATTCTAATTTATAATGATTACCTGCAATAGTAACTGATCGTTCTTGCATTGCTTCTAATAATGCAGCTTGCGTTTTAGGTGGTGTTCTATTAATTTCATCAGCTAATATAATATTAGAAAATATAGGTCCTTTTATGAATTTAAATTTACGAGATTCATCTAAAATTTCACTTCCTAAAATATCGGAAGGCATTAAATCTGGCGTAAATTGAATTCTATTAAATTGAAGACCTAAAGCATCAGATATCGTATTCACTAATAATGTTTTTGCTAAACCAGGTACTCCAATTAATAAGGAATGTCCACCACAAAAAATAGACAGAAGTGTAAAATTTACAGCTTCATTTTGTCCTATTATAACTTTACCTATTTCTTGTTGTAGTTGTGTATATTTATTTACTAAATTGTTAACTGCTGTAACGTCTGACATTATTGATTTTCTTTTTTCCAGTTGGCTTTAAAAGTACATTTCTTACGATTATCACTAAGTTTTATGTACGTTTCCTCTATTTTTTCTTTAGACCATTTTGCAACTGTTTCTTCCTTTTTCTTAGCCAAAGCTAATTGTTGAACTTTTACGTAATCACCAACTAAATCAGCAGTATGTGTATTCGTTCTATTTTTCATTAAAATCAATTTATACATTTTTCCACCGCCTCTAACTTCATCATAGAAAACATCTGAATAATTTCCTTTTTGTAATTCATTAATTCTACCATATAAAGCAGGATCCATTCTGGTTAAATCAAAAGCTGTTTCTCCTGTATATGGATTTACAATAACTCCTCCACTATTTTTTGTTTCTTTATCTTCAGAGTACTTCTTTACTGTTTCACCAAAAAGAATTTTTCCAGCTTCTAAATCTTTTTTTAAATTTTCTAATTTCTCTTTAGTTTCTTTTAAGTTATCGTCTGTAATTTCAGGCTCAATAAGAATATGAGATACTTCTCTTGAATTTCCTTTAATTTTATGAAGAAGTATAATATGGTATCCAAAAGCTGTTTTAAAAGGCTCAGAAATTTGTCCTTCGTCTAATGAAAAAGCAACTTCTTTAAATTCTTTAATAAAATTAGTATCCTTTGTAATAGCCCCTAATAAACCTCCGTTTTGAGCTACAGATGGATCATCTGAATTTATAATTGCTTTTAACTTAAAACTAGCATCTTCTTTTTCTACCTCGTGTTTTATTTTATTCAGTTTATCAACAACTCTTTTATTTTCTTCTTCTGTAGCCTCAGAAAGTAATACTATTTGAGCTAATTCTACTTCAGCAGGAAATTCTGGTAATTCTTTTGCTTCTTTTAAACCATTAAAATATAAACGAACTTCTTCTGGTGTTACATCTACATTTTCTGTAATTTTTTGTTGCTCTTTTTCTATTAAAAGATTCTCTTTTTGAACTTTACCTAGTTCTTTTTTTAAATCGTTGATATCATTAAAACCATAAGCAGCTACTGCTTTTTCTTCTGTACCATATTCTTGAATAAAAAACTTAACACTTCTATCTACTCTAGAATCTACTTCAGATTTAGTAACCGTAACACTATCAATAACTGCATGATGCGCTAATAACTTTTGTTGCATTAACTCTTCTAGCATTTCACAATCTGAAATAGTTACTTTTCCTTCACTTCTCGATTCAACTTCTTGCTTAAATTTATCAATATCAGAGTCTAACACGATATTTTTACCAACAACCACCGCTACTCCATCTATCTTATTTTTTTGTGCTACCATAGATATGGTTAACAAGCCAAAAATTACTGTTAAACTAATACTCTTTAAATTCATTGTTTTTAATTGCATCATTAATCAACGTTTTTTCTATCTCTCTTACTAATTCTATCTTACGTTTATGTAAAATAAGTTGTTTAATATTGTTTCTAATGTAACTTAATGGTGCTACATCATTTCTTTTTAAAATCTTATTCACAGCGACCAAATATACTCCTAAACTATCTTCTTTTTGAATGAATTTTGATTTTTTTAACAGTTTCTCCCTAGAAGTATACCTAAAAGGAGGGATTTTTAAGAGAAACTTATCGTAGGTAACCCAAGTAGAATCTCTCAATTTATAATCTTTAAAATTAATTGTTAAATTTTCTAGCATTTCTAAATCTTCTACCGTATTTGATTTAAATTTTTCGATAGCTTCTTTTTTATCTATAAAATCTTTTCCGAAATAAATAAACTTCATCTGAAGTAACTCTTCATTCAATCTAAAATTATCTTTATTAGAGGAATAATATCCTAAGATTTCTCTATCAGAAACTACAGTATCTAATTGTTGATTAATTAAATTTTCTTTATATCCATTTATGTAAAGACTTTCTCTGTAATTTTTAACCAAAAGATCTATCTCTTTATTATTAACATCAGAAACATTTTTCTCTGCTTTTTGCAATAATAATTGTTGTTTAGCCCAAGAGTTAATAAAACTTTTAACAAGTATAATACTGTCTTTACTTGGTATATCTCTAGGTACTACTCCTTCTATATCTGATAAATAAAGATTAATATTTCCTACAGAAGCTATTACAGGTTCATTTCTTACTTCTGTTTTCTTAGATTTCAAAAAATCTAACTTATCACATGAAGAAAAAAACAAGATGAATAATATGTAGAAAATTAATTTTTTCAATTAATTAAATTTTGGTGTAATGTTTTTTTAATTCTTTTAAAGCTCCTTTTTTTACTTTTATTTTATTTTTAGCTCTTAAATTGTCTATCCAATTTTTTTCTAAATATTGCTGGTAATCACTAATTACATTCCCTTTAACGTCTTCTAACTTAATCTCTTTTAATGTTTTAGTTTTATATTTGTTTTTGTTTTCTTCAAAAAATTGTTCCAATTCAGAAGAATCTTTCTGTGAATGATCCCAAATTTTTAATTTCATTAAATCAAACAATAACAACCCATCTTTATACTCCTGTAAAGTACTTTTATACTCAGGATAAATAGTACTTAAAGTCTCTTTATAATAATTTAAAACTTCTTCATTTTTAAATTTTAACCATAAATCATTTACCTTTAAATACCCTTTGTTTTTTATATAATCTAAAAACGAATTTAATTTAATTGCTTTATTTTCAACAGTAAAAACGGCTTCCTCTCTTTGTTTTTCGGTAAATTCTGTATCCTTATTACTATTTAGTAAACTGATAAAACTTTTATTTTCTTTTATAGTGTATTTATTTTTTAAATCATTGATCAACTTTTGTGTAGATAAATTACCTCTATTACTAGATCTTATTCTACGTTGAAGTTCCTCTTTCATTTCAGAAAAAGGTTTGATAGGATGCTTTTTAATTAATTTAACAATATGCCATCCAAATTGAGTTTTAAACGGTTTTGAGAAATCTCCTTCATTTTTCAACTTTAATACTTCGTTTTCAAATGGTAAAACCATTCTTCCTGAACCAAATTTTGGTAATTTCCCTCCATTTGCTGCAGATCCTTTATCATGTGAATTCTTTTTTGCTAATTCAGCAAATGAGATTCCTTTTTGTAATTCAGAATATACTGATTCTATGTCTTGCTTATTTTTATTCTCTTCGTTGTTTCTAATTAAAATATGTGCTACTTCAAATTCTCCTTTAGATTTTCTTTTGTCTGTAACTTTTAAAATATGGTATCCAAAACGTGTTTTAAAAGGTTTAGATACAGCGCCTATTTTAGTATTGTAAGCAGCTTCTTCAAATTGATATACCATTCTAAATGCTGAAAAATATCCTAAATCACCCCCATTTACTTTTGCAGAAGGATCATTTGAAAATTCTTTTGCCAATTTTTCAAAAGATTCCCCTTTTGTAACTCGATCTCTTATCGTATTTAATTTTTGTTTAATAGCTAAAGAATCTACCTTTTTAGTATTCGAAAAACTAATTAAAATATGACTAGCTTTTACTTCTTCTATAGTTCTATCATAAGATTGTTTTAGTAACTTTTCTTTAAAATCCTTGTCGTACAAATACGGAACCATTAACTGGTTTTTGTACGAGTTTAATTCATTTAAGTAAGTTTTATTAGTATCTAATTTTAAACTATAGGCATCTAATAATTTTAATTTATAATTGATAAATAGATCTAAATTTTTATCAATATCTTTTTCTTCCTCTTTTATTTGATCTAAATTTTTCTCGTATACTGTTTTAAATTCAGATACATACACTGGTTTTTTATTAATGGTTAACAACACTTTATCTTGTTGTGCTAAACCAATGATTTTAAACCCTAAAAAAACAATTAAAATTAATTTACTTCTCATTTATATTTATAATGAAATTATACCTTCTATTTTGTCTGCTTGTTTGTAATATGTAATTACTTCATCTGCACTCGAAACATTTAAATGGATAGAAACACTCGTGTATTTTCCTGTTCGAGATTTTCTTGTGTTTATAACAGCTCCTCCTTTATTAAATATATCTTGAACCTCTTTTACTTGATCTTTAGTAGTAGGCACTATAAATTTATATAAATATGCTGAAGGAAACGTTGTTGTTTCTATTAATTTCTGCTTTAAATTTACATAAAATGCTTCTCTATCTGACATAAAAACGACTTTTACTTAAATAAGTTTTAAAATTTAAACTTTTTTTTTCTAAAAAAATTGAAGACAAAATTACGTTATTTATCATATATAATCATCTAATCTAGTATTTTTGCTGTATGCAACAAAAAATTGTTTTCATAGGAGGACCTGGTACAGGAAAAACATCTGTTTTAAGACAGTTAAACAAACAAGGGTATAAATGCATGCCAGAAATATCTAGAGAGGTAACAAAACAAGCTAAAAAAGAAGGCATAGATCAATTGTTTTTAACAGAACCTATTTTGTTTAGTAACAAACTGTTAGAAGGTAGAGAAAAACAGTTTTTAGAAGCGAATAATGTAATTGATCAAATCGTTTTTTTTGATAGAGGAATTCCAAGTATTCATGCTTACATGAGGTATTTTAAAACGGAATTTCCGGATGTTTTTATTGAAAAAAGTGAAGAATATAGGTACACTAAAATATTTCAATTTCTTCCTTGGAAAGAAATTTATAAGTCAGATAACGAACGTTATGAAACTTTTGAACAATCTGAATTAATAAGTAAATTTCTATTTGATGCATATAATGAGTTAGGATATGAAATTATAAATGTTCCTTTTGGTGCTGTAAAAAATAGATGTGAGTTTATTTTGAATTCTTTATAATAGTGAATACTCCTGAAACAGTTTTATCAGAATACTGGGGTTTTGATTCTTTTAGACCCAAACAATTAGAAATAATCAAAGCTGTTTTAAATGGTAATGATACCATTGCTTTATTACCTACAGGAGGAGGAAAATCAATTTGTTTTCAAATACCAGCATTACTATTAAAAGGGGTTTGTGTTGTAATTTCTCCGTTAGTTGCTTTAATAGAAGATCAAATAAAACAATTAGATAATAAAGGAATTAAAGCCTTGCACATTCCATCTGGAACTTCTCAAGATGAGATGATCACATTGTTTGACAACCTAAAATACAGTCCTTGTAAATTTCTATACATATCACCAGAAAGGATACAGTCTAGATTTATTCAGCAAAAAATAAAAGAATTAACAATTTCTTTTTTTGTCGTAGATGAAGCACATTGTATTTCTGAATGGGGTCATGATTTTAGATCTTCTTATCTAAAATTAAATGTTTTAAAAGAATTAAACAACACAAATATCATTGCTTTAACAGCAACTGCAACTAATAATGTAATTAATGATATTCATACTAGCTTAGATTTAAAAGATCCGTTAATCTTTAAAAAATCATTCTTTAGAAAAAACTTAGCATATCAAATTTTTTATACAGAAGATAAGTTATCTAAACTACAACAGATTTTTAAAAAGAACCACTCCCCTTCTATTATTTATGTAAATTCAAGAGCAAAAACAAAAGAACTTTCTAATTATTTAAATGCACGTAGTTTTAAAAGCAGCTTTTATCATGGTGGACTTACTCCTATTGAAAAAAAAGCAGCTTATACGAATTGGATGAATGAAGAAACTCCGATAATGGTTGCTACCAATGCTTTTGGAATGGGAATAGATAAATCGAATGTGAAAATCGTGATTCATTATGATTTACCTAAATCTATAGAAAACTATATACAAGAAGCTGGTAGAGCTGGTAGAAACGGAAAAAAGTCATTCGGAGTAACTTTAACAAATAATAGCGATATACAATTAGCTATCGATTTACATAAAAAAACACTGCCTTCTATTAAAGAGATAAAAATTGTGCATAATAAGTTGTATCAACATTTTCAAATTTCTAAAGGTGAATTGATTGAGGATAGCTACGAATTTAACCTTTTAGAATATTGTAATAAATATCAACTGATTCCTAATAGAACATTTAATGCACTACAAATTTTAAATAACTATGGTATTATTGAGTTGAATAATTATGGAGTACAAAAATCTACTTTGCAATTTATAGCTACGCATTCTCAAATTATAAATTATAAAAGATCAATAAAAGATCAATCCTTTTTTATCGATGCTATTTTAAGAATATATGGAGGTATATTTGAAAAAGCAGTAAAAATTGATGAATTTAAAATAGCAAAAAAACTAGGCATAACTTCTTATAAAGTAATTTCTAATCTAGAAAAATTAAATGATTTAGAACTTATTAAATATGCTAAATCAACTAAAAATAGTGAGTTGTTTTTTTTACAACCTCGAGAGGATGATAAAACAGTTAATCGCATATCTAAAAGTATTCAAAGTTATTTAAAATATAAAAATGAAAAATTTAGATCTTTAATTCAATTCGTTAAAAATGATCGCATTTGTAGAAACATTCAAATTTTAGATTATTTTAATGAAAAGAAAGTTAAAAAATGCGGAATTTGTGATGTTTGTTTACAAAATAGAAAGATAGATTCCGATATATCTTCTAAAATACTAGCACTCTTACAAATTAATAAAGAACTTACTCCTAAAGAAATAGGAGATCAAATACCCTATATAGAAAAAGACATTTTAATACATTTGCAAAAATTACTTGCAGAAGAGAAAATTAACATAACAGATTATAACACTTATTTTTTAAAGTAGATGAAAGACATACGAATTGTTTTTATGGGAACTCCCGATTTTGCAGTTACCATTTTAAAAAAATTAGTTGACCAAAAATATAATATAGTTGGTGTAATTACGGCAACTGATAAACCAGCAGGTAGAGGAAGAAAATTAAACGAATCTGCCGTTAAGAAATATGCTGTATCGGAAAACCTTCCTGTTTTACAGCCTAAAAATTTAAAAGCTCCTTCTTTTTTAGAAGAATTAAAAGCTTTAAAAGCCAATTTACAAATTGTAGTTGCTTTTAGAATGTTACCAACTATGGTTTGGAAAATGCCTGAATATGGTACTTTTAATTTACATGCTTCTTTATTACCTGAATATAGAGGAGCCGCTCCTATTAATTGGGCTATTATAAATGGTGAAAAGAAAACAGGTGTTACAACCTTCTTTATTGATGATAAAATAGATACAGGAGAAATTATTTTACAAAAGGCTATCGCTATAGAAGAAAGCGAAATTGTTGGTGAATTACATGATAGATTAATGTATTTAGGGGCTGATTTAGTTACAGAAACTGTTGATTTAATAGCTAAAGGTGATGTAGTAACTGTAAAACAGCCCGATTTAGAAGAAAAATCTGCTCCAAAATTGTACCCTCATAATTGTAAAATAGATTGGATAAAATCATTAAATGATATCTATAATCATATAAGAGGTTTAAACCCATATCCTGCCGCGTGGACAACCATTAAAAATGGAGAGGATGAAATTGCTGCAAAAATTTATAAAGTAGATAAAGAAGAAGTAGCACACAATTATACTATAGGAAATATTATAACAACTAAAAAAGAGTTAAAAGTAGCAGTTAGTGACGGATTCTTATTAATGCAAGAAATTAAACTTTCTGGAAAGAAAAAACTAGATGCACAAAGTTTATTAAATGGTTTTTCATTTGATAAAGAAGCAAAAGTTCTCTAGCCCTTTATTAATGAGGGATTAAAGATTTTTAAGGTATTTTCTTTAACGTTATTAACAAATATGTACGACTTATTAACAAAATGCCTGTTTTTTAGGGTTCAAATTTGCGCAATACCGCATTAAATCTATATTTGTTACGCATTTTATGCAATATTTATTAATTAATTTTAAAATCTATAATTATGAACAAGTCTGAGTTAATCGACGCAATGGCTGCTGACGCAGGAATTTCTAAAGCTGCTGCTAAGGCTGCATTAGATTCTTTAACTAACAATGTAACTGGAGCTCTTAAAAAAGGAGATAAAGTTGCTTTAGTAGGTTGGGGAACTTGGTCTGTATCTGAAAGAGCTGCAAGAACAGGAAGAAACCCTCAAACTGGTAAAGAAATTCAAATTGCTGCTAAAAATGTAGTAAAGTTTAAAGCTGGAGCTGGTTTAAGTGACTCTGTAAACTAGAAATCACAATTAATTCTATATAAAACACCCAAAATTTGGGTGTTTTTTTTTACTGTAACATTTCAAAAAAAATAATGTCTTTATAATAAACCAGTAAAACCACATACCATGAGATACTTATTAATATTATTTACATTCATAGTAACAACAAACATCCAAAGTCAAAATAAAGTATCTGCTTCAGATCTTTTAAAAGAGATAAAAGCAGGAAAAGATATTACTGTTAGTAATGCTATTATAGATGGTGTGTTAGATTTAACGTATATGAATGACGCTTTACCTAATTTACCTAAAAGGAAAAGTCGTTGGTGGAATAAAGGAGGCTCAAATACTATTGAAAAACAAATAACTGGAAGAATTTCATTTGTTGATTGTACTTTTAATGATGATGTTTTAGCTTATATACCAGATGAAGATAGCGGATATACTTTTGTAGCTAACTTTGAAAGTGATGTAATTATAAAAGACTGTACCTTTAAGAGAAAGGCAATGTTCAAATATTCTGATTTTTCAAAAAACACTGATTTTAGTGGAACTAAATTTTTAGAAGATAGTACTTTTAAATATGCTAAATTCATGAAAAATATTTCTTTTGAAAATGTACATTTTGAGGAGCCTGCTACTTTTAAATATGCTGAATTTAAACAGTTTGTAAGTTTCTCTAACTCTATTTTTAAAGAAACTGCAACTTATAAGTATACAGAATTTAAGAATGGAGTTTCTTTTAATAATGTGAAATTTGAAGAAGATTTAAATATCAAATACACAAAAGTTAATGGAGATTTTGATATTAAAAATATGAAAGTAAACTACGAAATTGATTCTAAATACACTCAAATAAATGGGAAGAGCTTTAGTAAGTATACTTTAAACAACTAAATAACAATCACTTATTAGAATATTAGATTTCACCAAAAGATTACTTGCTTAAAAGAAAGTTAAGAAGATGAATTCCCTCAACTCAAGAGTACAAGGTATCTATAAGAATTTTACTCTTCTATTTCAAGGCAGGTCTCAGGTAATCAATCATTTAACTACATAACACTGTTAATAAGTTGGTTATAAAAAACACAAAACAACCTTAACATCTAGAAAAAATAAAGTCTTTGCCTTATAGAAACAAGGAATTTTTATCGAAAAGAAGATGCTCTATATTATATAGCATCTTCTTTTTTTATTTTTTTACTTCCTTCATATAATTCATATTTTACAAACCTACAATCTAAATCACCATTTTTAATAGGTATTCTTTTAGAGGTTTTTAAACCAACAGATTTAAGTGCACTCATATCTGAGGTTATTACCCAAGCTGTTGAATCTGGATAACCATGCTTAAGTGTATCTCCTATTTTACCATAAAATTCCTCTACGTCTATGTTTAAACGTTCTCCGTATGGAGGATTAAATAAAATAGTAGTTTTACCAAAAACTTCTTTTTTAGAATTAAAGAAATTTACATGATGTACCCCAATAAACTCTTCTAAATTTGCATTTATAATATTTTGCTTTGCTTTATTTACTGCGGAAGGAGCTTTATCAAATCCCATTATCTTAAAATGAGAACTTCGAATCTTTTTTAATAAAGAATCTTGTATAACGAAATACAAATCTTCATCATACTCTTTCCAATTTTCAAAGGCAAAACGCTTTCTATTAATATTTGCAGGAATATTATTAGCAATCATCGTAGCTTCTATTAATATGGTACCAGAACCACACATAGGATCTATAAAGTTCTCTTCTCCTTTATAACCTGATAACAATACTAAACCAGCAGCTAATACTTCATTAATTGGAGCAATATTAGTGGCACTCCTATATCCTCTTTTATGCAATGAATCTCCAGAACTATCTAAAGAAATAGTTAACCATTCTTTATGAATGTGAATGTGAACTTTAATATCTGGATGCTTAATATCTACATTAGGACGTTTTTTATATTTATGAACAAAATAATCTGCGATAGCATCTTTTGATTTTAATGAAATATAATGAGAATTTGTCGTGAAATTCCTAGAATGTACAACCGCATCAATGGCAAAAGTACCATCTACATCAATGATTCGTTCCCATCTAACTCTTTGTATCGCCTCATATAAATCTTCTTCATCAAATATTTTACTTCTCTTAATTGGTTTTAATATTCTTATAGCTGTTCTTAAAGCGATATTAGCTTTATACATAAAACCTTTATCTCCTTTAAAATAGACACTTCTAATGCCTTCTTTAACCTCCATAGCACCTAGCTTCCTTAATTCATCTGCTAGAACTCCTTCTAAACCAGCTATGGTAGTAGCCACCATTTTAAAATCTTTATCCATCTACTCCTCTATTTTATGCAAAAATACATTTTAAAGAATTAAAGATTGAAGAATTAAATCTTTAATTCTTTCTCTTTTTAGGTTTTTTAAGCTGTAAGTTTTCATTATTTTTGCGTCCACATTACTTATGAAAACAAAAGATTGGTTCAGTTCTTGGTTTGACACACCATATTATCACATATTATATAAGCATAGAAATGATGCAGATGCTCAGTTATTTATGCAAAATATAACCACTCATTTACAGCTAGATAAAACTGCACATATAGCAGATTTACCTTGTGGTAAAGGAAGACATTCAATTTATCTAAATTCATTAGGATATACCGTTACAGGTGGTGATTTAAGTAAAAACAGTATTACTCATGCTCAAAAATTTGAAAATGATAAGCTGCATTTTGAAGTTTGGGACATGCGAGAATCACTTCAAAATAAATATGACGCTGTTTTTAATTTATTTACAAGCTTTGGGTACTTTGAAGATGATAATGAAGATCTTTTAGTTTTAAAAGGAATGAAAAGTGGTTTAAAGGAAGGTGCTTTTTTAGTAGTTGATTTTTTAAATGTTATAAAAACTAAAAATAATTTAGTTGTTGAAGAAACAAAAGAAATTGATGGTATTGAATTTAATATACAGCGTCAAATAAAAAATGGATTCATTTTAAAACAAATTTCTTTCTTTGCTGATAATGAACATCACTCTTATACTGAAAAAGTAAAGTTTATAGATTTTGATAAAATGAAAGGCTATTTTGAAATGGCTGGTTTAACAATTATAGATACTTTCGGGGATTATAATTTAAATTCCTTTAACGAACAAAATTCAAATCGTTTAATTTTAGTTGCTAAATGAGTTATATACTCTTAATTTTATCTGTTTTAATTGGAGCTTTATTTGTTTTAATAGCAAAACCTAAAAATAAATTATATACCCAATTATTACTTGCCTTTAGTGGTTCTTACTTATTGTCTGTTACTGTATTACATTTATTACCAGAAGTATATTCACATAGTGATCATGGGCATTCACATGGACAAAATCATACACTGGGAATTTTAATTTTAGTTGGAATTTTAATTCAATCAATTTTAGAGTCTTTTTCAAAAGGTGCAGAACATGGACATGTACATCTTCACTCTGATTCAAGGAAATCTGCCTGGTTATTATTTGTAAGCCTATGTATTCATGCTTTTTCTGAAGGCTTACCGATACATGATACTGATCAAAAATTGTTATGGGCAATTATTGTACATAAAATACCTATAGCTATAGTGCTTACTTCGTTTTTTATTCTTTCTAAATATTCTAAAAGAAATGCTTTTATTTTTCTGTTTATATTTAGTTTAATGAGTCCGTTAGGATATTATTTAGGAAATAATATTGGTTGGTTTTTAAAGCATCACGATAAAATTACCGCTATTACTATTGGTATCTTTTTACATATTTCTACCGTTATTTTATTTGAGAGTTCTGAAAATCATAAATTTAATCTTCAAAAATTTATGGTTATCCTATTAGGTATTTTATTGACCATTTTTACGTTACATTAATTTATTTCTATATTTAGGGAGTTTTAAATACCTACTTGTAGGTATTTAAATTTGTTTAAAAAAAAGGAACTTAGCTTTCAAGAAAATTAATAATGGAGTATTATACAAAATCAAATGCTAATAGAATTTTAGAAAATAAATATTCAATTTATTTTGATAGATTTAAAGAATTAACAGCTCTTTATTCTTTCAAAGAACCTAATGGAAAATATTCTTTGAGAGGAAATGTATCTATTGAGAATAAATCAACCATTTTTGATTTGGAAGATAATATTAGAGAAAATTTAAAACATAATATTATACTTGATTATGGTGAGGTTTTTACCACAATAAACTCTACTAGTAGTAACTTTAAAATTAATTCAGGTGATACTATTAAAAATGTAGAAAGAGATGCTCAGGGTAAATTAAGTTTTATTTTTAAAATAAAAAACAACTATTACATTATATCTAACCTACATGTTATAGGTAGGTTAGGTCTTAAAAAAGATAGAGTTGCCATACGTGTAAAAAACAGATTTAAACAGTTTGCAACTATAATTACTGGTTATATTTCCGAAAATACTGATTTGTGTATAGCAAAAATAGATGATAATTTTATTACAGTAGAAAACCATGGTTTTAAAATATTTATGAATGATATAGTTTCATTTCAACCAATAATTATTAAAGATACAAGACAGGTTATTCTTTCTACTAACGCATATATAAAAGTAAAGGATAATTACTTTTTTAGAACTAGTAAGATCATGAAAAATCAAATACTTTCCAATATAAAAATGTCTTCTGGAGATTCAGGTTCTATGGTAGTCGATCATTCAGATAAAATAGTAGGGATTTTATTTGCTAAAAACTCAAATTTTTCAGTGATAAACCGAATTTCAGAAGTAATAAAATATATCAGTCATACTTTTAACATAAATGAAAATGAAATCAAAATATTAAACATTTAATAATTATATATATATGGAATTCATTACTTTCAACCTAGATTTAAGAGAAAAACCTAAAAACAAAAGAGAGTTTCAACCTGTTGGAGCTCATTCAATTGCCAAAAATGCTTTTTTAATAATGGCCGAATTTGAAACTAAAAAAATTAGACCAGGCTATATTAAAATAGAAAGTGTGAAGTTTACTCTAGATTATCTTAATAACGATATTAAATATGTTGTTATAAAAGATGCTGAATTTATTAAAGAAGATAATAAAGGTTTTCCTTCATTTAAATTATGCTTAAGAGTTGAAAATAACCCTATGTTTGATTCATTTACTATTACGACTAATAATGGTCCTAATCATGAGATAAAAACTAATAATGGAATATTAAGGATTCATATAGATTTTTCTGAAAACTGTTCAAATGCACCAATAACTGTAGGAGATTGGCCTTGTTTTACAAATAAAACATTATAGTGAAATATTTATTCTTTTTTATTTTTTATATAAACTTACACTCTCAAGATTTCAAACAAGAAATCCTTGAGAGTTTTGAATTAATTAATAGTTTCAAAATTAAATCTTCTGAAAACTATATAAACACCAATATAACATCTTTTAATTTAAAAGAATTATTAAAGTTTCAAGTTTTAATAATAAAAAAAGGAAAATTAAGCAAGAAAGAGTTAAATCATCTTAAACTAATTAAACCAGTTAATTTAAAAGAATCTGTCTTATTGCATTTAAACTTAGGAGATTATTACTTACACTCCTATATTAATAAGGACACAATTGCTATAACAAACTATGATATTGCATTAAGAAAATCTATCATCTCAGGAAATTATACTTTAATTTGTCAAAGCCTACAAAAACTTATTAATTACAATATAGATTTCAATAAAAATAATGAATCATTAAAAAAATACTTATTGGAATATAAAAAATATTCTAATAAAAATGAGATTCAAAAATTACTTTACTCTTATTATAGTTTAATATATAAAAATAAAAAAGCATTTCAGAATAATACTAGTAATAATGACAGTGAATACTTTAAAGTTATAAATCAAGCTAAAAAATTAGGTTGTGATATCATTGAGGCTAACACCTATTATCAACTTGGTTTAAAGAAAATTTTAATAGATAAAATTCCTAAAAATGCAATAAAGTATTATAATAAATCTTATGATACATATAAAAAAAACAATAATTTTCAATATATTAAATCTAGAATTCATAATTATTTTTTAAGTATTGGAGCTATCTATTTCTCAGAAAAAAAATATAAAAAAAGTATTTTTTATTTCAACGAAATAAAGAGGTTTAAATTAATTGGAAAAAAAACACATAAGTCACTTTTATATGAGTGGTTAAGAAAATTAAATGATTCGATTGGGAATTATGAAAAAGCTTATAAGAACCTTTTAATAAAAAAAAGAATAGATGATGAAATAAATCAAAAAAAATCAAATATTAGAATAGCTGAAATAGAAGAAAAATATCAAAATGAAAAAAACGAAAAAGAATTAGTAGAACAAAAACAAAAAAACTTAGTAAGTGAAACAAAAAGAAAACAAAATCAGAATCTTTTTTATGGGGCTTTATTAGTTTTACTGTCAGGGGCTATAATTGCTTATCTAAACCTCAAAAATTCACGTAAAAAACGTCTATTAGCAGAACAACAAAAAGAACTAGAAAAACAAAAGAATTTAACCTTAATTAAAGAACAAGAAATTACCACTATTAATGCAATGATAGACGGACAAGAAAAGGAACGCATTCGTATTGCAGAAGACTTACATGATAATATTGGTAGTGTATTAGCAACTTTAAAACTGCATTTCGAAAACTTAAAACTGAATAGAGAGAAAAAACATTTTAATCAGGAAAAACTCTACAATAAAACAGAAAAACTAATAGATGAGACTTATTATAAAGTTCGTAGTATAGCTCATGCTAAAAATGCAGGAGTAATAGCTAATCAAGGATTGTTAGTTGCGATTAAGATGATGGCAGAAAAAATATCTTCTGCTAATAAAATAAAAATTCATGTTGTAGATTATGGCTTAGATAATCGATTAGAAAATAATATTGAAATAACGGTTTTTAGAATTATTCAAGAGTTGATAACAAATATTATAAAACATGCGGAAGCTTCAGAAGCGACTATTAATATTTCACTATTTGATACTACTACTTTAAATATTATCATAGAAGATAATGGAAAAGGTTTTAATTCAAAAAACGTTAAATTTAATGAAGGAATGGGCTTAGGCTCTATAAAAAAAAGAGTAACACATTTAAAAGGGACTTTTCAAATAGATTCTACACTTAATAAAGGGACTTCTATTCTTATTAATATTCCTCTGTTTTATAATACCTAAAGGTAAGTATGCAATCAATAATTTGTATTTGTATATTTGATTAAAAGACATCTTATTATGATTACTATTGCAATGGCAGAAGATCATCAAATGTTAATAGACGGAGTGAAATCTTTCTTTGAATATGATGAGAATATTAAAATTATTGGAACTGTAAATAATGGTGAAGACCTTATAAAATTAGTAAGTTTAAAGCAACCTAAATTAGTAATTACTGATATTCGAATGCCTAAAATGGATGGGATTCAAGCTACCAAAATAATTAAAACAAAGTTTCCACATATTAAAGTACTTGCTTTAACAATGTTCGATCAACCAGACGCGATAAAACAAATGTTAGATGCTGGTGCTTCAGGGTATTTATTAAAAAACTCAGGTATTAAAATGCTTTCTAAAGCAATTGTAACAATTGCTAATGGAGAAACTTTTTTCGACCCTAATGTTGCTTTTAATTTTATGAATGATTATATAGATACTAAAGTAACTATAGGGAAATCTGAAAAAGTAATTTTATCTAATAGAGAAAAAGAAATCTTGCAATTAATTGCAAATGGTATTACTTCCAAAGAAATTGCAGAAAATCTTTTTATAGCAAAAACTACAGTTGATACACATAAAAAGAACATGATTCGAAAACTAAACTTAAACAATGGTAATGAGCTGGTTAGGTATGCTATAGATAAGAAATATCAATTTTAAGTCTTTCTAATCTACTTAATTATTTAATATGATAAGGAAAATTCAATGTTTTTTAGAAAATTTATAAAAAAAATTATAGAATACCATTTATATCTACTTATTTAATGTAATAACTATTCTTTATTAGCTATTTACCTCTTTAAAAAAGTTAAAAACTGCATTGAAAAATTATTTTATATTTTAGTAGGCTAAAATTGGGGGACTATTATTATGTTAAAACATGCTTTTTTATGCATTATTTTATGCTATTTCATAAATGCTTGTCATTTAAAAAAATCAGAAAATGATTCTAATGAAAAAGTTACAAAATTTCAAAAGAAATCTTCTTTAAACCCTGATTCTACATATATCTATTTAAATCAATCTAATAATTTAATTAAAGAAAGTGATATAAAAGATTCTTTAAAAGCAGAAAACAATTATTTATTGGGACACTACTTTAAATCGAAAGGAAAGATTGACAGTGCTGCTATTTATTTTCATAAAGCTACCGATTTTATAACTGATTCAATTAAACATGATAGAGAAACTAATTATTTTTATTATAGTTGGGATGCCTACATAATTCAAGATAAATATGGTGATTGTTTTTCTATAATAGATAAACTAAAGTCAAAGTTGAAAAGTGAAAACTCAGATAATTTACCTTTAGTTTATTATATGTATGAAAACACATATAAAGCAAATCAAGATTATAAAAAAGCATTAGAAATTAATATACTACAAATAGATGCTCTTAAGAAATCAGAAAATACTGAAGAAGACGTTAGAGAGGCTTTAATTGTTCAAGCACAATACAAGTATAAAAATGGGGAGATAAAAGAATCTGGTAAAATATTAGATAGCCTAATTAATATTGAAAATCAGTTAAATTTAAGTACAAAGTATAATTTATATAATGAAGTAGGAATCCATTCTTATTATGAAAAAGAATATGCTAAAGCTTTAAAAAGCTATTTGAAAGGTTTGGGAAACCTACAGAATATGGAGCCTAGTGACTACAAAAACAATGAATTATCTGGAACTTATGTGAATATTTCTGATGCTTATTTAAAACTTGGAAATCTAAAAAAATCTTCAATTTATTTAGATTCTGCCACTACTATAAATCTATCTAAAATTAGAGGGGATAATCAAAGAAATATTTTAAAACAGCAATTTGAGTTCGCTTCGTTAACAAACAAAGATTTTTCTAAAGTATATAATTATTTAGACTCTATATATAACTATCAAGAAAGTAAATACACAAATAAATACACCAAAGAACTTGTTGCTCTTAAAAAATCAATTGATAATGAAAAAAGAACCTTAGCAGAAAAAAAAGATTTAGAAATAAAAAATTTAAAAAGACTCTTTTTTCTATCAGCTTTATTAATACTCATTGTTGTTATTAGTATTTTACTGTACAAACAAAGGCAATATCGTTTTGAAAAACGTAACATTCAAATGCAACAACGTTTGTTAAGGTCACAAATGAATCCGCATTTCACATTTAACACATTATATGCTATACAAAATGAGATACAAGAAAATCCAGATAAAGCGACTAGCTACTTGTTAAAATTTTCTAGATTACTAAGATTAATCTTAGAAAATTCTACACAAAATTTTGTGTTATTAAATGAAGAGTTAGAAGCGTTGAAAAAATATATTCAATTACAAAAATTTCGGTTTCCAAATAAGTTTGAATTTGAAATTAACTTATTAAATGTTGAAGAAGAAGATTTTATTTTTATTCCTCCAATGTTAATACAACCTATGATAGAGAATAGTATTGAACATGGTTTCTCTGGAATAAATTATTTAGGAAAAATAAAATTAACCTTAGAGTTAAAGGATAACTTTTTAAAATGTATAATTGAAGATAATGGAGTTGGGATAAATTCAACAAATAAAAATAAAGAAAGGTCTACTTCTACTCTACTCATAGATAAATATTTAAAAAATTCCACAAAAAAAGGAATTGAAATAATTAATAAAACAAATAATAACAACCAGCAATCTGGCGTTGTCGTTAAACTAAATATCCCTTATAAATTAACAGAAAATGATTAAAGCAATATTAATAGATGATGAAGCTCATGTAAGATCAGATGTGGCTAAAAAAATTGCAACTAATTTTAACGACAAAATAACAATCATAGCCGAAGCAAATAGTGTTGCTACTGCAAAAAAAACAATAGAAGAAAAAAAACCCGATTTAATATTTTTAGATGTTGATCTTGGAGATGGTACTGGGTTTGATGTTTTAAAAAACACACTGTATAAAGACTTTGAAGTCATTTTTATAACAGGTTATGATAAACATGCTTTAAAAGCAATAAAAGTGGGGGCTTTAGATTATATTTTAAAACCTATAGATGAAATAGAATTTGTAGAAGCTGTAAATAAAGCTATTGAAAATAAAAATAAAGAAAGTCATTTAGAAAAACTAATTGAAATTTCTAGTGAATATTTTAGTGGAACAAAAAATAAAAGAGTTATCTTAAAAACGACAGATAGTGTATATGCTATTTATGAAGATGATATTTTTTATTGTAAATCAGATGGTAATTACACCACTTTTTTTACCACTCAGCAAGATAAAATTGTAGTTTCTAAACCTATTAAAAAAATAGAGGAAATTCTTACAGAAACTATTTTTATACGTTGTCACCAATCATACATTGTTAATAAAAAACAAGTAGTTAAATATAGTAAGCAAGGTTATCTAATTTTAAATTCAGATATTAAAGTTCCTGTATCAAGTAGAAGAAAAGAATATACTTTAAAAAAAATTTTTTAAATCTTAAATATCGAATATGAATATTTTAGTTCCAAATATGAAAATAACAACAGCACTTGGATAAAAATACAAAATATTCAAAAAAAATAATTTAATATTATAGTTTTTAATCTTTTAAAATTAATAGTTATGAACTTTTTAAAAAGTATTTTAATAGTATTTTGTTTGTTTTTTCTTTCATGCAATGATAATGTAGATGATTTAGTAACGAATTTAGATGAAAGTAAACAAATAAATAAAAAAGTAAAAAAAGAAATAATTATAACTAATAAAACTAGTTATAATAGCTCTTTTAAAAAGAAATTAGAATGGGTATCTTATATTTCTGCTCAAGTAATTGGAGGAAATAACCAAGCAGCTTTAAATGAATTACAAAATAAGTTAAATGGTAGAAATAAAATTTCTTTAAAAGAATTATTAGGTTCTCAAGTGCCAAATAACTCTCCTTTTAAACTTGCTTTTATAAATATTCTTTCTGGTTATATTAGAGTAGATTTAAATCCTAGAGCACCAGGGCCTGTTCATGGTAATCAATCTCCACCACGACCTATTACTGTTGCTGCTCAAATTATAATAGATTCAGACTTCCCTTCAGGAACATCTGTTTTTCCATCTCCTTTCCCTAAACCTAATCCTACTATTACAGTTGAAGCATTAGTGAATTCATTCATAAATCAAGTAACCATTCATAATTGTGTTGAATTATATTTCCCTAAAGGTCTAAGATTATCTCTAAGTGGTAGTCTTAATTCAATAATATCTACAGCTCACCCTTTAAATAATGATGGGTTTAATACAGGATATTTACAATTTAAGCAACTTACATTAGAAGATGAAATAGATGTCCTTTTAGGAGAATTCAATAATACTTTTTTAGTAAATTCAAATTTTTTATCTAATAAATTGTATCATAATATTATTGTTGCTAGACCTTATAGAGATACTGATATTCCTTTTCCTAGTAATTGTTCATATTCTAATTATCTTATAGATTTCACCACATTCTTGGGTAATTAAATTTTTAAATAAAATAATATAATTAAACTCTTTAGATTTTAATCTAAAGAGTTTTTTATTTAGAATGATTAACGAATATGAAATAAATAACAACATCTATACAAAAGACATTGTGTTATTTATAAAAAAAACACACTTTTATTGTGAAATACAACCTAATCTCCTGTTAAAAATCACATTTAATCAAAAGTTAAAAACATATATTATGAAAAAATTATTAATCATAGGTAAAGCATTAAACAAAAATGAACAGCAAGAAATCACTGGTGGAAGAAAAATAATACAACCTTTTGTGTGTACCGCAGGTTATTTTATTCAAGCAGAAGAAACTTGTGCTATAGGATACCATTTACACCCACAAGGTCATTGTATTTGTTGTCGTGATTAAATTTAATTTAAAAATCAACTACCAACTTTATATAAGGACATAAATCTTGAAGGTCTTAAACTATCGAGATAATTAACCATATTTAAAATAATAATCATGAAAAATTTATTATCAATAGGAAAAACCTTAAGCAAAAGTAAACAACAAGAAATTACAGGAGGAAGAGAACTTATTCGTATTGACACACGTAGTTGTCGAGATGTTTGTAGAGCAGCTACTTCACCAACAACTTGTGTAAGACCTCATTGTATTTATTTTTGTGATGGTAACGGAGGATATCATATTGCTTAAAAAAGAAACGTATAATTCAATTCAATTAATCACATTAGTTTATAGAAGGGAGATTTTCAGGGAATTCAAAAATGTAATTACCAGTTGTCTTTGAACTAATCAATCAAGTAAAGTGGACTTTGGTTCACTTTACTTTTATTTAAAATAATTTAGTTATCATGAAAAAATCAATTTCAAACTTAGGGAAAGTATTAAATAGAAATCAACAAAAGGAAATAAATGGTGGCATTGGAATATGTAGCAATATTGCAATATGCCCTAGGATAGATGATAAATATTGCATTGTAGTTGGTACTGGAACTTGTTATGTTGCTTGGTAAAATTACTTGAATGCAAAAATAATATTAATTAACCTCCATTAAAATCATGAAAAAATCAATTTTAAAATTAGGAATCATATTAAATAAAAAAGAATTGAAAACAATAAAAGGAAGTTTTGGTAGAAATAGATCTACTAAAGAATGTAAAATTCTTCCTTGGTGTAGCGGGTTAGACAATTATAATATTTTTAATTGTGCTTGTTTTTCAGTTGTTCATTAATAAATAAAATAAATTTTTAAAATCTATAAATTATGAAAAAAACAATTTTAAAATTAGGAAAAACTATTAATAAATCAGAACAGAAAAAAATTAATGGTGGTTTTGGGGACTGTGATATCGCTCCTCCAGGTTGTCCTTGTCATGTACGTCCAGGTCACCCTTGTTTAAACGGTGGTGGTGGAACAGGTGGTTCTACTGGGGTTTGTTTTACTTCTTTTGGTATTATTAATGTACCTTGTAATTCAACTTGTCCAGATGGTTCTCAACCTATTTGTTCGTAGTAAAATTAATACAAAAGAAACAATAAAGCCTAAATGAATTTTTATCTCATTTAGGCTTTATTGTTTTAATACATATAGTTTTTTATACATTTTCTCTGTTTACTAAATCTATAGAAAAGGCAGGCAAACATACAGCCAAATATTCACACTCCTCTTCAAACGGATTAGAATATTGAACTCTTACCCCCTTCTCTATTTTAATAGATTCCCCAGCTTTAAGAATTACAATTTCACCATCTACTATAAATTGTTTTTTACCTTTAATTATATAAGTGTATTCTTCAAATTCAGGTACTTGAAAAGGCTCACTCCATCCTACTGGCGCTATCATATGCGCAATACTTAATTTTGAATTTCCATCAGTAGCATTTCCAAAATGTTCTTCTATTATTTTCCCATCAGTTGTAGGTACTTTAAAGGGGCTTTTTTGAATAGTATATTTTTTATTCATCGTTTTTAATTTAATAATAACAAATTTATAAAATGGAATACCATTTGCGTTATATATAAACTATAAATTAAATCTAATTAAACAACAAAAAAGAGGTGTAGTTTTGCTACATTTGTCGCGATTTTCTCAGACAATTTTTGAGAGAATGACAAGTTGACACTTAAAATATATCAATGGAAGAAAAAAAATTTGATTTTAACTCCTTTATAGGAATGCTTTTACTTGGTGGTATCCTATTATGGTGGATGAACACAGGTAAAAAAGAAGTTGAACAAGATCAACCTAAAAAGGATCAAACAGAACAAACTATACAAAATGAAGTAATACAAGGTTCATTAGGTGCTAATGGTGTTGTAAATGATTCTTTGAAACAAATTGAATTAAAAAATCAATTAGGTGCTTTTGCTTATAGTGCTATTAATGGAAAAGAAGGCGAAACTGTTCTTGAAAATGAGTTAGTACAACTTACTATAAACAATAAAGGTGGAGAGATTACAAAAGTTCTATTAAAAAATTATAAAACATACGATTCGTTACCATTACACATTATTAAAGATAAGAATGCTTCTTTTAATCTTAATTTTGGTACTACTGACAATCGAATTTTAAATACAAAGGATTTATTATTTATTCCTACAGAAACAAAAAATGGGGAGAATACTATTCTTTCTATGAAGTTAAAAGTATCTGATAGTAAATTTTTAGAATATCGTTATGAAATTAAACCAAATGACTATAGAATAGATTTTGCTGTTCGTTCTCAAGGTTTAGGTTCTGTTATAAATACTTCACAAAAAATGAATTTAAACTGGGACTTAAAAGCTTTTCGTAATGAAAAAAGTTTACGTACAGAAAATACGTATACTTATTATTATTATAAAGAAGATGGTGATGTAGATTATATACAAAGTAAGGGAGATGAAGTAGGTAATAATGTAGACTGGGTAGCATACAAACAACATTTCTTTTCTACTGCATTACTAACAGATACTCCTTTTTCTGACTCAAAGTTAAAACTAGTAGATTATCTTGGTGAAGAGAAAGATAGTGTTTTTACAAAAACATTTTCTTTAAATACACCTTTAGTTTTAAAAGGAGGAGAATTAAATTATAATATGCAATGGTATTACGGACCTACTGATTATAATTTATTAAAGACATATGAAGGAACTGATTTAGTTGAAATAAACGATTTAGGTTGGGGAATTTTCGGTTTTTTAAATAGAACTGTATTTTACCCTGTATTTAATCTTCTTAAGGGATTTATTGGAAACTATGGATTGATTATTATTTTGATGACTATAGTTGTTCGAATTATTTTATCACCTGTTTTATATAAATCTTATTTATCTAGTGCTAAGATGAAAGTTATTCGTCCAGAAATGGAAGAAATTAACAAAAGACTTCCTGGTAAAGAAAATGCAATGAAACGTCAACAAGAAGTAATGGCTGTTCAACGGAAAGCAGGAGTTAGTATGATGTCTGGTTGTATACCTGCATTATTACAAATGCCAGTATTCTTTGCTCTATTTAAATTTTTCCCTACAAATATAGATTTTCGTCAAAAAGCTTTTTTATGGACAAATGATTTATCTTCTTATGATATTGTAGCTAAACTACCTTTTAAGATTCCTTTTTATGGAGATCATATTAGTTTATTTCCAATTTTAGCTTCTGTTGCTATTTTCTTTTATATGAAAATGAATCAAAGTCAACAAGCAAATATGCAGGCACCTGCACAAGAAGGTATGCCAGATATGAGTAAGATGATGAAGTATATGATTTACTTCTCTCCTATTATGATGTTATTCTTCTTTAATAACTATGCTAGTGGATTAAGTTTATACTACTTTGTTTCTAATTTATTAACGATAGCAATTATGCTTATTATTAAGAATTATGTAATAGATGAAGCTAAAATTCATGCTAAAATTGAAGAAAACAAGAAGAAACCAATAAAGAAGAGTAAGTTTAGAGAGCGTTTAGATAATGCTATGAAACAAGCTCAAGAACAACAAGAAGCTCAAAAAAGAGCCGGACAAAAGAAGAAAAAATAATTGTTTTAACAGAATAGAGATTTAAATATATTAAAATCAACGATGATATCCTTATCATCGTTGATTTTTTATTTTAATTAAGATTATTACTCTCCCTATTATCATTTTTTAAACAATTTTTATTTATTAACAGTAAAAATTCCTTTTAACTCTTTCACCATATTTCCATTTCCTGAAAGGGTGATTTCTCCAATTTTATCTGCAATTTTTTCTACATATTCCATTTCTTTTAGTTTGAACAACATTTCATTACCTTCCATTAGTTTAGCTGTATTTAATAAACTTCTAGTAGAAGCCGTTTCCTCTCGCCTAGTAATAATATTTGCTTGTGCTTTTTTTTGTGCAATCAAAACCTGGTTCATAATTTCTTTCATATCACCAGTTAAAATTACATCTCTAATCCCACAATTAAGAACAGTTACTCCTAAATTTTCTGTCTTTTTAGATACTTCATCAAATACAGCAATTGCAATATCTTCTTTCTTTTCTAACAATTCATCTAAACTATACCCTCCAACATACGTTCTTAAAGCAAGTTGCATTAAAAGGTATAATTGTTTTTCATACTCTTTATTATCTAATAAAGCTTTTTCTATATTAACAACTTTATATTGTGTATAAAAATTGATTCTTACTGTTGCTTTATCTTTTGTTAATAATTCTTGACCTCCAATTTCTAATTGTAACTGTCTTGTATCTGCTTTTGATATTTTAATAGACGTGTCATTTCTCCAAAAACGATAGGTTCCTCCTGTTAAAGTTTTTGTATGTACATCATCTACTAATAAAATCGCTTTTTCATAAGTAGCAACTTCAAATAAACGTATGTATTTATTTAATTCGTAGTTACTAAACAATGATTTATCTAAATTTTCTGTAATGTAAATTTTACTAGTATCTATATTTTGAAATGTTCTGTTTATTAAACCTTTCCAAAAGATATACCTTCCTGCTTGTAATACTCTTTTAAAGTTTTCATTTTCATATACTAAAACCAATTCATTATCTTTTACTTGAACAATTTCTAGCATCTCTACTAACTCTTTATCTTCCAATAAAATTTCAATAGCTACATTAGAATGAAATTCTTGTGTAATATCATAGATAACCACCTCTTGATTAAAACCTAACCAATAAGTTCCCTTATTTAGTACTTTTTGATATTCTCCCTTTTTGAAAACTAATCCAACTTTTCCTGTGTTAATTCTTACTTTTTTCATTTTATTTTTTATTTATAATAATCTCTTATATAGAAATTTTCTTTTTTGTATTTAATAAAAACAATACGCTTAAATACTTTTAAGCTAACGGAAATATTTATGTTTACTACTAGTTTATACTTTATTATTAAAAATGGATTGTAACTATAAATAGTAACAACTGATTATTAAAAAAGCAGTATTTACTTATACTAAAAATAAGAATCTCAAAGTACGTTTAAGAGTGTTCTTTTGCAGAACGAATTTAAAACGTATTGTTTTTTCCTAATTCATCAGTTTTATAAGATGATGAGCTTGAGTTAATATTGGATTCGAACCAACTTACCATAAAGGTGTAACCTAAGTCTAGATTTTCAGTCTAGATAATCTAATGTTCTACCAATTGAACTACATGATTTTTAATCATGGTAGGACTCGAACCTACAACCCTTAGAGTGTGATTATTTTTTGGTGAATAATCGAAACCTTCAAGTCAAGTTGCATATACAAACTCCATACAAAAACTGTAGAGCTGTATACAATGGTGTTATACAGAAACACGCAACAAGACTCGCTTGATATTTTTAATTATAGAGAGATAGTCTTTTATTATAAAACTATTACTCCTTAATATGTTTATGAACTTTTTTAATTTACCTCACCATACTCCCCGTTATGATGAGGCCACTTTCTCTTTTTCTTTGCAATTCTCCCTTCGACGTTATTTCTTTTTCATAATAACACTACAAATGTTCTATGGTATTACGCATTCTTTTTGCGTAATAAAAAATATTTTAAATTTTGTAGGAATAGCAAGACTCGAACCCGCATCTTTAGAATCGTACTCTAAAATTTTATCCAATTAAACTATATTCCTTTTTAAAATGAATCTCCAGGGAAATTCATTTTTTAATATTATACTGTTATTAAACCATACTATCTGCACAAGAAGAACTTGCAAATGCATAAGGCTTCGCTTTAAATTTAAATCCCATACCTAAAATATATCCCATAGCATCTTTCAGTGCTATATTAGATTCAAATTTAGGATCTGTATTAATATCTGCGTGTACCTCTAAATCAACATCATATTTATCTAATACGTTACAAATTTCATAGGCAACTTCAACAGACATCGTTACTTCTTTAAGCATACGTTCTTTAATACCTATTTGTTTTGTGCCTTTATCATTTCTAACAAACATAAATCCTCCTTTTCCTTCTCTTAATACTACAATAACTGTAGCATATTCTACATGGGTTTTATAAGCTTGTGAATCTGAACCCACATAAATTTTTAAACGGTATCCTGCCTTTTGTTCTTTTATAATTGCATTTTCAATAACATTAATTATAGGTTTTTCAAATACTTTACCACTAAAACTTTTCCATTTTTCTTTTTTCATAATTCATTCTTTTTAACATTTTTTTTGTGGAACAAACAGGAATTGAACCTGTATCTTCGGAGCTTCAATCCGATGCATTGACCAACTTTGCTATTGTTCCGTTTAGATAACTTCCTTTTATTTTAAATAAATTAAAATCAACATTTTGTAAACCTGACAGGATTCGAACCTATACAACAAGAATCAAAATCTTGTATGCTAACCATTACATCACAGGTCTATCTTCTAGAGAAAGAAATAAATTCTAATTCTTTATTTGTACGGGAAGAGAGATTTGAACTCTCAAAATTCTGATTCTAAATCAGACGCGTATGCCAATTCCGCCATTCCCGCATTTAATTTTGTACTCTATAGGAGAATCGAGCTCCTATTTTCTGATAGAAAGTCAGATGTACTAACCGTTATACTAACAGCGCATTTTTGTCTGAGAAGTAGGACTTGAACCTACAACCTCCTGCATCCAAAGCAGGTAAACATCCAATCGTTATCTTCCCAGTTTTGCAGTACTGACGGGATTCCTCTCGACTTTGCTCGAGATAAACTTCTCATTCCATCAGTACTTCTTTGCAGTACTGACGGGATTCGAACCCGCAACTTTCCGATAGACAGTCGGATACACTAGCCATTGTGCTACAGTACTTTTTGTGGAAGTGGTAGGATTCGAACCTACAAGCTCCGAAGAGAACAGATTTACAGTCTGTCGAGCCAACCAATTGCTCAACACTTCCATTTAAATGACTTCCTTTTATTTTAAATAAACTAAAATCATCATTTGTAAACCTGACAGGATTTGAACCTATACAACAAGAATCAAAATCTTGTATGCTAACCATTACATCACAGGTCTATCTTCTAGAGAAAGAAATAAATTCTAAATCTTTTACTTGTACAGGAAGAGAGACTCGAACTCTCAAAATTCTGATTCTAAATCAGACGCGTATGCCAATTCCGCCATTCCTGCATTTTATTTGTACTCTGTAGGAGAATCGAACTCCTATTTTCTGATAGAAAGTCAGATGTACTAACCGTTACTAACAGCGCATTTTTGTCTGAGAAGTAGGACTCGAACCTACAACCTCCTGCATCCAAAGCAGGTAAACACCCAATCGTTATCTTCCCAGTTTTGCAGTACTGACGGGATTCCTCTCGACTTTGCTCGAGATAAACTTCTCATTCCATCAGTACTTCTTTGCAGTACTGACGGGATTCGAACCCGCAACTTTCCGAGAGACAGTCGGATACACTAGCCATTGTGCTACAGTACTTTTTGTGGAAGTGGTAGGATTTGAACCTACAAGCTCCGAAGAGAACAGATTTACAGTCTGTCGAGCCAACCAATTGCTCAACACTTCCATTTTTAATTATAAATTTGTACGCTGTAAGAGAATTGAACTCGTATTTTCTGATAGAAAGTCAGATGTACTAACCATTATACGAACAGCGCATTTTTTAAATTTTCCAGTATGTCAATGATCTTATTTTCTTGAAACAAGAATGAGATTGCTACGCCTTCTCATTTAATCACAAATTGGATTTACATAATTTTCAAATTCATTTGAAATTATATCAATCATTGAGACAAGAATGAGATTCGAACTCATAAAAAACGGATTTGCAGTCCGTTGCCTTAACCTTTCAGCCATCTTGTCTTTTGCGGAGAACAAAGGAATCGAACCTTCACCATTTTTACATGGACTTAATTAGCAGTTAAGCGTAACAAACCAATATTTTACCTATTCTCCTATTGCGGAAGAAGTGGGATTCGAACCCACACGAGTCGTTAACTCCGAACGGTTTTCAAAACCGTGGCCACCACCAAATTGGCTTGTTCTTCCTTAATTTTATTCCATAAAAAAAGCATCTCCTTTTTTGTATGGAGATGCTTTTCATTTTTATTATATTGTATATAATTAACTTATATCATCATAGTATATCTCCTTATTATATTTAAAATCTTCATCACTACATAGTACATAAAGGCTACTCGGCGAGCGAAACTCAAAATAGTTGGGTGTTATATGTTGTGAATACTGTTTCATTTTATTTACTAATTATGATTATTTTACTTTTTTAAATGTTTCTGAATTTATACATATTTATTTTTCAGAATATCAAAACAATAATTTTGTTACGTTTCGACGATGCAAAGATGGGACACCTTTTTTAATTACACAAGAAAAAATAAATATTAATTTACTGACAATCAATTGTTTAACTAAAATAAAAGCATTAGGCTCCCTGTCCGTATTTTACAGATTATAAACATTTTATACAAAAGGCTGTCTCTCAATTGTTTCTTGTTTTTTACTTCTTTATTTATTTACTTTTCTTAACTAAACATTTTTTATTTTTTTTCATAAAAAAAGCGTCCAATTTTTAAATTGGACGCTTATACTGTATTATTTCTTATTATAATTTACTTAAATCATCGTTGAATTAGATATACATAGCCTCCTTTTCGCAAAATACTCGGGCGAAAATCATACGAACAAAGTTCGAATTGTGTGTTTCTATGTATGTTTTGTAATTTCATTTCTTAATTAATACTGCAATATTACTTATTTTCTACAAAATATTAAATATTTTGGTCTCATATTTAAAATTTTTAATGAATGAAATATAGAATTAAGACGATTAATCTATTTTATTATAGTGTAAGTATTGTAATATCTTTAATGATAACTAGCTATTTAAAAAATGATTATGTTACTTTCATTTGTTTTAATTTTTTGTTTAGTTTTATTATTTTAGAAATAGTAAAAAGATTTTACATTAAAGAAATTAAAATAACTTTAAGTAATGAATCTATTTTTTTAGAAAAAACTAAATATGAAAGAATTCTTTTAAAAAATATTATAGGGTATAATTATAGAAATTCTTTTAAAAATCACCCTAGTTTCAAGTTAATTTTTAAAAATAAAAAAAGTTTTAAATTTAATTGCCTCAATAAATATTGTGAAAATTTAGAAGACTTTATAATTGAATTAGAAAAAGAAGGTATAAGCAATTACTCTAAAACAAAAAATTAACGATTATCATTCAAATATACTAAGAAATGTGACTTGATTAAAATATTACTTCAAATTCTAAATATTAAATTTGAGGAGTTTATTTATGATAGTGTTTTTATTTTATTCTATTGAAAAATATAAATACAATAAACCCTTTGTATATAAAAAAGAGGTTTTTTAAATATACAAAGGGTAATGATAAAGGAGGAAAATTATATTAACAAATATAAGTTCCTTGTCCTAAAAATTTACCTGGTTGGAAACAACACACTTTTATTTCATCTTGAAATATAAATGAACCATCTCCTCCACATTCAGTTCCTATAGGTCCCTTCTTAAATCCTCCATTGATTTCTTGCTGTTGAGATTTGTTTAGGTTTTTACCTAATTTTGAAATGTTTTTAAACATAATTTTGAGGTTTTATTTAATTAATTTGATGCTAAATTACTTAAATAGATACTACATCTTTACACGGTAAACAGGGGATTTTGATTCCCTGTTTACCGTGATTTTTGTGCAGCTTAATTTTATATAATTACAATTTATTATTTTACTTACTCTTCTTATATTTTGATTTTAAATACTTAAGTAATATAAAGTCCTAAAATTCTTTTTCTAATTTTAATACATTTCTTCATTATCTTCAATTTTAAAATATTTTTCTAAAGCAATATTTATATATTCTTCTTTTAAGTTGGTATAATGCTGATAATCTTCAAAATTATAAATAAGTAAATTTAATTTTGAATTTTCAGAAAGTCTTTTTAATGATTGTTTAAGTTTTAATAAAGTTAAATCTTCTAATAAAGTAACTCCAGGTGTTTCTGGAATAAGATCTACTGTCTTATGCGAACATGGTATATTAAATCTGCTCGCCAAATCAATAATTGAAATAGATTTATACCTTTTTTCTTCTTTTAATAAAATATTAAATTCTTGTTCTATTTTTACTCGCTCATTCATATCTTTAAATGTTATATTATTCAAAGGATATCTATCAAAAGGAAAATCATTAATTATTCCTACGCTCCAATGAATTATATATTTTGATTCAAATTGTTTTGGTATATAATGCTTCGCAAAATTCCAATTATCAGAATTTCTATTATTGTAAAACAGAGTAAAGTCATTAAAAGTGCTCTTTTTCATATTAATTTAATCTTAAATTTATTTTTCATTAGCAAACGGAGATGTCCATTGTTTCTGTTTCATTCTATTTTTAACTTCTTCATATGATAACGGATAAAAATCATGACAATCTACACCTACATCAAATGATAATGAATGTATATCATCAGGTAAATGTCCGTGAGAATGTCCATATAAATGCCAAGTTCCTCTAAAAGAAGAACGCCAAACTTTCATAGCATAATGTAATAATGTAATTTTTCGTTTTCCATTAGGCGCATCTTTATCCTTTATTCCTAATTCAAAATAATCTTTAATCCATTCGAATCTTCGAGTATTTTGTAAAGCTGCATTTTCATGATTTCCTTTAATTAAATAGATAGAGGTCAGTATTTAAATGCGTATCTTAATGACTAATAAAGATATTAAAATATGGATGTTTTCAAGGGTCAAAATCTTCTAGAGTTCTCTGATCGGTTCAAAACAGATGAAGATTGTAAGGAATATTTAGCTCAAATAAAATCAGCAACAGAGTTTAAATGCACTAGATGTAATCATACAGCTTGTCAATCTCGTGCTGATTTTTCTAGACAATGTAATATTTGTAGGCACACAGAATCAGCCACAGCAGAAACGCTTTTTCATAAGGTTAAATTTGGTGTTCGAAAAGCATTTTTTATTTGTTTCGAAATGGCTACATCTACAAAAAGCTTGTCAGCAAGTTATATGGGAGTTCGTTATGGGGTAACCGAAAAAACAGCTAGATTATTTATGCTCAAAGTAAGAGAAGCGATGTCTTCCAGTGGAAATAACCCTATGGATGGAGAGGTACACGTTGATGAATTTGTTCTTGGCGGTAAAGATGCAGGTAAGACAGGTAGAAGTTATCATAGCAAGAAAAAGAAAGCAGTAACAGCCATTCAGCTTAGTAAGAACGGAAAAGTTAAAAGGATGTACGCTATGAAAATAGAGGATTTTTCAGCTCAATCACTACAGTACATCTTTGTAAATCACATCAGCCGAGAAGCTAAAGTAACAACAGACAAATGGAGAGGTTATAGGCCAATTGCAAAAGCATTTAATATAACTCAAATAGAAAGCAATAAAGGATTAAACTTCAAAGCGCTACACACAATGATACATCAAGTTAAATCTTGGATAAGAACTACCTATTCTTGGGTTAGTGATGATAATCTTAATAGATATTTTAACGAATTCTGTTTTAGAATAAATCGATCACAGAGCAAGGCAACAATATTCAACAACTTGATTACGAAAATGGTTGTAGGAAATAAAATTTATCAAGCAGAATTAATAAGTAAATAACTACTGACCTCTAAAATTTTACATTAAAAATAGTGTCTGCGCTAGCTATAAAAGACGATATATTAATATTCGCAGTGTATTCATTTATATTTGTATAATGCTATTTCATATGAGTGCAACACATCAGCAATTCGAAATTTATTTACAATCGATTATTATAGATGAAAATCTATTTATTCATATTCCTGAAATTTTAAGTTATTTTAAACCTCTAAAAATCAAAAAAAACGCTTATTTCGTATTAGAGAATAAAATTTGTCTTTATTTCTGTTTTATAGAAAGTGGTGTTTTGCAACATTCAATTTCTGTTTTAGAAGAAGAAAAAACCACCTACTTAGCATTAAAAAACACCTGTACTGCTGCTTTAAAAAGTTTTTTACAACAAAAAGCCTCTAGAAAAAGTATCAAAGCTTTAAGTAATTGTAATTTACTTATTATAAATTCAATTGATTTTAAACATCTTATTACTACAAACAAGGCTTTTAATCGTTTTTATTATAATCTTATTGAAAATCAAATTTTTTTAATTGATGATTATCGTATTGATTTACTCACCTTATCACCAGAAGAACGTTATTTAAAATTATTGGCTAACGACCCTGAATTATTACAAACCATTCCATTGCATTATTTAGCTTCTTTTTTAGGAATTTCTAAACGACATGTAAGTAGAATACGTAAAAACATAAAATAATGCCATTTGGCTTCGTTGATAAACAAGTCTTTTTTTATTTTTGATTTCAGCTTAATTTTAAAATCAAATTAAAAATGAAATACTTACCAATTAAGAAGGATTTATTTATTAAAAACAGGAAAAACTTTATGGCACAAATGAAGCCAAATAGTTTAGCTATTTTTAATTCAAATGATATTTACCCTGTAAGTGCAGATAGTACTTTACCTTTTGAACAACATAGAGATATCTTTTTTTTAAGTGGTGTAGATCAAGAAGAAAGTATTTTGGTTGTTTTTCCAAATTGCCCGAAAGAAAATTTACGTGAAGTCTTATTTTTAAAAGAAACCAATGCACATATCGCTGTTTGGGAAGGTGAAAAACTAAACAAAGAAAGTGCCTTTGAAACAAGTGGAATTAACACTGTTTTTTGGTTACAAGATTTAGAAAAGGTATTAGCAGAAATGATGGCCTTAGCAGAAACTGTTTATATAAATACTAACGAACACTACAGAGCTAAAATAGAAACAGAAACACGAGAAGCACGTTTTACAAAATGGTTATTTAATAAATACCCTGCACATTCAGTAGCAAAAAGTAATCCTATTTTACAACGTTTACGTTCTGTAAAGGATCAAATAGAAATTGATTTAATGCAGAAAGCATGTGATATTACTGAAAAAGGGTTTCGAAGAATTTTAAACTTTGTAAAGCCTAATGTTTGGGAATATGAAATTGAAGCTGAATTTGTACACGAATTTCTAATGAACAGATCTAAAGGATTTGCTTACACTCCTATAATTGCAAGTGGTAATAATGCAAATGTTTTACACTATATTGAAAACAATCAGCAATGTAAAGATGGTGATTTAATTTTGTTTGATGTAGCTGCTGAATATGCCAACTATGCTAGTGACATGAGTAGAACTATTCCTGTTTCTGGGCGTTTTTCTGAACGTCAAAAAGCAGTATATAATGCTGTAAACAGAGTTAAAAATGAAGCAACAAAAATGTTAGTTCCTGGTACTATTTGGGCAGACTATCATATAGAAGTAGGTAAATTAATGACTTCTGAGTTACTGGACTTAAAACTTATTGATAAAGCAGATGTTCAAAATGAAGATCCTAAGTGGCCTGCCTATAAAAAATACTTTATGCATGGTACTTCTCATCATATAGGTTTAGATACACATGATTATGGTTTATTACATGAACCTATGCAAGCGAACATGATTTTTACTGTTGAACCAGGAATCTATATTCCTAAAGAAGGATTTGGAATTCGTTTAGAAGATGATGTTGTAATTCAAGAAAAAGGAGAACCTTTTAATTTAATGCGAAATATTCCTATTGAAGCAGAAGAGATAGAAGATTTAATGAACCAGTCATAAGACTGGTTTTTTTATTTATATTTATAAAAAAATTGCTGCTTTAAAATGATTAATACTGTTGATTTACAGAATATTTTATTTTTAGATATAGAAACCATACCTCAACACGAGCATTGGAACAATCTTGCCGAAGAAACACAAGAATTATATACACTTAAAACTCAATACCAAAGAAAAGAAGAATTTACTGCTGAAGAGTTTTATCATAAGGCCGGAATTTGGGCTGAATTTGGTAAAATCATCTGTATTTCTGTTGGTTACTTTGTTATTCGAGAAGGTGCATATGAATTAAGAATCACTTCTTTTGCCAATGATGATGAAGAAAAAATACTATTAGATTTTAAAACTCTTTTAGATACTCATTTCAATTTAAAAAAACACATTCTATGCGCTCATAATGGTAAAGAATTCGATTTCCCATATATTGCTCGTAGAATGATTGTAAACAAAATACAACTTCCCGAAAAATTAAATCTTTTTGGCAAAAAACCTTGGGAAATACCTCATATAGATACCATGGAGTTATGGAAATTTGGAGACTATAAGCATTATACTTCTTTAAAATTATTAACCCATATTTTAGGTGTTCCTTCACCAAAACAAGATATAAATGGTAGTGAGGTTGCCAATGTGTATTATAAAGAACAAAACTTACCAAGAATTACAAATTATTGCGAACAAGATACTATTGCTATAGCACAATTATTATTGCGGTTTAATAATTTACCTATATTAAAACCAACTCAAATAATTAATATAAAATAAATTTTCTAAGATAGCCAAACCTAAGAATAGAATACAACTTAAAAACGATTGCAATTATTAATTAAGTTCTAACAGATATAAGTTGTTATTAAACAAGCATACTACTATTACACTATTTTTACTTGTCTCTCTATTCCATATTAGAAAAACAAGGATTTATAGACTATATATACTGTTAACTCAATAATTAATTAGAATGAACTTATTTAGAAAAATATTTGGTTTAGGACCAAAAGAACCTGTAAATGTTAGGCCTAGAAAAAAGCCAACTCAGGTTAAAACTATAGATGAAGCTAACCTTACATTACAATATGAAAACATATTTCCTTCTTTAGTTTCTTTAAAAACGAAAGAATTAGACTTAGTTAATGAAATTGCAGTCACTTTTCATGAACGAGAAAATAATTATGCTGATGTTGTTGTTGCTTATCTTATGATTGATGAAGAAAATCCTGTTGAAGAGGATAAATACGAATTATACCATATAAAAAACGGTAATAATGAAGAAGATTTTTATAAAATGCTTCAAGAAAATGGAAAACGAAATTTAGATAATTTTGATATCCCTTTTACTTTTTGGAATCCAACTGATGAAGATCTAGAATACAATGTTTTATCTTGTAGAATTTATTCTTTTGCCTCAGAAAAAATCATGAGTCAAAAGCACATGTTAGAAGCTCATAAAATGCTAAATACCAAAGAATTATTAGTTTCCATTCCTAGAAAAGGGCTTATTTTTGTTTGTGATAAAAATGTGGAAGAAGAACATTATACTCATTTTTTAAATATGCATGCTTATATGATATTACAAGAAAATGAGGATTTAGAATTCTTGTGTGAAGACATTTTTGTTGTTGAAAATGGAGAAATAGAAGGAGTTTTAGGACTAGAACAACTTTCTGAAAAATTAAAAGAAATAAATTAACACCTATGAAATTTGAAGTTATTCCTGTATTAGATACTATGCTAGAAATTTACAGTAAACCTCGCTCTCCTGATCGATTTAAAGAATATCTAGCACTTTTAAAAGGGAATACTAAGAATGATTTAGAAATTCCTATTACAGGTTTTAATCCTATGGCAAAAGACCACGTAACAGACAAGATAAAAGAATTAAAAAATAGTAGAGCTGAGGAAATAATTACAGACGTTATTTCTAACATTAATCAAAAGAATAACTCAAAAAACGGTCGTACTTTTAAAATATTTATAAACGTTGCCGACGATGCAAAAGGAGGTTGGACTAATCGTTACACTACTGATTTCGATAGTAAATTTAAATTAAATGCTTATGTAGAAAGAGGCTTTTGTATTCCTTATTTTTGGACAAGCGAAACCTATTCTCAAGAAATAATCATTCAACGGATTAAAGAATATATATACAGAACAATATATTGGGCACAAAATGGAAGGTTACGAACTCTAAATGATTTTGTTAAACAAGAACAATTTGTAGCAAAAAACACTGCTATCTCTGCTAAAAAAAACAATTCAAAGGCATTAACCCTTTTAGACTCTTATTTCAACTCCAACAAAAACAATGAAGATTATAATCTAATCTTTAACTTTATGTATGGAGATACAGTTTGTGAATCTTTATCTTACCCTACATTCGGAATTTCCGAACATTTTACTGGTTTCGATTTTGTAAAACATTAATAAAGAACTTATTTTAGATAAAAAAGAAAACAAAAATAATAACCTATTAAAAATTAGCCATTGATGAAAAACGTATTTTACCTAGCGATTATCTTATTTTTAATTTCAAGTTGTAAACCTGAAATTAAAAACCCTGATTCTAAAGTTAAGATAGAAAAAGGTACAGAAATTGAAGTATCAGAATCATTACAAAAAACTGAAAAATTAGTTAAAAAAACCAATCCTTTATTAGGTTATTGGGTAGGGTACTTTGAAAGAAATGACGGAAAAGATTATGATAAAAAAGCTGTTATCACAGGAGGGTTTACATGGAATAGAGAAAACAAAATAAATATTTCTATCGATTCTATTAAAGAAAGTTTAGTTTATGGTCATAGTGTTGTTGCTGGAAATGATAGACCTTTTCATGGATCTATAAAAAATGAAGGAGATAATATTTTTTCTTTTAAGGCGAAAGAACCAGGTGATGATAAATATGATGGTGAATTCACATTTACAATTTCAAACAACCAACTTATTGGAAAATGGGTAGCTTATAAAAACATCAATATTAAAAAAAGAAAATATACTTTAGAAAAGAAACTATTTTCTTACAATCGCAATACAATGCTAGATAGATCAACTTTGTATGTGAAATGGATAAACAAAAAAGTTGATAGAGGAAATGGTGAAATAGAAAGATGGATTTCTAGCGAATTTATTACTGCTACAAACTTAATTTATGAAATAAATGCTTCTAATACACTACTTACAAAACAAGATGTTGAAAACTTAAAAAAGGGAGATTTAACAATTATTAGAAATTCTATTTATGCGAGACATGGATACTCTTTTAAAAACAGGCCTCTACGTGTCTTTTTTGATGCTCAAAGTTGGTATATACCTGTGCATTCAGATATAAAAAGTGATTTTACTGAAATTGAAAAAAAGAATATTCAATTGCTTTTAAAGTATGAAAAAAATGCGAGTGAGTATTACGATTATTTTGGAAGGGGTTAGATTATAGATAACATGTTTAAAATATCTAACTATATCTTAAAAACAGTTTATTACCTATCGTTAGTATACTTTTCCTACTTAATGGTTTTAATAACACTTCAATATGTGCCCATACGTTTTGATGTTGCTTTTTTAAACATTAAAGAAGACGTGATTAAATTCAAGCATTATCAAATTGCTTTCTTTAGTCATGTATATACAAGTATATTTGTTTTAATTACTGGTATTACTCAATTTTCAACATCTGTAAGAAATTACGTTCCTAAGCTTCATAAAAATTTAGGGAAGATTTATATAGTTTTAGTATTATGTATAGCCAGTCCTTCAGGGTTAATTATGGCTGTTTATGCAAATGGAGGGGTTTTTAGTAAAATTTCATTTTCAATTCAAGCCATACTTTGGTTTATCTTTACCTATAAGGCATATGCATACATTAAACAAAAAAACTGGATTAATCATCAGAAATTTATGATGAGAAGCTATGCATTAACACTTTCTGCTGTCAGTTTAAGATTGTTTAAATGGATTATTGTATCAACCATTCAACTTCCTCCAATGGATACTTATAAAATTGTTTCTTGGCTAGGTTGGGGGTTTAATATTTTATTAGTGGAATTGTATTTTTTGAATAAAAAACGATGACCCCTTAACAAGGCTAACTATTTCCTTTTCCTATATTCTCTTAATTTCGTAAATTTATAGTAAATCTGATTATTTAGAACCAAATTTATGAAAGACACAGGCCATCATGACGAACGTGTTGCAAATATGACATTTGCTTCTGTATATCCTCATTATCTTGACAGAATAGAAAGAAGAGATAGAACAAAGGAAGAACTACATCAGGTTATAGAATGGTTAACTGGTTTTAATGAACAACAATTACAAAAATTAATAGCTAAAAAAGTTACTTTCAAAACCTTTTTTGAAAGCGCAACACTCAATCCGAATGCACAACTTATTAAAGGAGTTGTTTGTGGATATAGAGTAGAAGAAATAGAAAATAAACTTACACAACAAGCACGTTATTTAGATAAGTTGATAGATGAACTAGCCAGAGGTCGAAAAATGGAGAAAATTCTACGTAGTTAATAAATACTTCTTTTTTTTAAAGTATATTATTTTAAAATGACTCCTATACCAGTTATACAAACAACTGTACACTAAAAACGTACTTCTATTGCATAAAACATCAATTAAATAACTCTTTTTAAGAACTTTGGTTTAGAACCTTATACTAAACATTGTAATTAAAACAGAGAACTACCATGGAAATACAAGCACATGCACACATCATTGTTGTAGAAAAACTAAAAGCAATTCTTTCTGAAGACCCAAAAATGGCAGAGGCATTAACTGCTTCCTTAGAAATAGCTGTTAAAAAAGCTAAGGAGAACTTAGATTCTAATTTATATAATGCCATAGACAATGAACTTAAAGGATATGGTTGGCCAACAACTATAGAAGCTTATTTTGATTATATAGACACCTATAATCGAATGATTCCTAATGAAAGTAATGATCCAAATTATCCGAATGCTTGGAAAAGTAACGGTCAACAAAACGGATATAATGAAAAAGTATATGATTTATTATGTCAATACTATTGGCTAATAGATCAAAAAATTCCTGGTACAGATCTAACTATGCAAAGTTTTGACAAGTTTGCTAGTTGGTTGGTAGATTCTGCCAATTCTTGGGGTACTTTTTTAGACACTGAAGCATCATTAACATCAGAAAGTTTGGCTTCATTTAAAGCTGATACCATGTATAATTTTCATTTATATGAAGAAAATTCAACATCATGGAAAACATTCAATCAATTTTTTTACAGAGAATTTAATAATGCAGATTCAGAAACTGGTATAACTCCTTTACGTCCAATTGCAGCTCCTAACGACAACAAAACTGTTGTTTCTCCTGCTGATTGTACTTACAAACAGTTTTATCCAATTGATAATAATGGAAATGTATTAGATGAAACAGGGAAACAAGCAGTTGTTTCCTTAAAAGGAACTCATAGTATTGGTACTGTAGATGAGTTATTACAACACAGTAAATATGCTGATAGTTTTTATGGAGGTACTTTTATTCATTATTTTTTAAGTCCGTTTGATTATCATCGTTTTCACACACCAGTAAGTGGTGAAATATTAGAAATTATTCCTGTAGAAGGAAACGTATTTTTAAATGTAGAATTAACAGGAGAAGGGCAATGGGATGCTCCTGACGGTGCTGAAAATGGTTATGAATTTAATCAAGCGCGAGGTTTAGTAATAATGGATGCAGGTTCAGAAGTTGGAAAAGTAGCTATTTTACCAATTGGAATGTGTCAAGTTTCGGGAGTCGATATGTATACTAATCTTCAAGGAAAAACAGTTGTAAAAGGGCAAGAATTTGGAAAGTTTAGATTTGGTGGTTCAGATATTATCATGTTATTCGAAAAGCCTCCTAAAGATCTTTATATGTTTAAAAACGATCCAGGCCATATTCCTATCCATTTCCAATACGGACAAGCTTCTGTATTGTTTAACAAATAAAAAACTTTAGAAACTTAATAGTGAAAAACGAAGGTTAGAATAAATCCAACCTTCGTTTTTATTTTTTAAAACACCTCTTCTATTTTCATAGAAAATTCATCTCAACATTCTTATTTTGTAAACTACAAACTTTAAATTATTTTATATTACTTTTAAACTTTAAATCAAGTTTTATGTATAAAATAAAATTTATATTCCTTTTTATCATATCATTCATGCTCTCTAAATGTGCTAGTTCTCAGTTTGAAAAACAACTTCCTTTAATCATAAATAAAGCTAATTATAAAAACGTAAATGGAGGTTTAGAAGGAACTAGTACCACTAACATTACTGTTTTTGTTAATAATACTCCAGATAACTTTTTAGTTGAAAAATTTTATTTTCAGAATAAAATAACAAAAGCTTATATAGAAAAAAAAGGAGCTAATACAATTATTGTAGGTAGATTTTCTCTTTCAAATGGTGTTAGTAAGTACAACTTGGTTATAGATGATAATCCAAAACAAAAAACAGATACTGCTTCGAAAAAGTTTCCTTTTACCTTAAAAAAAGATGAAGCAGTTTTAAGTTATTTCAACAACAAAAAAGAGTTGAAGTATTATAAGTTTTCTTCATTAAAAAAAGAAATCGATGTAAACATGCAATAATCAACTATAACTTTAAGGCTGTTTTATTGTAATCTTATCCTTCTAATTTCATTGAAAGTTCAAACCAACGTTCTTCTTTCGTTTCCTTTTCATCAATAATCTTTTGAAGTTCTATTGATTTATCATTAATATCTTCAGGAGAAATAGAACCATTAGCAAATTGTTCTTCTATAATTACTTTTTTCTTTTGTAAATTTTCAATATCCTTTTCTAAAGTTCCAAATTCTCGTTTTTCATTATAACTTAACGTCCCTTTATTCGTTGTTTTAACAACCTCTACAACTTCTTTTGAAACTGTAGTAGTCTCTTTAACCTCTTTCGTTTTAGAATCTTCATAAGTTCTAAAATCAGAGTAGTTTCCAGGGAAATTCTCAATAACTCCTTCTCCTCTAAAAACAAATAAAGAATCTACAATTTTATCCATAAAATAACGGTCGTGAGAAACCACCATTAAATTTCCTGGATAATCTAATAAAAAGTTTTCCAATACATTTAAAGTAACAACATCTAAATCATTGGTAGGCTCATCTAAAATTAAGAAATTAGGGTTTTGAATTAATACAGCACACAAATACAATCGCTTCTGCTCTCCTCCACTTAATTTTTCAACAAAATCATATTGCTTTTTTTTATCGAATAAAAAACGTTCTAATAACTGAGATGCAGAAATTCTTCTACCTTTTGTTAATGGTATTTCTTCTCCAAACTCTTTAATAACCTCAATTACTTTTTGCCCCTCTTTTACATGAATCCCTTTTTGAGTATAATATCCAAACTTTACAGTTTCTCCAACAATTACCTTACCTCCATCTATAGGAGCTGTACCTGTTAATATATTTAAAAAAGAAGATTTTCCAGTTCCATTTTTACCTATGATACCAATTCTTTCTCCTTTTTTGAATACATATTCAAATCCATCTAAGATAACTTTGTCTCCAAAAGATTTTTTAAGTTTATGTAATTCTACTATTTTATTACCAAGACGTTCCATGTTAATTTCTAATTGAACTTCATGTTCATTACGTCTTTTATGTGCTTTCTCTTTAATTGCAGAAAAATCATCAATACGAGATTTAGATTTTGTAGTACGAGCCTTTGGTTGACGACGCATCCAATCTAATTCTTTTTTATATAAACTTTTAGCTTTTCCTAGGTTTACTGCTTCAAGTGCTCTTCTCTCTTCTTTATTTTGAAGATAATACGAATAGTTTCCTTTATATTTATATAACCTACCTTCGTCTAATTCAATAATTTCATTACATACACGCTCTAAGAAATAACGATCGTGCGTAACCATAAACAACGTTATTTTTTCTTTAGCAAAAAACGCTTCTAACCATTCAATCATTTCTAAATCTAAATGATTGGTAGGTTCATCTAAAATTAGTAAATCTGGCTTCTTAATTAAAACAATAGCTAATCCTAAACGCTTTTTTTGTCCACCCGAAAGTTTTTCTATTTTTAATTCTAAATTATCAAGCTTTAGTTTTGATAAAATTTGTTTGTACTGCGTTTCAAAATCCCAAGCATTGTATTGATCCATTAATTCAAATGCTTTCTGATACGCTTCTGCATCCTCTGTATTTTCTAATGCTTTTTCATATTGTTTAATTATAGAAAGGATTTTATTTTCTGTTGAAAAAATAGTTTCTTCAATAGTTAAATTCGGGTCAAAACTTTGTTTTTGTGCTAAATAAGCAATATCTATTTCCTTTCTACTAACAACCTGTCCTGAATCAGCAACATCTAAACCTGCAATAATATTTAAGATAGATGTTTTACCTGTACCATTTTTAGCTACAAAAGCTATTTTTTGATCTTTATTAATTCCAAAAGAAAGGCTGTCAAACAACACTCTTTCTCCATAAGCTTTCGATATATTTTCTACAGTAAGGTAATTCATCAACAAAATTTTATATGTCTTTTTTAAAATTAAATAGACACATTAAGTATTAATATTAAAGGCAAAGGTAGTCATTTAGATTGCCTTTTTATAGGCTCTTTTTTCATCAAAGACAATTAAAGTAATCGTTTTTATAAACAGTTGAAGGTTTTGTCTTTTAACTAACTCAATTTTAAACTCTTCGATCTTATTGACATTGCGAATAACTATATAAAAAACAAGTTCTTAATATAGCATATAAACCTGATTTTAAATTTCATACATCTAATATCTGACTTAAAAACTTTCCTTTTAAATCACGTGTTTTATTAAACTAATCACTTTATATAATTGAAAAATATTAAAAAGAAAAACTGCCTAAAAAATAATTTTTAGGCAGTTTTATGTATTTTATTTAGAATTTGCTATTACTTAACGATAAAACGTTTTGAAGTATTCGTGAATTCATTATTAAAATTAATTATATACATCCCAGTCGCTAACTTTTCTGTATTTATTAATCCATTTTCTAACTTTCCTTTACCTACAGCTTGTCCGAATGTGTTGTATAAAGTATATGAAGTATTTGATAATTTACTAGCATTTGATGATAGTATTCTTAACATATTACCTTTTACAATAGGGTTTGGTGCTAAAGTTAAAGAAGATAATAAGTTTTCATCTTCATCTCCTAAAACATCTACTCTGGTACTAGATAATTGTGCTGTAGCAATATTTGCTGAATTTCCACAAGAACCTTCATAAATTCTTACATTAGTAAAAGTAGAAGTGTTTCCAGATCCTCCATCATTATCATTAATAAACACTAATCTATCCATATTTCCTGTATACGAACTTCCTACTGCAATTACATAAGTTGTTGTTCCATTTGAATAATTATCAAAATTAGTGATACCATAGTTTTGTGTTCCATGTAATTTAAAATAATTATTGGCTGTTAATGTATTATCATTTTCAAAACCTATTCCATGAATTTCTCCCTCTGAAGTACTACTAAATTCAAACTCAATTACAGTATTAGCTGTAACGGTATAATCTAGTAAAATGTGCTTCCATGTATTATTCGTTAATGTTAATGAAGATCCATTTCCATTTACAGAGAAATTACCAACATTATCTTGATTAGAAAACCCACTTACTGTAAAATCATTAAAATCGATAGCTTCACATGTTGGTGTTGGAGGTGTAGTTCCTCCTCCTGATGTTAATGAAACATTATCTATGGCAATATCACTACTCCAACCGTTTCCTGTTGTACCAACAAATCTAATTTTTACTGTAGATCCTACATAAGTATTTAAATCTACAGAAACATCATTCCATTGATTTCCTTGGTTTCCTGACTCTGTCCATACATTTGTAAATGTAGTTCCATCTGTAGATACTTGAGCAGTTAATGAACCAACATTATTTCCAAACATATGATTACTAAAAGAAAAGTTTGCTGTTGATACTCCTGAAAGATCAAAACAAGGGCTTTCTAAAATTGCTGTTGCATTTGATCCTATTTGTCCTGCACTACTATTATTTGAAGCTTCTAAAAATAAGTAGAAAGAACCTTCAGTAGCAGAACTCGGTCCTGTATTATTAGAAGGTGTACCATTACTATCTCTTAACCAGTTTCCATCATCTCCAGATACTTGAGTCCAACCTACATTAGATTCAAAACCTTGACTATATGGAAAAGAAGAAACTGTTGATGAACAAGATAGAGTAACTCCTGTTGTTGTTACATTAACTGCACTACTAGCCGCAGATTCATTATTAGCAGCATCTTTAGCTCTTACTGTAAAAGTATAGGCTGTACTTGCTGATAACCCAGTAACATTAAAAGATGTTGTTGTAGAAGTTCCAACTAAAGTTGTTCCTCTAAAAACATCATATCCAGTAACACCAACGTTATCTGTAGATGCATTCCAACTCAATGTTAATGAAGTTGACCCAACATTTGAAGCAGTTACATTATTAGGTACTGATGGTGCTTGATTATCAGCAACAGTATTGGCTGTAAAAGTCCCTGTAAATACACCTCTACCATATGTAGATGCTATAATTCTGTTTTCAGTATTATTTCCATTAACATTCCAGTAGTCAAAAGAAGTTACACTAACATCACTCATACCATTATATGATTGTGTCCATGTAGGTGCAGCAGCATTAAAGTTTGAAGTAGACCAAACTCCTAATTGAGTAGCTACAATTGCTTCATTTCTATCTAAAGGATTTTGTAAAAAGTCTCTTACAGGAATATTTGGTAAATCTCCTTCTTTATTATCCCAATTTGCACCACCATCATCTGTAGCCCATACACTTACAACACCGTAATTATGTATCGTTACAAAAATATCATTTTCAGTAGCACCAAATCTCACTGAAGAAATAGACCCTACAAAAGGAGTTGTAATATTTGCAAATGTAGCACTTGAATTAGTAACATTAGAAAGTCTTAAAAGATTACCATCTGCTAAACCAACAAACCATCTGTTTGCTCTAAATGGAGATGCTCTAAATGCTGTTGGTTTTGCTGTTAATAAATCGTTCGTTAATGTTCCTCTTGAATTAGCAGCAACATTGATACTTAAAATAGCATTTACTGCAGGAGCTGTATCTGTTGCTCTAGTTGAATTATTCGTTAATAAACGATTTGCATCACTATCAAAATCCATTTGATTTACAAAATCTCCAGTAGTTTGACTACTAGATAAAGTAGTTGCTCCTCCTTGTCTTCTACCTCTACCATTCCAAGGTAAATTAAAACGATAAATTACATTATTAACAAAAGTAGAAATCATAAACTGACCGTCTTTATCAACAAAAGTATAAAAACCGTCACCATCACTTAATTCAGTAGAACTATTAACTCCTGCTGAAGCATTTCTAAATGCTTGTGTTCCGTTATCTTGTGCACCCGCAGTAAAAATACCACTCGTATCTCCACGACCATCAGGACCAATAGCAGCTTTTACAAATTGAGTAACATTATACCCTCTATTTCTTGCATTAATTGTACCTCCTGAATTATTTGAGTAATAAACACCTCCATCGTTTCCAAATAACATTCTAGTAGAAGAATTATTTGCAAAAGCAATTGAATGCTGATCGGCATGAACATCATTCGGAAGATTCCACTGCGATAACTGATTCCAAGAAGTACCACCATTCGTAGTTCTAAATAAATCTATACCTCCTACATATACAATATCATCATCATTTGGATCTGCTTCTATTACTAAATCATAGAACGCTTGTCCTCTAGTAAAGTCATTAGCAGGTATACCTCTATCAGCATCATTTGGTAAACTCAATGTTCTTACTGTTGTAAAAGCATTTGTAGTTTCAAAAATACGTACAGGTGTTGCACGTTCTGTTCCTTGAGCTAATACATATAATTTATCAGCATCAGAAGCAGATGGTTCAATTTCTACTCTATTAGATTCTGTTAAAGGTGAAGCTGCTGCTTCTGTCCAAGTACCTCCATTAGTAGAACTAAATACTCTTCCTCCTTCTCCTATGGCAGAACCAATTGTTCCCATCCAAACTCTATTGTCAGCACCTATTTCTAAGTCATTAGGAATGTAGTAATAATCACTCCCTCTAAAATCGAATCTCATGTTAGCACTCTCAATTCTATTCCATGTTGTACCTCCATTTGTAGAGCGATATAAACCAGCCGATTGTAATCCTAACCAGTTTGCTGGAGAAGATGCATCTCCATATACATGTGCTCCTACAGCTACAAATAACTCAGTAGATGTTCCATTATCCCAAGCCAAAATGTCGTTTACATAATGAATACCTGATAAGAAAACATTATTCGCATTCAAATTGATGTCACCACCACCAGCTGCAGGAATAGTAACAGCTGTCCAAGTAGTACCCCCATTTGTAGTTCTATAAACTCCATTACCAACAACATCTCCTGCTGTATACTGTTCTCCAGTACCAACATACCAAGTGTTAGAATTTCTTGGGTCTACAGTAATAGAAGTTACCGCTAAATTTCCTGGCACATTTTGAACTCTCTGCCATTGTGAGTTTGCATTAGTAATATCATTATTTCTCCATAATCCTCCACTAACACCACCTGCATAAACACGTCTATTTGTTGCGTCATTAGGGTCAAACATGATAACTCTTGTTCTACCACCTACATTGTTAGGTCCTCTTTCTACCCAAGCATTACCAGTATCTCCTGGAGCTCTTCGAGCAACTCTATTAGACATTAATTGTTCACGAAGTTTCGTAACATTTTCTTGTTCTAAACTTCCTGTGGCTGGGTTAATTGTTAACTCCCACATTTGTTCAAAATATCTATTTGGAGGAAGACCGTTGTTTTTTCTAGTTTTTTTGTCCCATTGTAAGGTTTCGTTATAAGGACTGTTTTTTAAAAACTCTGCATGAACTTGTCTTTTTGTTTCAATCTCTTTTTTTTCTTTAAAAGATTGATATTCATTATAACCAACTGTTAAGGCTACAACTAAAGACAAACCTCCAAGCAAAGATTTCTTTGAGTACTTTTTTTTCATTGAAAGGATTTTATTGATTAACTAATACTTCATATTATAAATAATCAACTAAAACATTAATTTTTTGTTAATTATTCGCCAAATATATGTTTTTATTAAACAAAATAAAAAAAAGATGTTTTTTTTTTATAATTATTAATGAATTTGATTATTTTATGCTGTTAAGCATACTATATCCAACAATAGTTAGGGATTTTATTTAAAAAAACTTTTTTTAATAAAATAGAACAAAGGAAAAACTACTGATATTCTCTTGTTTAAAAGTAGATGATTTTGATTTACATCTCAAAAGGTTATTTACAAAACACCCAATTTCTCGTCCCTCTTAAAAGCAAATACCATTTCTATATTTTATTATTATTGATTGAATTCAGATTGATAAATACTGTTATACAAAAATGAAATCGTTTTAAAAAAACCTTTTAAGATTCACTATAATATATTGATTTAAACAAAAAAAAAGACTGTCTTTTCAGACAGCCTTTATTATTGGTTGTAAATAATTGAAGGGCTTTATCTTTTAACCAACTTAGTTGTAAATGCTTTTTGTCCGTCATTAACTTCTAAAATATACATACCTATGTTTAATTTAGAAATGTCTACTCTTTGACTTGTTAAACTTCCTTCTTGAACAGTTTGTCCAATAGTATTAACAATTTTATACGAATTTAATCCTTCACTTCTATTCGCTAATTGTATTTGCACAAAATTAGTAGCTGGATTTGGATATGTAGCTACCTTAAATGCATCTTCATTTCCTAAAGGATTTGAATTACTAAATGTTGTATAGAAATTAGCACTAGTAGTACTTGCCGTAATATTAACTGTGTAATCTTCTACTTCACCATCTGCAAAATTTTCACAAGCAGTTTGTGCTGCATTATATTTCATAGAAACACGCATTCTAGTTTGACCTAAAGTTGCACCTGAAGGAACATCTACAGTACTAGATAAATTATCTGCACTAGAAGAAGATCCATTAACAACTTGTTCACTAGCTTCAAATGTACCGTTTTGGTTAAAATCTATCCAAACAGCCCAAAATTCTGTATATGCCTGACCGCTAAATCCAGCACTTACGATCATTGTGTTTGAACTACCTCTAGATAAAGTTGCTACATTAGCAGTATAATCTTCGTAACCTCCGTCATTTCCTGAGCTATTTGTCATACCCCCTAATTCTACATTATCAATCCACTCAAAAGAAGAACGGTTTCCACTAGAAGCACAATAATTTACTGGTGTTGTAGTATCACTTTCTGTAGTAAACGTTACTGAACCTGCTGAAGATTCATTTCCTGCAGCATCTTTTGCTCTTATAGAAAAAGTATAACTTGTATTAGCTGTTAAACCTGTAACATTTGCTGAAGTATTTGTTACAGTACCTATACTAGTAGCTCCTTGGTAAACATCATATCCTGTTACTGCAACATTATCTGTTGAAGCAGACCAGCTAATTGTAGCTGTCGTTTGAGCAATACTAGATGCTTGTACATTAGACGGTGCTGATGGTGCTTGTGTATCTGAACCTGCAGCAGTAGCAGAAATTGATAAATCATCAATAGCGATATCACTTCTCCATCCATTTCCTGTTACTCCAACAAATCTTAATTTAACACTACTTCCTACATAAGAAGCTAAATCTACAGAAATTGAATTCCATTGGTTTCCTTTATTTCCTGACTCTGTCCATACATTAGTCCATGTACTTCCATTGGTTGTTGCTTGTAAAGTTAATGAACCTATATCAGTTCCGTACATATGGTTTTTAAATGCAAATGTTGCTGCAGATTGTCCTGATAAATCAAAACATCCACTCTCTAAAATTGCTGTAGCATTTGACCCTATTTGTCCAGCACTACTATTACTAGATGCTTCTAAAAATAAATATGAAGATCCTTCATCTGCTGAACTTGGACCTGTAGTATTTGAAGGTGTACTACCACTTCTTCTTACCCAATCTCCATCGTCTCCTCCTGCTTGAGTCCAACCCGCATTAGATTCAAATCCTTCACTATATGGAAAAGAACTAATTCCTGACGAACAAAATACTGGTGCAGCTGTTGTTGTAAAGTTTGTTGATGAACTATAAGATGAATTACCTGAAGAACACTTACTACGTACTTGAACTTGATATTGAGTAGAAGCTGTTAATCCAGATAATGTTGAAGTAGTACTAGCAACTGCATTTGTTGTCCAAGAAGAAGAACCAACAACACGATATCTTACATCATATGTTGCAGCAGTAACTGCATTCCATGAAACTGTAGCTTCTGAAACTGAAACTCCAGAAACTGAAACTCCTGTTGGTGTTGTTGCATTACATACAACTGGTGTACCTGTTAAACCTGTAACTATTAATGAATAGTTTTGACTTCCTCCTGTTAATGTTCCTTTATGAGTAACAGTAATTGTATATGTTCCTGAAGCTCCATTAATATCAATTCTTTCATAAGGATCTACATTATTATCTCTTTTTGCATTAGTTGTAGCTCCAGTTAATTCATATGGTAAGAACTCAGTTCCTCCTTTAGAAACTCTTATATCTAAATCATTTACTAAAACTGGTGTTGTAGAATTTACTGTAGTATTAGCTACACCTGGTCTATCTGTCCAAGAAATAGAAGCTAATAATGGGTTTGTTCCATCAGAATCAACAGTAATAGTATATGTTTGTCCTGCTGTTAATGTTAATTCTTCAATTTTTGTTTCATTACCTTCTTTAGTAATTGTTTCAGCAGCAGCCTTAGCATTTAATAATCCCCATCCAAAAACTGCATCTGGTCCAGAAGCACCAGCATCATCAGCTGTATGAAGCGCTAAACCTTTAAGTGTAGCAGATCTCATAAAACTTCCTTTTTCATTATTATGGTGTTGTTGTAACAATAATAAAGATCCAGCCACATTAGGAGAAGCCATAGAAGTTCCTGTAATAGAGTTATAAGCAGTATTACTATTATGGTAAGAAGAATAAACCCCTGTACCATTACCTGTAATATCTGGTTTAATACGAAAATCATCTGTAGGACCTTCACTACTTGAACTATTGATAGAAACAGATACTAAATTACCGTTTGAATTCACATTTGCATCTTGAGCATTTGCTACAACTAAATTGTTTTTTGAAGTTGAATGACCTGTTAATTTATCAAATCCAGAACCACCAGTTGGGTTATTATTTGCTGTATTATCGTTTCCATCATTACCTGCAGCAACTACCATCAAATAATTTGGTGCATTAAACATAATTTCATCCCAACCACGAGACTCATCAATATATCCTCCAAAAAAGTGTTGAGGTAATTGTACTTGACCCGTATTTGGATTTCTTGCTGCAAAACCATAAGAGTGGTTTGATATTAACATTCCATTAGCAGCAGCAGAAGTAGCTTCTGACTGATCGTTATCCCAAAAGTGACCTACTGCTTTTGCATGAGGTGCCATTCCTTTTGCATTTGCATCGATTCCTGCAGCCATTATTGTTCCTGTTACGTGAGCAGCATGAAAGTTTAATGTTGTATGACCATCACCTACTGAATAACGGTTATTACCTCCTGCTCCATCATATTCTTGATGCGTTGCTCTTGCAATACCACCATCCCATACATGGGCTGTCATACTTTGTCCCATTAAGTTTAACCCTAAAGAACCTCCGTTATTTAAATGATTCGTTCTTGTAGATTTTGCTGCATCTACATTAAACGTAGTATAATAAATTGGCTTACCGTTTACAACTTTTTGTAGCTCTAAAAAACGCCCATCCTTTGTCGTAATTTCTGTTTTCCAACCTTTTTGTTTTGCTATTAAGTTAGCTGCTTCTTTTTCCTTAGAGACTTTTTTAGAAAATTTTTGTTCCATACTTTGAAGTTTATTCAAATTGTATTTACTACGAATTTGTTGAACTTCTTTTTTATTTTGCGCACTTATTTGAAAGCACGAAGCCATCAAAGCTGCGGAAAACAAAAACTTTCCCATGTAATAGTTTTTCATTTTGAAGGGTTTTAAATGGTTTTGTGTTAAAAAATATTAACGAAATACTTAATATTTTGTTAATATTTCGCCAAATATAGATTTTTTTATTTAAAATGAAAAAAACAACAAGCTTTTATTCATAATAACAACACATTAACCATTTTTTTAAAGATAACCCATACATTTAACCCTTTAATATGCTAAAAATAAAAAAACTTTCTATTTCTTTTAACAAGAGTATTATCATAAATGAAGTTTCTTTTGAGATAAAACCAAATACAATAGTGGGCTTAGTTGGTGAAAGTGGTAGTGGAAAATCAATAACATCAAAAAGTATCATGGGATTATTACCCAATAATGCTTTTATAAATGGTGAAATTGTATTTAATAATAGTAATCTTTTAAATTTAAATGAAAAAGAGTTTAGCACTATTAGAGGTAATCAAATTTCAATGATTTTTCAAGAACCAATGAGTTCTTTAAATCCAAGTGCTACTTGTGGTATTCAAGTTTTTGAAATTTTAAAACAACATACTAATTTACCTAACAAAACAATAAAAAAAGAGGTAGTTCAATTATTTAAAAAAGTAAAACTTCCTAGGCCTGAAAATATTTACAATTCATACCCACATGAAATTAGTGGAGGTCAAAAACAACGTGTAATGATTGCCATGGCAATAGCTTGCAAACCTCAATTACTTATTGCTGATGAACCTACTACAGCATTAGATGTTACCGTTCAAAAGGAAATAATAGCGCTTTTAAAGGAATTGCAAAAAGAAACAAAAATGAGTGTTTTATTTATATCTCATGACTTAAACTTAGTTTCAGAAATTGCTGATGAGGTAATTGTCATGTATAAGGGTGAAATTATAGAAAAAGGAAGTACCGCTACTGTTTTTCATCACCCTAAAGAAAATTATACAAAAGCACTTATTAATTCAAAGCCAAGTCTTTCTAACCGTTTAAAAAAACTACCTACAGTAAGCGATTTCATTCACAATTCTATAGATAATACTGTTTACTCAAACAAGGAACGGTTTGAATTACATGAAACACTTTACAAAAACAAGCCTTTACTTGAAGTTAAAAACCTTAAAAAAGAATTTATTTCTAAACCTTTTTTATTTTCAAAAAACAAAATCGTTAAAGCTGTTGACGATATTTCTTTTAATATTTTTGAAGGTGAAACATTGGGATTAGTTGGTGAATCTGGCTGTGGAAAAACAACTTTAGGAAGAACAATTTTACAATTAGAAAAAGCTACTTCTGGACAAGTTTTCTATCGTGGAAATGATATTACTAAACTTGATAAAACAACTTTAAAAAAAATTAGAAAAGAAATTCAAATCATCTTTCAAGATCCTTTTTCTTCATTAAACCCTAGAATAACGATTGGCAAAGCAATTTTAGAACCTATGAAGGTTCATAAAATTCTATCTACTGAGAAAGAAAGAAGACAGTATGTATATGATTTACTTAAAAAAGTAGGATTAGATGACTCACACTTTAATAGGTATCCTCATGAATTTTCTGGAGGTCAACGACAACGAGTAGGAATTGCTCGAGCTATTGCATTGCAACCAAAATTGATTATTTGTGATGAATCTGTATCTGCATTAGATGTTTCTGTTCAAGCACAAGTTTTAAATTTATTGAATCAACTTAAAAAAGAATATCAATTTACTTATGTTTTT
>CAKZVD010000002.1 GCA_937922085.1 uncultured Tenacibaculum sp. | reverse complement strand
GAAAAATAATAAAACGCAACCTTCTAAACATAGAAGTGGTAACCGTTATCGTGATCCTGATTTCGAATTTGATGGTATTATAGAAAGTGAAGGTGTTTTAGAAATGATGCCAGATGGGTATGGTTTTTTACGTTCTTCTGATTATAATTACTTATCATCACCAGATGATATTTATGTATCACAATCGCAAATAAAACTTTTCGGTTTAAAAACTGGAGATACTGTTCTTGGTAATGTACGTCCACCAAAAGAAGGTGAAAAATATTTTCCTTTAATTCGTGTTTCTAAAATTAATGGTTTAAACCCAAATATTGTTAGAGATCGTGTTTCTTTTGAGCATTTAACACCTTTATTTGCTGAAGAAAAATTTAATTTAGCAGAAAAAGGAAGTTCTCTTTCTACTAGAATCATGGATTTGTTTACTCCTATAGGAAAAGGACAACGTGGTATGATTGTAGCACAACCTAAGACTGGTAAAACCATGTTATTAAAGGATGTTGCCAATGCAATTGCAGCTAACCATCCTGAAGTGTATCAAATTGTTTTACTAATTGATGAACGTCCTGAAGAAGTTACCGACATGAAACGTAATGTTCGTGGTGAGGTAGTTGCTTCTACTTTTGATGAACCTGCAGATAAGCATGTTCGTGTAGCAAACATTGTTTTAGAAAAAGCAAAACGTTTGGTTGAATGTGGGCATGACGTAGTTATTTTATTAGATTCTATTACACGTTTAGCACGTGCATACAACACAGTGGCTCCTGCTTCTGGTAAAATACTTTCAGGGGGTATTGATGCTAATGCTTTACACAAACCAAAACGTTTCTTTGGTGCGGCTCGTAATATAGAAAATGGTGGTTCTTTAACCATTATTGCTACTGCTCTTACAGAAACTGGTTCTAAAATGGATGAAGTAATCTTTGAAGAATTTAAAGGTACTGGTAACATGGAATTACAATTAGATAGAAATATATCTAACCGTAGAATTTATCCTGCTATAGATTTAACGAAATCTAGTACTCGTAGAGATGATTTATTATTAGACCCTAAAACAGTACAACGCATGTGGGTAATGCGTAAATATTTAGCAGATATGAACCCTGTAGAAGCAATGACATTTATTAATGAGCGTATTAAATTCTCGAAGAATAACGACGAGTTTTTAATTTCAATGAACGGTTAAATTTTCATATATATATTTTAGGAGAGGCTATTTTTTTAAATAGTCTCTTTTTCATTTCTATTACTTTTAAAAACAAAAGTTAGCAATCATTTTTCGCCTCTCTTCTAGCCTATCATTTTGCTTATTAAATAGAACATATCGAATATTTATTTAATAACTACGAAAATAGATTTCCAATTACTTTACCTAAAAACTAGCCTTAATTTTGTCTTCATAATATCAACAAACTATAAAATATAATTATGAAACAAATTATCTTATTAATTTTTATTGCTTTATTAGCAAATAAAGCACATGCTAGAAAGGGAATAATACCAGTATGTATTCCTTGTGAAAAAATTTCTTTAGTGAAAGATTTACCTAATGAAGAAGATCTTAAACAAGATGGTTCTTTTCTTAATCTTGGTTATTTACATAATGAATATGGAATTATTTTTATTCCTGCTTGGAATAGTGGTGGAAAATATGTTTTAACTAACGAAGATAAAACTGTTTACTATGAAATTGATGAAAGTCAATTAGAAGGTATTAAACAAAAATATAACGTGGAACTTTCTTCTAACCCACTTTCTTTTTGGAAAAAAATAGGTGGTAAACTTATTTATTTAGCTGTAATTGGGTTTATTTTATATAGTAAATTCTTTTCTAAAGATGAGGATGAAGAAGATGTAGCTACTGAATAACATTTATTTTAAATAGAAAAGTTGTTTTTAATACTAATGACTTTTAGAAATTATTAAAAAATCTAATAAAAAAAACAGGCTGTTTAAATACAGCCTGTTTTTTTTATTTAAAATTTTATACTAAAATATTAAATTTGACTTAAGCCTCCATCTACTTCAATTTCTATTCCGTTTACATAAGAAGCATCTTCTGAAGCTAAAAACAAAGCTGTATTTGCAATTTCTTCTGATTGACCAAAACGCCCTAATGGAACTGATTCTGCAAATTGCTCTCCCATTCCTTCTACTACCTCTGAAGATAATCCCATTTTTCCATAAATAGGAGTCTCTATAGGACCAGGAGCTATTGTGTTTACTCTTATTCCTTTTGATTTAACTTCATTTGTTAATACTCTTGCAAATGAACGTAAAGCTCCTTTACTTGCAGAGTATACACCAAAGCCTTCAAATCCTTTTTGGTTTACTATAGAACTTGTAAATAAAATTGATCCTCCATTATTAATATGTGGTAATGCTTCTTTTACCGTTAAAATTGGTGCTTTTACATTAATATCAAATATTTCATGATAATGTTTAGGAGTAACTTCTGCTACTGGAGTTGGTGGTGCTATTCCTGCGTTTAAAAACAGCACATCTATTTTTCCATATTTAGCTGTGGTTTCCTTAATTAAACGCACATTGTCTTCATCTTTAGAAACATCTCCTACAAAAACACTATAATCTCCTTCAAGATCTTTTGTTGCTTCTTCAAGTGCAGCTGCACGTCTCCCTGATAATACTACTTTTGCACCTTCTTTTAAAAATAATTTAGCAGTAGCTAATCCTATACCACTGTTTGCGCCAGTTATTACTGCGACTTTATTTTTCAACTTACTCATAATTTATTTATTTTATTTGAAACGATCATTTCAAAATTGATTAAAAAAAATTTATTCTAATACAGAAAGAATTGTTTCTACAATACTTTTTAATTGTTTATTATCATTCATTAAAACACCCGATATTCTTAAACCTTGTAATGCCGTAACTAAATAGATTGCATATTCACTTGCATTTTTATTTTTATTAATAGATTCATTTTTTTGACCTTGTTCTACTATATCTTCAAACAGTTGAACCATACTTACTTGGTTTTCTATTAAAAAAAATTTGATACGATCTTCATGGTTTGCCATTTCAGTAGTACACTGATTAAAAAAACAACCATTATCATTATTATTTTGACTTAAAACATCTGCCATATTAAGGCAAAAAATTCGTTGTATTGTGGAAATTGACGAATATGATTTTACCATAATCTCTTCAATATCTTCTTTTGTATCTTTTTGATATTTATGTAAACATTCGATATACAAGTCTAATTTACTACCAAACGAATTATAAATACTAGAACGATTTAAACCAGTAGCATCTACTAAATCTTGCATAGAAGTTAAGTTGTACCCTTTACTATGAAAGGTTTTAACTGCTTCTTGAATTACAAATTCTCTATTAAAAGTTTCTACTTTTGGCATTTTAATTGAAATGATCGTTTCAAATGTACATCCTTTTTTAAAATAGTTTTAAAAAGAAATGTTAAATTTAAATATTCTTACGCTATCTTATAAGAAATAATCGTTTTAAAGCTTACAAAAACTAGAATATTAAACACTCTCTTACGCTTATACATTCCTCAATGGTTATACCGACTTTATTAATTATTTTTATTTAAAATAATTTTAAAAAACCTTATAATGCTAAAAAACATTTCAAATTTAGGTACGGTTCTAAACAAAACTGAACAAAAATCTGTTAACGGAAAAGGAGTTGGCTGCATCATTATTAATGGTGTAATTCGTTGTGATATTCTTAATTGCTCTGGAGGTGTCTGTGGTAATGGTCCTACAGGATGCCCTGGTTGGGATAATTGTATTAGATAGTATGTATAGCGGGCTAGTCTCGCTATTTTTATTTTTTACTTATTTAATACGAATTTTATAACTACTCCTCTTTTTCAATCATCCCTTTTAGAATATAATAGGCAGCTAAATATTAAAGAGATTACTTTTCAGTTCTATCGTAGTTAATAGTTCATTAAATTATAAAAGTTAAAACTTCTCTACTGCTTTCTTAACCTACCAAGTATTCTTCCGTTTTCAATTTTCCATTTTCCTGATACCGTTTTCGATAATTTAAAAACTTCTCTAGAAGGTGAAAATGGTCCTGGATTTTGTTGAATCATTTCTACTTCCTGATTGGTTACTTTTGAAATGATAGCAACATGCCCATACTTATTAAACATACTACCTTCCATTATTAATAAATCACCTTCCTTTGGTTTTGAAATACTGAGATTACTATATTGAATTAAATTTCTCTTCTCATTTATTTTACCATCTAATACATCTTCATCATAAAAACTAATTGCATGTCCGTAACTGTCTGGCATTTTATGATTGTAGTATTCAAAATAATATCTTTTTACAAATTCTACACACTGATATTCTAATCCTAGATTATATCCGTCCTTTGTATTTCTTTGAACAACATTATCTACTCCTCCGTTATAATAAACAATAACATTATTTAAACTATCTAATTTTTGTCCTACTTCATATTTCGAATTAAAATTTACTTTTTTCAATCCTCTATAAGAAAGGTATAAACCTAATACCACAAAAAAAGCAATTGCTATTCTTTTTCTCATTTCTAGTGTTTATTTAGGAAATATTACCTTGTGTAAAGCAACATCAAACTCGTTTTTATCCTCTATTTTATCAATAGGTTTAAAAAAATTAAGCCCTATAGTAATTATTTCTTTTTTACATTCACTTAAAAACCGATCGTAAAAACCTTTACCATACCCTACTCTATAGTTTAATTTATCAGAAACTAATAAGGGTACAAAAACCAAATCTATTTCTTTCACTGTTATTTCTTTTGCATTAATAGGCTCTGGTATTCCATATTTATTAACTTCTAACTCCGTATGTTCTTCAAATAAAAAATGCTGAAGTGTAGCTGTAGAGAAATCACTTTTACTTATTATTATATTTTTTTCTTTACTTCTTAAGAACTCTATTATTGGATAGGTATCTATCTCTATCTGCCGTTCAATAGGCAAAAAAACATGTACATTTTTAACAGTAGAAAAATTGAATTCGAAAACTTGTTTATATATATTTTGTTGCAATTGTTTAATTGCTTCTAGCGTTAAGTTTTTTCTTTTTTCTTTATAGAGTTTTCGAAGTTCTTTCTTGTACATAAAACAAATATATAGCGATCTGTAGTTGTCTACATACTTTTTATGTTTTAAATTTAATTATTTCAATGTGTTTTTAGTTACTTGTTTAAAAACAGCTTCAGCTTGCTTAATATGTCTTTCGTTATGATATATTACCACTCTAAAAGTATCTCCTAGTTTTAGCTTAATAATTTTTGATATAGAAATTGCTGTTTTGGTTTTATCTAAATTTACATGCGCAGCTTTACTTAATAAATCTATTATTTGATGTTGTTGATTTATAAACTTTGTAATTGTTTTTCTATTTAGTTTTGAATTTATAGGGTTCATAGATTTAAATGTTTTCATCTTTTTTAAATCTTTAGTATAGGAAACCGATTTACTAAAATATCTTCCAAGCCAATTACTTTTAAATATTTCTGAACTTTGATGTTTAGATGCTGTAATTTTATTTGTTATTTCAGGAATATAAAAATCTCCGTATCTATTTAAATGTTCAATACATTCTAAGATACTCCAACTTTTTGCATTTGCTTTCCAATTTAAAACTTCAATAGATTCATTTTGTATATTCTCTATAGATTTTAAATTACTTTCTGTAATTACGAGTAAATCTTGTAATAGTTTTTTAGATGCTAAGCTCATTATTTTTTTATTACAAATTTCTATTTATAAATAGTTAAAAACCTT
>CAKZVD010000001.1 GCA_937922085.1 uncultured Tenacibaculum sp. | reverse complement strand
AAAAAAATCAGAGGAAAACCACAAACAAAAATAGACTTTAAACAAGACTTATTTTCTGTGAAAACTTAAAAAAAACACCTGTTTACAATAGGTAACAACCTAAATATAGGAGATCTTTAAAACTTTCGGACGGCAGTGATTTCAGGTAACAGACCTGAAATTAAAAACTATAGTAATTATCCTAATTATATTTATTTCGATTATCAAGAAATACAAGATTCAATATCAAAAAGTAGTTTAAAAAAAGTTGCTATGATTAGTACAGCTTTTAAACAATTTTCAAATTGGAATGGCAAAGGTCGATTAACGCATATTGATAAGCAAAAAGTAGAAAAAATTATTAAAAAAGCTAAAAAACTTAAAAAGCCTTTTAGATTTTGGGCAACACCAGACTCTAAAACAGCTTGGAAAGCTTTTTCTGAATTAGGTGTCGACATTATTAATACTGATAAACCTGCTAAATGCTTTAATTATTTAAATGAATTGCCTCAAAAAATTGCCGAAATAAAATCATTCTCTAAAGTATACACACCTACTTTTAAAATAAATTCTTCAAAAAAAACAGTAAAAAACATCATACTTTTAATTGGTGACGGAAATGGTTTATCACAAATTTCTTCTACTGCTTTAGTTAATAATGGTGAATTAACTTTAACTCAATTAAAAGATATTGGACTTATTAAAACACAATCGGCTGATGATTTTACTACGGATTCTGCTGCAGCTGGTACAGCATTAGCAACAGGTAAAAAAACAAATAATAGAGCCATAGGTGTTAATCCAAAAGGTAAACCTATTAAAAACATCATCGAAATAGTATCTGAACAAGGCTTTAATACTGGAATTATAACTACTGATGAAATAACAGGAGCAACACCTGCTGCCTTTTATGCACATCAAAAAGATCGATCTCAAAAAAATGAAATTGCAACTGATTTAATAAACAGCAACTTAAACTTATTTGTTGGAGGTGGTAGCGCTACTTTTGAAAATCTTGCTATTGAAAACAAGTTTCGGCTTATTAAAAGTACCAACGATTTAAAAAAAGCTAATAATAAAGTCGGATTTTTTATCTCAAAAAAGAAGCCTACTCCAGTACAAAATGGAAGAGATAATATTTTAGCCGAAGTAACTAAAGAAAGTATTGCTTTTTTTAAACAAAAACAAAAACCTTTCTTTTTATTGGTTGAAGCTGCTCAAATTGATTCTTTCGGTCATTATAATGATACTAATGGTATAATAACTGAAAGTATTGATTTTGATAAAGCAATTACTGAAGCTATTAAATTTGCTGATAAAGATGGTGAAACATTAGTTATTATTACTGCAGATCATGAAACGGGTGGATTTAGTATTCCTCAAGGAAATATAAAAAATCATTTAATTGAAGGTAGTTTTACAACTAATGATCATACTGCCACTATGGTACCTATTTTTGCATACGGACCACAATCACATTTATTTACTGGTGTTTATGAAAACACAGAAGTTTTCTTTAAAATTTTAAAAAGTATTTCTAAATAATAAAACTTCTATTTATTAAAAGAGATGTACTAAGATTTAAAATAAACTTAGTACATCTTTTTTAATGAATTAATTTTCTCTAATAAGTTAATTTTTGTTTTTTAGTTGTCTAGCTAACTAATTTTAATATATTTGTAGCATGAATAATAATATATATTTTCAGATAGAACTTACAGCCAGGAAAATTAGGCAATATGGCCAGAATGTACTAAAATCTCATGGTATCGATATTACTATAGAGCAATGGTTGGTCTTAAATGTGATAAATGAAAATAAATTAATTAGTCAAATTGCTATTGGAGAAAAATTAGTAAAAGATAAACCCACTATTTCAAGAATGGTTAATCAGCTAGAAAAAAAGGGATTTATAGTAAAGAACACCTCTACTATAGATACAAGAAAGGTTGAGTTATCAATATCAAAAAAAGGAAGTGTACTTATTGAAACTTTATATCCAATAATAGAAAAAATTCGTTTTGCTGGTTTAAATAAACTATCAAAAGAAGAAAATAAAAGCATCGGAAGTATTTTAGAAAAAATTCAAAATAATTTAGAAAATTAAATTTTATCAATTTAGTTGTCTAGCTAACTTTAAAGCAATTTATAATTTTAAATATCATGAAAACAAAAATCTTAGTCTTTTTAACAAGTATTATCTTATTATCTTGTCAATCATCTAGTTCTCAAAACAGTAATGAAAAAGATGTAAAATCTATGTTAGCATCTTACATAAATGCTGGAGATACTAACGATGTAAAAAAATTAACCCCTCATTTACACGGCAATTTTAGAGTAACTTTATATGACGAAAAAAAAGATGCTGTCTCTATTTTAGATAAATCAACTTACATATCTTTCATAGAAGCTAAAAAATTTGGCGGTTACAAAAGAACGGCTAATTATGAAAGTGTTCAATTTATTGGTAGTAATATGGCTTCTGTCAAAGTTACACTTACTAGCCCTGGTAAACCTACTTTAAAGAATTTTTATTCTCTTGTAAAAATAAAAGGAAATTGGTTGGTACTTCAAGATTATGTAACTCTTATTCCTTAATAATTAATGAAATTAATAATAACTTTAACTGTTCTTCTTTTATCTTATTGTTGTTTTAAATCTAAGCAAATCAATATTAATAATAGAGAACCTTTAAAAAGAAGTATCACCTATAAAAAAATAGGTGATACTAACTTACAATTACATTATTTTATTTCTCAAAATAATAAAAAAATTAAACCTGTAATTGTTTTCTTTCATCCTGGAGGTTGGTTTTCTGGTGATCCATCTTTCTTTTTTCAAATGGCTAAAGAATATTCACTTTTAGGTTATACAACAATCAGTATTCAATATAGATTAGCAAATTTTAAAACAGTAAGCCCTAAAAATTGTCTTGAGGATTGTATAGATGCTTTAAAATATTTAAATGAAAATAAAAATACTTTACACTTAAACATGTCTCAGCTATTTTTAATAGGTTATTCTGCTGGTGGGCATTTAGCTTTAATGTCTCAATTAACCAATGATAAACAGATTCCTGTTGCTAAAAAAATATTCACTATTGCTTCACCAATGTCTCTAATTGAAGATGAATTGTTAAAAAAATCTACAATGTCTACTCGTGAAAAAATAAAAATTTCTCCTATCAATCATATCCAAAATTTGAATTCTGATCTTTTTCTATTTAATGGTAAAAATGATGAATTTATAAATTATTCCACTATCGAAAGCTTTGTAAATAAAGGGATGACATTAAATAAGAATATTCGTCTAAAAACTTTTGAAAATGGACAACATTTTTTATTAACCACACATCAAAAGCTTATCGAAAAAAAAATAAAAAGTGAAATTTTTAAAGAGCAATCTTTTTCTAAAAAATAATTTAATATGATTTCAACAAATAAATTAATTATAATCAATTTTATTGAACAGATATGGAATTTAAATCAATTTGATAAAATTGATAATTATATTTCTGATAATTTTATAGATCATTCATTACCTGCAATATTAACACCTAACAAAGAAGGCATGAAAAAATGGATTATTAATACTGGTAATTCATTTAAACATAAAACTATTATTAATACGATAGTGTCTGAAGAAGATCACGTAATTATTGAAATAAAAATGATACTTAAACATATTGGCGATTGGAGAGGTATTACTTCTACTGGTTTAGACATTTCAACAACTGGTTATAGACACTATCAGCTTAAAAACAAAAAAATTATAGCTCATTGGGCTTTAATAAATGGAAATACTATTGAAAATCAACTTAAATATTTTAAAAACAAAGATCACTGTTAAAAAATCTAATTTTCACTGAAAACAGTCTAAAACACTTCTTCAAAATCCTCTTTATTTGTAAAAAACATAACTTTTATGTTAAAACAAATTTATAAGTTACTTACAATATTAATTTTACTTACCTACAGTTGTAAAAAAGAAAAGATTACTATAAAAGATAAAAATACTATAACTATAAATCGATTTATAAAAAAGGAAAAATTTCTAAAAATCGAAGGAAGTAATATATGGGTAAGAAGTGTTCCTAAAAAAGGTAAAGTAATAATGAAACTCAACGAACGAGATAAATGTATTATTATTGATACTAGTAGCATAGATACTATAAAAGGATGTATCGATTACTGGTATAAAATTAAACGAAAAGAGACTATTGGCTGGGTATTTGGTTCTCAAACTAATATTAAATCAACACAGAGCAAAGAAACCTTATTATTTATAAAAGACAATAATGACAGGCTAAAATGTGACAACATTGATTATAAATTAATTAGTTATAAAAATAAATCGTATTCCTATTTATCAAGTATTATTTTATTTACAAGGGAAAAAACTTTGGACACTCTTGATCTTAAAAATGAAAAAGTACATTCTAATGGGTATTTAGAAAAAGTAGATTATAATTTTGATGGTTTCTGTGATTTAATCTATAATGATACAGAAACTGTATCTCATAGAAGAATCAACTGCTACTTCTTTAAATATAACATAATAACAAGAAATTTTGTAAAAGACAAAACATTTCCATTTCCTGTAGAGAATGCAGGTATTATTATAAATACTAAAAAAAGGCAAGTTGAAATAAAAAACGATTCTCTTTGTTGTGATTCTGGCGGTGATTGTGATTATGATGATTGTGGTAAAACTTTTATTTATAAATTTTAAAGAACCTTACCAAAATAATTTAAATCTATTAATTCTCCTTTTGTGGTTCTGTAATCATTTCTAATAATTCCCTCATGTTTAAAACCACAACGTAATGCTAATTGGATACTTCTCTTATTTTCTTCTGAAATTCTGCAAAAAAGTTTTTTAAATTGATGCTTCCCTACAACTTCTTCTAACAAATAATTAAAAGTTTTTGTTACAATTCCCTTTCCTTCAAAATTAAGATCTATAAAGGCTCCTAATTCCGCTTTAGGCACACTCCAATCTATATTTTTAAAATCTACAAAACCAATGACCTTGTTATTTAATTCATCTATTATTAAATACGGAAAATATTGTTTTAGAGAGATTTTTTTATCTATTTCTATACAATAACTAATCGTATCTGTTAATGTATTCGTTCGTTTTACTGTTCCTGCAAAAAAATCTTCTAATCTGTGTTTATTATTTGCTATTAACTCAAAAAACAAAGCTGCCTTCTTCGAACTTAATAAACTAATGGTAATATCTTTCATCATAAAAACTGTTTTACAACGGTAAAGAAACAAGTTTATTAAATATTAGATATTGATTGAAGTCAAGATTTTTTAATTCGACTTAATGTCTCTGGAGCCATTCTTAAATAAGAAGCAATGTATTTATGAGGTATTTCTTGAAACAATTCTGGTTTTCTTTTTAAAACTCTTTGATAGCGTTGTTCAGTAGAAGGAATTAATAAGTCTTTTTCTCTATCTAATTGATGGATAATAATTTCTTTTAAAACTTCATTCCATAATTTAAGATATACTGGTTTAGAATTTACAAAATCTAGAAACTCCTTTTTCGTTAAATAACCTACCTCTGTTTTTTTTAATGCTTGAATTTCTAATGCTGTTTTTCTATTAGATAAAAAAGAATCTAATGCTGTAATTATAGAATTACTATGTCCAAAATACAATGTATGTTCTTCTAAATTTTCAATAAAAAAGACTCTTACACTCTCACTTTCTATAAAGTAAATATTAGTATCTAAAGTATTAGCAACCTTTAAAAACTCTTCTCTTTTAAAAGTTTTCTTTTTAATTATAATTCCTTCATTATGAATGTGAGTTCTTAAAGCTTGGTAAGATTCCAAAAAATAATTATTGTTTTAATTAGTAACTGCTTCTTGAAGAACCTTTTGAATTTTAGTTCTAATATTACTGCTAACTAATCTTCTGTTTTTCATTGTAGGATATACTCTATTAGATAGAAAAACATATAAAAGTCCAGTTTCTGGATCTACCCAAGTATAAGTTCCTGTAAAGCCACTATGTCCAAAACTTTTTTCTGAAACACAACCACATGTTGGTTTTTCTCTTGGGTTTATTTGCGGTTTATCAAAACCTAATCCTCTCCTATTTCTTACTTCTGTGTAATATCTTGTATTGAATTTATTAATCGTTTCTTCTTTAAAGTATTCTACTCCTCCATAAGTACCTCCTTGTAAATACATTTGCATAATTTTAGCAATATCATTCGCATTTGCAAACAAACCTGCATGGCCTCCTACTCCTCCTTGCATTGCTGCTCCCATATCATGTACATAACCTCGTAATAATTGATTTCTATAATAATCATCCTTTTCAGAAGGAACAATTTCTTTCCAATTAAATTTCTCTAAAGGCAAATATGAAGTTCTATCTAAACCTAAAGGTTTATAAAATTCTTCTTCTACAATTTTGTTTAATTTCTTTTTATACTTTCTTTCTACTACATCCTTTAAAATATAATAACCTAAATCACTATACTTATACCCTTTTCGATCTCTTAAATCGGACTCTTTTATAATAGCATGAATAGAATCTTTATATACTTTATTTAAGTATAAGTTTTTAGCCACTTTTATAGGGAATTGTTTCGATTTTTTAGATCTATAATATTCCTTAGAGATTTTACCTGTAACAGAATCTAATGTTTTTGTGTAAAAAGGAATCCACGCTTTTAACCTTGCATAATGTGATAAGATTTGTTTGATGTTTAACCCCTCTTTATTACTTCCTTTATATGCTGGCAATAAATCTTGTAAATCCGCGAATAACGATAACTTCCTATTCTCTTCTAGTCTCATTACTGCTGGTAATGTAGATAATATTTTTGTTAAAGAGGCTAAATCATATACATCTGATTTTTTTACTTTTCTTCTTTTTATAGTTGTTTGGTATCCAAAATTTTTATGATAAAAAACTTTACCATGACGAGCTACCAATATTTGCCCTCCAGGAGCCATTTTTTGTTTTAAAATAGTATCTATATAACGATCAATTGATTCTATATCTTTAGATGCAATTCCTACCTCTTCAGGAATTGTGTATTGTAATCTATTTAATGATGGAATTTCTATACCAGATCCTACAGGAAAATCGGCATTAATACTAACTGGAATTTTCCCTTTGATAGAAAAAGCCCCAAAAATAGCTTGTGCTGTTAACTCTTGAGATAGTTTACTATTTTGATACCCAACAGTAATCGTTTCAATATTTGCAAAAGTTTTAATCTTCAACAAACTATATGGGCTTGCAAAAACAGTTAATAAAACATTATTATTTCTTGCTATTTCTTGTAACCAAACTAAATCTTTATTAGAGAATTTATATGATTTCCAAGGATTTTTATTAGACTTATGAAAACCAATAATAACTAAATTGTATTTTTCTAACTTCTTTGTTAAAGTACCCAAATGTTTATCGGAAACAACATCTACCTTTGCATAATTCTTAAGAGTCTCTACAAAATCATGTCCAGTAGCATCTCCTAATGAAACATACGCTATTTTCTGATCTTGTAGGTTTTGTATTGGTAAATTATTATTGTTATTTTTTATTACAGATATTGAGTTTTTTATTAATTCTCTATGTAATAGTTCATCTTCAATAGTATTTAAATCTGTAATAATATTTCCTTCTTCAATAGGTGTAAAATTGTTTAGTCCTACTAAAAATTTAGCTTTTAATATTTTTTCTACAGATTTATTTAATCGCTCTTCTTTTAAATGTCCCTTGTCTATAGATTCTTTAAATAGCTTTACAGTGTTAGGTATATCTTGAGGTATTAATAAAATATCGTTTCCAGCTAAAAAAGTAGCTAAGTTAATCTCTGCTGCAGTAGCATAATCAGCAGCTCCTTTCATATTTAAGCCATCAGTAAGTACTAAACCTTGAAATCCTAATTTCTCTTGTAATAAATTAGTTACTATATTTTTAGATAATGAAGAAGGTAAATTAACATTTGGCTCTAAAGATGGAATACTTAAATGTGCTGTCATAACACTAGCAACCCCTGCATCAAATTGTTTTCTAAACGGATATAATTCTATAGAATCTATTCTTTTTTCTGTAAAATTAATACTAGGTAGTGTTAAGTGAGAATCGGAAGCGGTATCACCATGACCTGGAAAATGTTTTGCATTTGCTAATACACCTACACTTTGCATTCCTTTAGTAAAAGCAACAGATTTTAAAGCTACATTTTCTTTTTGCTCCCCAAATGAACGATTACCAATTATAGGATTGTTCGCATTTGTATTAATATCTACAACAGGTGCAAAATTCATATGAATACCAACTCTCTTACATTGCTCTCCTATTCGTTTCCCTAATTTTTCAATTAGTTTTTCATCTTTTACTGCTCCTAATGTCATATTCCAAGGAAATCGATACGTATTTTTTAATCGCATATCTAATCCCCATTCACCATCAAAACCTATAAGTAAAGGTACTTTTTTTGTTAACTTTTGATATTCATTCGTTAGTTTTACTTGCTTTTCAGGAGTACCTTTCATAAAAATTATATTTCCTACATGATGTTTTGTTATCATTTTAGAAATAAATTGTTTATGCTCAAAACCTTTATTAGAATACGCTTGTATCATAAATAACTGACCTATTTTTTCTTCAATAGTCATATTCTTTACAATACTATCTACCCATTCTTTCTGCTGTATATAATTTTCTGCTCTAAGTGGATCTACTTGTTGAGCATTTAAAAAATTCGTAAAAATTAGGGCAAGTAATACTATCTTTTTCTTCATAAAAAATCTCTCTTCTTATTTTAAGAATATTTCATTCTTAATATGTACATATCATTCTTTTATAACAATTCTTATACCAAAAAGCGATTGTGCCAACTTTCTTTAGCAGGAATTTCCCAGCTATTTTCGAAAGCTTCTTTGGTAGCTATCATATTATTAAATACAATGGTATCTGAAGTTATTTTTTTATCTTCTGCATATTGCTGAAATTCAGACAACTTAACAATATTAATATTGTCTCCATCTTTAAAAGAAACATTCATTTTATCCATTAAATCTATATGCAACTCTTTTTCTAAAGATTTAACAAAACGAACTGAAGCATCTATAGAACAACCAGAAGCCGAGTTAAAATTTTCGTCAATTGCAATCACTAAAAACTGATTGTACTTTATAGAAAATGAACCTTTTAAATCATCTCCATGACGTGTCCATTGATCTATAAACATAATTGCTTTAGCAGAAATTAATTCTACTTCTTCTTCCGTAAAAACTCTATCTGATTGATATACCCAAACTCTTGCTGTATGGGGTAATTCTTTATATTCTACGTACATCTTTATATCTTGATTTTTATTCGTATAAACTATAAGTTCATACTGAACAATGGATTAAACTCCATTGATTAATAAATATTATCTCATATTAAATTTTTCCTGCAAAGCTTTTAACTTTTCTTCATCTGTCATATTATTTTTTTTAGGCCCAGACATTCTTTCTTTTATCAACCTTAAAACTTTTTTTGTATAAAGAGGAAAATCAGCTTGCTGAATCCAAGAATTATATCCAGGATTTTCTTTTAAAACCTCTTCTACTTTTCTTCCTTTATATTTTCCGAATGAGAAAATTTCTTCCTTCTCTTCATCAAATAAGATAAATCCTGCAAAATCTGCTCTTTTAGTATGTGCAGAAAATTCACTTAATGCTTCAACATTATTTTCTAAATCTTCATATTTATCTAACTGAGCTTTTAAAATCTCATAAGTTGCTAATGTATCTGCTTCAGCTGAATGCGCTCCTTCTAAATCTTTACCACAATAAAACTGATATCCAGCGCTTAAAGTTCGTTGTTCTTTTTTATGAAAAATAACTTGTACATCAATTGCCTTTTTATTATCCATATCAAAATCAATTCCTACTCTCAACAATTCTTCAGCTAACAAAGGAATATCAAATCTATTTGAATTAAACCCAGCTAAATCAGCATCTGCTATCATTTCGTATATTTTAGGAGCTAATTCTTTAAAGGTAGGTTCATTTGCTACTTTTTCATTAGTAATTCCATGTACTGCTACTACATTAGCAGGAATCTCTATTTCAGGATTCACCAACCATGTTTTACTTTCTTTATTTCCATTAGGAAAAATTTTTAATATTGAAATTTCTACAATTTTGTCATTTGCAATATTAATTCCTGTAGTTTCTAAATCGAAAAATACAATTGGGTTTACTAAGTTTAATTCCATTTTATATAAATTGAAAAAGTCTAAAAGTTTTTAATCACTATGAAAGTACAAAATCGTACTCACTTTCTCTTTTAAACTTTTTATAAAGTTTATTTATTCGTTATTTAATTGTGCTTTAAATTCACCTAATTGATCTAAATCTTTCTGTTTCAATCTAGGTTCTTTAAAATTATATTTTTGAAACGCTTCCAATATTGTTTTTGCTACTATAAATCGAGCAGTAGGTTTATCATCTGCGGGTACTACAAACCATGGAGCAAAAGATGTTGAAGTTCTATTTAATACCTCTTCATAACAAAATTGGTATTTTTCCCATAATTTACGTTCTTTTAAGTCTCCTGAAGAAAATTTCCAATTCTTTTCAGGAATATTTAAACGACGTAACAGTCTATTCTTTTGTTCTTCTTTAGACAAGTGTAAAAAGAATTTTAATACTATGGTTCCACTATCTACTAAATGTTTTTCAAACTGATTTATTTTTTCCATTCTCTCATGATAAAAATCATCATTTAGGTCTTCTAAACTATTTACAGACGGTATATTTTCAGAAAAAACATATTTTGGATGTACTCTTGTTACCAATACATTTTCATAATGTGTTCTATTAAATACACCTACCTTACCTTTTGCAGGTAATGCTATGTAATGACGCCATAAAAAATCATGGTTTAACTCTAATTCTGTAGGTACTTTAAAACTATGAACTTCTACTCCTCTTACATTAAATTGCTTAAAAACTTCTCTTATTAAACTATCTTTTCCAGAAGTATCCATTCCTTGCAAACATATTAAAGCGCTATACTTTCCTTCTGCATACATTGTATTTTGTATATCAGCTAACTTTTTTCGTACTTTCTTTAATTTTTTCTCTGCGTCTTCTATGTACTCTAAAGTATCTTTATTTTCAAGCTTTATAGCTTTAGTAACTTTATATTTTTTAATATCCATCTTCATTTTCAAATTATCCTATAAATGTATAAAAAATATGTTTCTTCCCTTTCTTTTTGTAAGATTTTTATACTTTAAACTACTAAGTTTTTGAACTAAAAATATTCTGAATGATTCGTTATCTATCAATTTTCTTATTTCTTGTATCTTTTCAGACCTTTTCTCAAGAAAAACCTATTGTTGTTTTAGAATTATTTACCTCGCAAGGTTGTTCTAGTTGTCCTCCTGCGGATACTTTTTTAGCTGAAATAAAAAACACAATGAATGATAAAGAAATAATTCCTATTTCTTATCATGTAGATTATTGGAATTATATAGGTTGGAAAGATCCTTTTTCTTCAAAAGAGTTCACAAATAAACAGCGAGATTATGCACAAAAATCTTTTATTAGATCTGTATATACTCCTCAAATAATCATTAATGGTGATGAACATTTTGTAGGTTCTGATAAAATAAAAATTCAAAAAAAAATAAAACAATACTTACGTAAAAAACCTTCATCTAATACAATTACTATTAGCAATTCTAAAGTTACTGATAAAAAAGTGAGTTTTTCTTACAATATAAAAGGAAAAACAAAAAATAAAACAGTTCATTTTTTATTAGTTATTGACGAACGAATTACCAGTGTAAGGCGTGGAGAAAACAGAAATAGAAGGTTAAAAAATTCAAATATTGTAGTATTAGAAAAAATTGAAACTATTAAAAATGCTTCTGGTAATTATGAATTAACGATTCCTAAAATTATTACTGAAACAGATTCTTTACGTTTGGTTGCTTTAATTAAAGATAAAGATTGGTATGTTAAAACAGGGACTCAAATAGCTCTTTAAAAAACAATCTTTTTCAATATTTTTTTTCATTAGTAGTATAAATTATTAAAATCATTAATAATTAAATAATAAAATATCTGTTTTGATATTTGTTATTATGAAACCTACTACAGTAATTATACAAGCCTGTGCTACTACTAAAGGAAATACTTTTAAAGTTGTAAACTACTTAAATATTAATAATAACTTTGATATAATTGATATCTCTAGTAAAGAAATTGGTCATTTCGATTATAATTTCAAAAATTCTGAAGATGATTTTTTACCTCTAATGGAAGAAATCATAAATACATATGATACTATTATTTTTGCGACACCTGTATATTGGTATGCTATGAGCGGAATACTAAAAGTTTTTTTTGATAGAATGTCTGATTTATTACATCATAGAAAGGAACTAGGTAGAAAATTAAGAGGAAAAAACATGGCGATGATTAGTAACTCTGGAGATAATGATCGTAAAGCTGGTTTTGAAATGCCTTTTAAAGAAAGTGCTTCTTATTTAGGTATGGATTATTTAGGAGATGTACATGTTTGGTTTACTAAAAATGGACAAACTATTGACGAGAATGCAAAAATAGAGATTGATATGTTTAGAAAATTATTTTAATTTTGTAACCTACTAATTTTCTACAATTAAAAATCGTAATTCGTAATTGAAAATTCATAATTATAAACCTAATGCCTAAAAAAGGAAAAGAAAAAAACACGGTTAACAAAGCGAAGCATACCAAGCTTTTAAATAGAAAGTTGAATAAAGTAAAATTAGAAAAAGAGCTCCGGAAAAAACGTTTAAAAGAAATTATTGCAAAGGCTAATGAAAATAAAGAGTTGAGGAGTTGAGGAGTTGAGGAGTTGAGGAGTTGAGGAGTAAAATCATCTTTTTTCTGGTAACTGAACGAAGTCTAAATTTATTTTTCTATTAAATTTAAATTTGGTTATTTAGTTGAGTTGAACTAAGTTTTTTTATAAAAAACACAAATTAAAAGTTATACTTGTTTTTATCTCTCTTTATTGTAAATTTGCCGCAAATTTCAATAATTAAAGTTATGAAAACAAAAGTTTTAGCAATTGCTATGATTGCACTTAGTTTTGTCGTGAATGCTCAAATAATTCATGAATCTACAAATGGAAATGTTGGTATAGGAACTACAACACCTACTGAAGGTAAAGTTGTTATTAAACATCAAGCAAGCCCAGGACTTTCTGATAATAAAACAGGTGCCTTAACCATTTTAGGATATAATACAGAATTGGCAATAGGTGCTAGTAATTTAAAAAATGGAGGTAGTTGGATTCAAACTAGACATAGAAGTACAACATATAGTTCTTTTGCATATCCGTTAGTTCTAAATCCCTTAGGTGGTAATGTAAGTATTGGTACTTCTGAAGCTTCTAAATCAAAATTGGATATTTTAACACCTGCAACCGCTTACGAATCTTTTTTTAGAGTAAAAACAAGTGATGCACCTGATGATGAATTTGCTATAGTTAATGCTACAGGAACAAATGGACAATTTATTCCTAGCTTAAGAGGTAAACATACTTCTGATAATAGGCCTGCGTTATATTTAAGTGCTAATATTGGAGAAACTAACGATGCTGGAAACAAACCTATTATGACTTTTGACTCCAGAATAGAAGGGAAACCAGCTACAATAAGACCTTTATTTGGTTGGGATTCATACGGGCAACGAAAAATGACTTTGAGTGCTAAAGGTAAATTAGGTATAGGAACTGCTATTCCTACAGAAGCTAAATTAGTTATTAAAGATCAATCTTCTCCTAGTCTTTCAGGTAATAAAACTGGTGCTTTGGCTATTTTAGGAAGAAATACCGAATTAGCTATAGGAGCTAGTGACCTTATTAATGGAGGTAGTTGGATTCAAACTAGACACACAAGCGCTACATATAGTTCTTATGCCTATCCTTTAGCTTTAAACCCTCTAGGTGGTAATGTAGGTATTGGAACTAAAGATACCAAAGGTTTTAAATTAGGTGTGAATGGTAAAATTGCTGCTACAGAAGTTAAAGTTGCTACTTACAACAATTGGGCAGACTTCGTTTTCAAAAAAGAATACAAACTACCTACACTTACTGAAGTTGAAAATCACATCAAAGAAAAAGGTCATTTAGAAAACATCCCTAGCGCAAAAGAAGTAAAAAAAGATGGGTTCTTTTTGGGGCAAATGGATGCTAAATTATTACAAAAAATTGAGGAGTTAACTTTATATACAATAGATCAAGAAAAAAAGTTAAACACTCAAAATACTAAGATTGAAAAACAACAAAAACAAATTGATAAACTAAGTTTATTAGTTACAAAATTACTTAATAATAAAAATAAATAACAACGTTATGAAAACAAAAATTTTAGCAATTACTATGATTACATTTGGTTTTGTGGTAAATGCACAAAAAAATTTCATTAAAGATTTAATAGTTAACATCACATCTCCAAAAGAATTAACAGATGATAGTAACAACAGTTTAAATGTTCAAAATGCATATAAAGTGCAATTAGTAACAAGAGGTACAGGAACTCAAACTGGTGCAGAATATTTAGTTTGGGCAGATGATTCTATATGGAAATTACGAGCTGTTAACCTTATAGGAACAACTTCAAATAGACCAAGTTTAGTTGTTGAGAACAATACCGTAAAGGTTAAAACAAATCATGCAAATAATTACCCTATCAGAGTTTTTGTTAAGGAGCTAAACAGCTTAGTTCATGGTGTAAAACCTAATATTTTTGGAGCTTCTTATCAGTGGCAAAGAGAAGCTAGTAATTTATTTTATAAAGATGGAAATGTTGGTATTGGAACAGATAAACCTATTAGCAAACTTGATATAACAAGTGGTGAATACAAAACATCTTTTTCTGGTAATGCTTTGACTTTTAAAAACTCTGGAAAAACATCTTATATTGATAAAAGAGATACTGGTAATTTAATGTTTAGAATGGGAGAAAACTACAATCATGCTTTAGTAATTGATCGTAAACTTAATGTTGGTATTGGAACCACTACACCAGAATCAAAATTGGATGTAAATGGTATTATTACTGCAAAAAATGAGGTGCGTTCAAAATCTTCAAACCCTGCAATATTATTAGATGAAACCGATGTAGCCGATAAAAATTGGCATATGCAAGTAAATGATGGTGATCTTAAATTTTATGAAGTAAATGATGCTCGTTCTAGTTGGAGTCAGAAAATGATTATAAAATCTGGTACTGGTAATGTGGGTATAGGTACTACTCCTTCAACTTCATATAAACTTCATGTAAATGGAAACATAGCTAACAAAGTAGGAACTGGCGGATCTCTAACTTTATTTGAAGAAAATGCAGACAGAAGGAATAGAATAATTTTAGGGGCAGATGCTCAAGGAGCTTATATAAAATCTACTTGGGGAAATGGTGGTACTAGCACTATTTCTTTTAGAGATCAAAATAATGAGAGAGTATTAAATGTTTTAAGAGGTGGTAATGTAGGTATTGGAACTAAAGATACCAAAGGTTTTAAATTAGGTGTAAACGGAAAAATTGCTGCTACAGAAGTTAAAGTTGCTACTTACAACAATTGGGCTGATTTCGTTTTCGAAAAAGAATACAAACTACCAACGCTTACTGAAGTTGAAAATCACATTAAAGAAAAAGGTCATTTAGAAAACATCCCTAGCGCAAAAGAAGTAGAAAAAAACGGGTTCTTTTTAGGGGAAATGGATGCTAAATTATTACAAAAAATTGAGGAGTTAACTTTATATACAATCGATCAAGAAAAAAAGTTAAACACTCAAAATACTAGGATTGAAAAATTAGAAAAAGAAAATATTCTTTTAAAATCTTTACTAGAAAGAGTTTCTAAATTAGAAAAGCAAGTTAACAATTAGTAGTTAGCAGTTAGTAGTTAGCAGTTAGCAGTTAGCAGTTAGCAGTTAGCAGTTAGCAGTTAGCAGTTAGCAGTTAGCAAAATTATTTTTTTTCTGGTAACTGAGCGGAGTCGAAGTTAAATTATCTTTTCTTCGAAATCACTAATGATTAAAAAATAAATGCACTTTTTATAAAAAGTGCATTTATTTTTTATACCTTTATCGTAATATTGCAATATACAAATATGGGGATCACAAAATCAGAAATTTTCACAAAGGAACAAAACCAAATTGCTTCTATAGCAAAAGTACTAGGACATCCTGCACGTATTGCTATTCTTGAACATTTAGCTAAAGTTAAGACCTGTATTTGTGGTGATTTAGTAAATACTATAGGATTAGCACAACCTACTATTTCACAACATTTAAAAGAGTTAAAAAAATTAGACCTTATAAAAGGGAATATTGAAGGCAACAGTATTTGTTATTGTTTGCATAAAGAAAAATGGGAAGAGTTTAAAGATATATTAAATCAATTTCTTTCTATTTTCTCTGATCCAGAAAATAATTGTTGTTAAAAAATAAATGAATCAAATTACAATGAACATTAAATTAATTGAAACCATCAATTTTATTTCTAACTTACCTATTCAAGAAGAAAGAAAAAATGTATTAGTTCCGCTCATCGAATATTTACAAGATAAATTAGATAAAAAAGAAGCTATTAATCTTAATTTTATTTGTACACATAACTCTAGAAGAAGCCATTTAGGTCAAATATGGATGCAATCTTTATCGCAACATTTTAATCTAAAGACAATCACAACATATTCTGGCGGAACAGAAGCTACTGCTTTAGCTCCTCCAATTATTAAAACACTAAAAAAACAAGGTTTTGAAGTTCATCAAATTAGTCAGAATATAAATCCAATATACGCTATTAAATACAATACCGTTTCTCACCCCATAATATGCTTTTCAAAAACTTATCTCAATGAATTTAATCCCAATTCTAACTTTGCTGCAATCATGACTTGTTCACAAGCTGATAACGGTTGTCCATTTGTTGCTGGTTCAGAAAAAAGAATTCCAATTACTTATGAAGATCCTAAAGTTTCAGACAATACAGAACTAGAAGAACAAACTTACTTAGAAAGAAGTAATCAAATTGCTTCAGAAATATATTATGTTTTATCACAATTAAAATAAACAGTTATGACACTTTCAGAAATAAAAAATCATTTACAAAACTTAAAAACGATTGCTTTTCAATTACCAGATGGCAATTTAGTACCAGAACATTTTCATGTTACAGAAGTCGGTAAAGTAACCAAACACTTTATAGATTGTGGTGGTGTAGAACGCATAGAGAATGTTATTAATTTTCAATTATGGAATGCTAACGATTACAATCACAGATTACACCCTGAAAAACTAATTAACATTATTGAATTATCTGAAAAAACACTTGGTTTTGGTAATTTAAATATAGAAGTAGAATATCAAAGTAACACAATAGGTAAATATGGTTTAGATTTTAACGGAACAAACTTTATCCTTACCAATAAAGCGACGGCTTGTTTAGCTGAAGATCAATGTGGTATTTCACCAGCAGAAAAACCAAAAATTAAAATCTCTGATTTACAAAGCCAAGCTCCCTCTTGTGATCCAAATTCTGGATGTTGTTAATTTTTTATATATTTTGCGAACTTTAAAAATTAACTAATTATGAAAAATATCGGTTTAGCACTTCTAATTTTTGGAGGTTTAGCGACAGTATTAGGCTTTATGGGATCAGTTCCTAGGTTATTATCATGGATATACAACTGGGGAGAAACTACTGCTTGGATTATTAAAATTGCAATGATTGTTGGTGGAGCCGTCTTATTGTTTTTAGGAAGAAATGAAGTAGATGAAGACTAAATAACAATACCTTAAAATTTAAATAAAGTTATAAACCGAGAAATTTCTCGGTTTTTTTATTGTATAAATCTTCACAAGCAATTAAAAAACAATAAATTAACACTTTGTTAATATTCTACCAAAATAATTTATATTTGCGCGAAGAACCCCATATGTTAATCTATGAAAGTATTTAAAAAATACACAATATTACTAGTATTGTGTACTATATTTTTTATTAGTAGCTGCTCTGAGTGCAATAATGAGAATCCTAGAGCTAGAGTTACAAATTTCGACACAGAAGAAGTTAGCTTACAAATTAAAACTAGCGGAGGCAACACTCAAAATTTAAATAATATAGAATCTAACAAATCTTCTGAATTCAAAAGCTATTCTCCTGGAGAAATTACATTTATCATAACTCAAAAAAATAATGAAAAAATTGAAACCTCTTTTGAAGTTGATTTTTGTACTGATTATGAAGTAATTTTAAATGAAGATGGATCTATTGAAATTATACCAGAAACAAGAGAATAAATTTTACTTTAATAAATAATAAAAAATCCCAAAAATTAATTTTTGGGATTTTTTATTATTTATCATTCTCGAATGAATATTTATTTTTCCTTTTATAAGGTCTTATAATTAATCGAGTTTCTCTATCAAATCTAATATAACTATATACCCAATTTAAAAACACTACTGCTTTATTTCTAAATCCTATTAAAGAAAATAAATGTACAAACATCCATACAAACCAAGCAAAAACTCCTTGAAATTTCCATTTAGGCAAATCAACCACCGCTTTATTTCTTCCAATTGTAGCCATTGATCCTTTATCGTTATAAACAAAAGGTTTCATTGCTTTACCTTTTAAACTTTTTATTAAGTTTTTAGCTAAAAGTTGCCCTTGTTGTATTGCTGGTTGTGCCATCATTGGATGTCCGTAAGGATATTTTTCATTGTTCATACATGCAACATCTCCAATTGCATAAACAGCTTTACTAGAAACTACCTTATTAAACTCATTTACCTTATATCTAGCAGCTCTATCAACAATACATTCTGGTTTTAAACCATTAATAGATTCTCCTTTAACACCAGCAGCCCATATTACTGTAGCAGCTTTAAAATCATCTTCTCCATTGGTTTCTACAACATCTCCATTATAATCTAATACTCTTAGATTTTTCCATACATCAACCCCTAATTTAATTAAAAAGTCTTCCGCTTTTTTAGAAGCTTTATCACTCATTCCTTTTAATAAACAATTAGAACTTTGTATTAAATTAACCTTCATTAAACGAATATCTAAATCAGGATAATCTTTAGGTAAAATACCTTTTTTCATTTCAGCTAAAGCTCCTGCTAATTCTACTCCAGTAGGCCCTCCTCCTACAATTACAAAATTCATTAACTTTTTACGCTCTTCTAAATCTGAAGTTAACAATGCCTCTTCAAAATTTTCAAGAATTAAACTACGAATGTTTAATGACTGTGGAATGGATTTCATTTCCATAGTAAAACGTTCTATATTTTTATTTCCAAAAAAATTTGTAGTAGAACCTGTAGCTATCACTAAATAATCATAAGTTAAATTACCTATAGAGGTCTCTATTTCATTATCCTCATCATTAATTTGAATCACTTTAGCTAACCTAAAATAAAAATTATCGATATCATTAAACCTTTTTCTTAAAGGAAAAGCAATACTATCTGGCTCTAAACCACCAGTAGCTACTTGATATAATAGTGGTTGAAATGTATGATAGTTATGTTTATCTAAAAGTACAACTTGTAAATCTTGATTTTCTAATCCTCTTGCAACTGCTAATCCTGCAAAACCTCCACCTATAATTACAACTCTTGGAAAACTGGTTTGAGGTATGTTCATTTAGTTATATTTTAACTGTTAATTTTATAGAAATGCAAATTTAACCAAAAGTATTTGTTTACTTATTATTTACTTTACTCTTATTAAGACTTATATTAATTATATCTATAATACTATTTAAAAAAACAGGATTTTCCTGTATGAAAATCACTAATATTTTATAGTTTTACCCCCATAAAACAGAAACTAGAACTTAATATTATGCTAAAATTTTTGAAGAAAAAGAAAAAAAAAGAGTTCATTATTATTTGTAAAACAAATGAAATTTTTATTAATGATATTAACTTAAATTTTCCGACAACTATAGAACAACTAATTACTATTTTCGGAGAGCCTACTAGAAGAATTCATAGTAGTAGTCAATACGTAATTTGGGATGATTTTGGAGTTTCTTGTAGTTTAAAAAACGATAATGAAATACTCTCAATAAGCGTATATCAAAGTAATAATGTAAGTGAATATGTTGCAAAAAAACCATTTACCGGAAAACTATTCTTAGAAGAAGAAGAAATAACCTTTGGTGAATTCAGTAAAATTGGATTAAATAAAATAGCTATTCATCGTTTAGGAAGTGAAAGTGAAAATAGATTTGGTTTTAGTATTGGTGTTAATAATGATTATAAATAGTATTTTTTTTGTTTTCCTATTAAAACTTACAACTGATTTTCTTTCTAAAACTTATAAACAACGTTTATTATAAATACTATTTATTGATAATTGATAACCGATCACTGAAAAAATTATCCCCTATTCTTTAATTTCAATAATTCTTTTTCTAAAAACAATAACTTATCTTCTACTTCATCCCCAATATAAGGTAGTCTTTTTATAAACGAATATTTAGCCAACCACAATTCTTCTATATCTTCTTTTAAATATATTTTTTCTTCAATATTTTTATGTTCTGCTTTAAATAATGCATTATCATTTAAATAATATAACTTTCTAAAAACATATTCATTTTTAACAACTGCAAAAACAACTTCACCATTTCCTAATTGTTGTTTTTCCTCTGTAGAAACATTTTCTACAATTACAATATCTTTTGGATATAAACCTTTATCATTAGCAGTCATTTCCAAATTAGGAACTTCAATTGCTCTATACTTCTTTTCAGTAGCTACTGGTAAACTTATAATTGGTAAGTCTTCTATAAAGTTTGGATGATTATAGTACTTAGCATAATTTTCTAAATTATACTCAGAAATAAACGGAATTTTCACTAAAATCTTCTCCTTTATTAAATCTGATTCTATCGTTAAATCTTCTTTAAAACGCAATAATTCATTTACTGTTAAATCTGACGTTAGCATACTATCAATAGATATGCTAAAATAATTAGCAATCTTAATTATTGTTTCTATCTTAGGTTCACTCCTTCCCTCTTCATACGCACCTAAAGTAGCTCTTTTTAAATCAAATAACTCTGCAAAAGATTTTTGACTCAACCCTTTAACTCCTCTAATTTTTTTAATATTTCTTCCGAAAAAAGACATGCCTTGCTAATTTTATTTGCAATATAGGTTTTTTTCCCTATCTTTACACTAACAATATTAGCTAATTCAAATTAAATCTGCTAATTTTTCTAGAAAAAACGCGCTAACCTATTAATTATTTTTTGTTATGATTCTATTAACTTTACACATTGTAGTATTTCTACTAGTAATATTATTTTAAACGACTATTAACTAACATTATTAAACTAATTGCTAATGAATATTCACTTTAATAAAACAAAGAATTTTTTATTAGAACTTAACTTTACGATTAGTAAAGAAATCGAAGCTGATGGGATTTTTGTTATTGAAAAAGAGAATTTTGGAATTAAAAACTTAATTATTGGTGTTGCTTATCCTATTTTAATTATGGAACAATTTATTTTTAAAGCAAACCAACCTAATGAAGAAATGTATAAAGCATTACTTCAAAAAAACAGAGATATTATTCACGGAGCTTTTGTGCTCGATGAAAAAGGAGAACGTGTTATTTTTAGAGACACTTTACAATTAGAAAATCTTGACATTAACGAAATAGAAGCTAGTTTAAACTCTTTAAGTTTACTCCTAAGTGAATATTCTGATCAGATTATACAATTTTCAAAATATTAAAAAAATAGATATGAATATCTTTAAACGAATTTTTAAAATAGGGCAAGCAGAAGCGAATTCAGCCATAGACAATATGGAAGATCCTATTAAAATGACAGAACAAGGAATACGTGATTTAAAACTAGATTTAGAAAAATCACTAGAATCTTTAGCACAAGTAAAAGCATTAGCCATTCGTGCAAAAAACGATGTAGATGAGTTTACAGCAAAAGCTGATGACTACCAACAAAAAGCAATGCTAATTTTAACCAAAGCACAAAATGGTGAAATTAAAAGTAAAGAAGCTGATGAGTTAGCCAAAGAAGCTTTAATAAAAAAAGAAGAAGTAAATTTACAAATTGAAAGTACTAAAAACGAAGCTAGTAGTTATGATGAATCTGTTAATAAATTAGATAGTAATGTTCAAGAAATTAAAAGCACTATTAATAAATGGGAAAACGAATTAAAAACGCTAAAAGCACGTGTTAAAGTTTCTAAAGCTACTAAAAACTTAAACAAGCAAATGGCAGAATTAGATGCTACGGGCACCGTATCTATGTTAGAAAGAATGAAGGATAAAGTTTTACAAGAAGAAGCTTTGGCTGAGGCTTATGGTGATTTAGCTAAAAATTCTAAAAGCATAGATGATAAATTAAATGAAGCTACTAGTACTACTAAAAAAACAGCAGAAGATAGTTTAGCTGCATTAAAAAAGCAGTTAGAGCAAAAAGGAAAAAAATAACTTATTATAAAAACTAGCTATGACATTAACTGACATTGTATTCTCTAACGTTAACATTACACTTACAATTCTTGTAATTATACTAGTAGTGTACTGGCTTATTACAATGATTTCAGGTATAGACTTTGATCTTGATTTAGATATTGATATAGATGTAGATATAGACGCAGATATTGATCTTGATTTAGATACTGGTATTGAAGGTGGAAATATCGATTTTCATGATGTTGCTAATACAGAAGTAAACCAAGAAGATGTTGTTGGTAAAAGAAAAAAGCCTTTAAAATGGTGGCAGGTATTATTAATCTATTTTAATTTTGTTGGTTTACCATTTATGTTTACGTTTACTTGTTGGATTTTCATTTGGTGGATGACCACTACAATTGGTACAACTTTAACGCATAGTTTCAATAATAATTTTGGTTTTCTTTTGATGATTGGAGGCTTTTTTCCATCACTTATTTTAACTAAAGTTTTTACAACTCCTTTTAAAAGTTTTTTCAAAAACTTGAATCAAGATGGAGATAAACCTACTGAATTAATTGGTAGAAAAGGAATTTGTTTATCTAATATTTCAAAAGATAAATTAGGAACTGCTGAAGTTGTGGCTGATGGTAACTCTCTTAACATTAATATAAAATCTTTAAAAGGAGAAAATATTAAATTTAGAGCGCCAATTTTAATCATCAAACAGAATAAAGAAAAGACATTTTATTACGTTCAAGAATACAGAGAACAAGATGTGAATGTAAATTTTTAATAAATTTACAAAACAAAAACAAGGGGTTTAAATCCCTTGACATTCTCATCTTTTCATAATTATAATTTTAAAATATACAAACTCAATTATTAAATATAAAAATCAATTAAAAACTAATTAATTACTATGACAGGTTCAATTATTCAAATTTTAAGTATAGCTATAGGACTAATCCTCTTTATTGTTATCGTTTACTTTGCAATTATTGCAATGTTTTACAAAAAAGTACCTCAAGGTCAAGCCTTGGTTCGTACTGGTTTTAAAGGAACTAAAGTTGCTACAGACAGAGGTATGTATGTAGTACCTGTTTTCCACAGGGTAGAAATAATGGATATTTCTGTAAAGAAAATTCAAATAGAACGTTTAGGAAATGATGGTTTGGTATGTAAAGACAATATGCGTGCCGATATTAAAGTTGCTTTCTTTGTTCGTGTAAATAATGAAGTAGAATTTATAAAGAAGGTTGCACAAACTATTGGTTGTGAAAGAGCTTCTCATCACACTACTTTAGAAGATCTTTTTGAAGCTAAATTTTCGGAAGCTTTAAAATCTGTAGGTAAAAAATTCCAATTTACAGAACTTTACGAAGCTAGACGTGAGTTTAGAGATGAAATTGTTGATATTATTGGTACAGATTTAAATGGATATACTTTAGAAGACTGTGCTATTGACTACTTAGAGCAAACTCCTATTTCTTTTTTAAAGGCAGATAATATTTTAGATGCAGAAGGAATTAAAAAAATTACTGAATTAACTGCTGCACAAAACATTAAATCTAACTTAATTATGCGTGATGAAGAGAAAGTTATTCGTAAACAAGATGTTGAAGCACGTGAAGCTATTCTAGAGTTAGATAAACAATTAGCAGAAAAAGAAGAACAACAAAAGCGAGAAATAGCGAATATTAAATCTCGTGAAGATGCTGAAACTTTAAAGGTTGCTGAAGAAGAACGTTTAAAATCTGAAAGTGCACGTATTGCTACAGAAGAAAAAGTACAAGTAGCAGAAGAAAATATGCAACGTCAAATTATTGTTGCTGCAAAAAACAAACAACGTACAGAAGCGGTAGAAACAGAACGTGTAGAAAAAGACAGAATGTTAGAAGCTACTGAACGTGAACGAATTGTAACTTTAGCACAAATTGAAAAAGAAAAAGTATTAGAGGTAGAAAAGAAAAACATTCAAGATGTGATTCGTGATCGTGTAATGCTAGAAAAAGGGGTCGTTGAAGAGCAAGAAAATATGAAAGATATTGAAGCTTTTAAAACTGCTGATCGTGAAAAGCAAGTAAAAATAACAATCGCAGAAGGTAATGCTGAAGAAGCTTTAATTCAAACAGTAAAATCTGCCGAAGCTCAAAAAGAAGCCGCTAAACAGAAAGCTGAAGAAATTAATATTGAAGCACAGGCACAGAAAGAGGCGAGTGAAAAAGAAGCAGAAGCTCGTAAAACATTAGCAGAAGCTACCGCTAAAGAAGAAGCAACTATTGGTATGTCTGAAGCGCAAGTAATGCATGCAAAAGCAGATGCTAACGAACGTCAAGGAATTGTGGAAGCTAGTATTATTGAGAAAAAAGCAAAAGCAGAAGCTGCTGGTATTTTAGCAAAAGCAGAAGCTATTAAAGAAGAAGGTTTAGCAGAAGCTGCCGTTATTAAAGAAAAAGCAATTGCAGATGCTGCCGGAATTGAAGAGAAAGCAGAAGCAATGAAAAAACTAGACGGTGTTGGTAAAGAACATGAAGAATTTAAACTACGTTTAGAAAAAGAATTACAAGTAGATTTAGCACAAATTAATGTTCAGAAAGATATTGCAGACGCACAAGCACAAGTTATTGGAGATGCTTTAAAAGCTGCTAATATTGATATTGTTGGTGGAGAAACAATGTTCTTCGATCAAATTATTGGTCAAATTACTAAAGCCAAAGGAGTGGATAGATTAGTAAAACATAGTGATAATATTCAGGATGTAAAAGATGCTATTTTAGGTAGTGATGATGTAAAAGGAAATTTATTAGGAAAGGTAAAAGAATTCGCTACTAAATATGGAATTTCATCTGAAGACATTAAGAATTTAACAATTGCTAATTTGTTAGTAGATTTAAAACAAAAAGCAAATAATAATGATGAAGAAAATTTATTCAGTAATCTTTTTAACCTTGCAAAAGGACTAGGTTTATCTGATAAAAAATTATCATAAATAACTTACTAAAACCTCACAGGTTTAAAAAACTTGTGAGGTTTATTTCAAAAAGGAATTAGTATACACAATGAATCATATTCCTTAGACTTACTTTATTTATTTAACCTTACTTCTTTTCTCTAAAAAAATATATGGAAAACCAAAACACACAACAATTAGACGGAGGTACTTATGAAATAATTCAAGGTAGATTGCAAAAACAAAAGCAAGAGCTACAAGAACGATTACATAAATTAAATGACGCTAGAAAACATGTTTTTGGAAGCATAGAAACCAAATTAATTGCTAACGATAGAATTAACACTGAAAATAACTGTATTGCTAGAGATATTATCTCACTAGGAAATACTTCTATTTTTGGCTATAATGTTCATTTCGGTTTACGAACTGACATTCAATTATCAGATGTTTTTAGCATCTATGAATTTAAAGACAATCACTTTCACTTACAATCGTTAGATTTACTAAACGATGCTCTTTTTATAGATGATTTCACCAATCTATATAAATATTATAGGAATACCATTTTCTCTAAGTTTGCTGTTATTGATAACTATATACATATGGTTTTTCAATTGAGTGAAAATGTGAGTGACATTAAAACTTTTAAATGGCTTATAAAAGACAATAAACTTCAATATATAGATAATCGTAGTGAACACGAATATCAATTTCCTAAGCAACACGAATTCAAATGGCAAGAAGTTACTAGAGACATGCATCGTTATGGTAAGCATTCTCACATATCTATTCTTGATAAGATTTTTGTGGAAACCATTGGTGGTGATTTAACTATTAAAATTGAAGATAATACAGATGAAGGAAAAGGAATACTTGATGAGCCTGTAGAGCATGTAGATCAAACTTTAGATGATGGACAATTTCGCTATGGTGATTTAGGTAATTTAGTAACACTTGAAATTAAGCCTTTTCAAGAAGATCCTAGATATTTTATATACAATCATAAATTACAAGAAGTACAACGTGTAGCCAGTATTAAAGATACTGCTGTATTGCTTCCAGATGGCCATGGATTAATTTTTCCTAACGGATATTACCTACAAACTGGAGAACATAAAATTTTTGAAAGTGATGTAAAAGAAGTTAAATTTCAAAAGAAAATAAGCTCGCCTAATGGTGAAGACTTCCTATATATTTTCTACGCAACTATTCGTGGATTATACATTTTAATGTCTTATAACATTATAGAACAAGAAGTAAAAACACCTATCATCTGTAATGGATTTACTTTACTTGAAAATGGTGAATTATGTTACTTTCGTACAGAAGACGAGCAAACCAAACATCATGTGGTGCAAATATGGCAAACTCCTTATTTAAAAGGATCTTTTATGCCATCGCAACATACCGATAGTTTATTATATAAAATAGGAAACAAAGATATTGTTCGTGCCATGGCAGAATGTCACGAATTAATCAATCTTTTAAACAAAGAAGATAATTATACGGGGCTTTATAATGACATTGCCAAAATATCGAAAGATATTAATGACACCTATTATTGGTTACCTGAAGAAGATACACATCAATTAAATTTGCCTGTGCTTCAAATTAATGAAGCAGCAAATGCAGCTATTGACGAATTTGAAAAAGTAGTTCAATTAAAAAAACAAGCTGAAAAAGAAACTAAAGAAATTAATAAAAAGTCTGATGAACTTTTTAATAAAATTAAGAGTACCTCTTTTAAATCTATTGATGATTTTGTTGGTTTATTAAGTCAGTTACGTACTTTACGTGGTGAAGTTATTAGCTTACACGATATTCGATATATTCAAAAAACACATTTAGAAGCTTTAGAAGAACAAGTTACAGAACAAAATACCTTAATTTCTAAACGATGTGTTCAATTTTTATTGAATGATAAAGCATTAGCACCTTATCATGAACGTGTTGCTGAAAAAGAAAAAGAACTACCTACTATAAAAAAAGTAATTGATGCAAAAGCTTTAGAAAAAGAAGTAGCACAAATTACTAGTGATTTAGAAATGTTAATTGATATTGTTTCTAATCTAGAAATTGAAGACACTTCGCAATCTACCAAAATAATTGATAATATTTCGCTCATATTCGCTACTTTAAATCAATTAAAAGCAGGAATTAAAAACGCGATTAAAAGTTTAGGAAGTACAGAAGCCAAAGCTGATTTTATTGCACAATTAAAGTTGATAGATCAAAGTATTATCAATTATATAGACATGGCTACTACGCCAGAAAAATGCGATGAATTCCTTACTAAAACAGCTATTCAATTAGAAGAATTGGAAGGGAAGTTTGCAGATTTTGAAGAATTTATTATTCAAATTATAGAAAAACGTGAAGAAATTCACAGTGCTTTTGATACCCGTAAAAACAACTTAGTTGAAAAACGAAACAAAAAAGCAGTTGCTTTACAAACTGCTTCTGAACGTATTTTAAAAGGAGTTGCTAAAAAAGCACAAACTTTCGATAGCATTGAAGACATTAACGGTTATTTTGCTGCTGATTTAATGATTAATAAAGTTAGAGATATTATTAATCAGTTAAAAGAATTAGATGATGCTGGTAAGGCTGAAGCTATTGAAACACAATTAAAAGTTGCAAAAGAAGATGCCTTACGTAAGTTAAAAGACAAACAAGATTTATACGAAGATGGTGAGAATGTTATTAAATTTGGGAAACATAAATTTGGTGTAAACAAACAAATTTTAGATTTAACAATTGTTTATAAAAACGAAGAATTAAATTACCATTTAACAGGTACAGATTTTTATGAAACTATTGATAATGATACGCTTTTACAATCTAAAAAATATTGGAATCAGGAATTAGTTTCAGAAAACAAACTCGTATATCGTTCCGCTTATTTAGCGTATAAAATTTTCAAAAATAACACTAATAAAAACTTAATTAATCTTACTGAAAAAGAACTGTTACAATTAGTTCAAAAAGAGAGTAGTAATTTATACTCTGAAGGTTATATTAAAGGAGTTCATGATGTAGATGCAAGTACTATTTTATATACATTGGTTCATAAACACAATGAATTAGGAATATTAACCTACGCTCCTACTACACGTGGATACGCTCAATATTTTTGGAATTCTTTAACCAAAGAAGAACAAGACAATTTAAATACAAATATAAAAGCTTCCGGAGAAGTTTTAAGTGTTTTTCCAGATAGCAATACCTTTGCTTTTATTATTGAATCTTTAACAAAATCAGTTTTAAGTTTTGCAAATGATTCTTATTTATTCACAGAAGAAAACGTGAATTCAATAGCAAATTATTTATTTAAAGAATTACAACAAAATAATACGTTTCAAATAAGTACTGATGCTTTTAGTTTAAAAGAAGATTTTATAAAAGCATTAAAAAAACAAGATGCTTTACATAAATTCAGAAAAGGAATTGAAAAAGTTGAAAATTATATTGATAAAATTCATTTAGTAAAACAATGGGTTTCTTCTTTTTTAACTAACAAAGAAGGTATTTACGCTTCTTATGAAGAAGAAATTGTATGTACTTTATTATTTGAACATGAATCTACTTCAAAAATAAAAGCGGTACACCCTATTAAAACTATTAAAAATTTAAAAGGAACACATGCTTCTATTACTGAAGGAATGTATGAATTTAATTACCATGAGTTTGTAGAAAAACTAACACAATTTAGTACGGTAGAAGTTCCAAATTTCATTACCTATAAAGAAACCAAGCAGCAAGTTACAGAAGAGCTTAAAGACGATTTAAAATTAGAAGAATTTAAACCTAGAGTATTGTCTTCTTTTGTAAGAAATAAATTGATAGATCAAGTTTACTTTCCTTTAATTGGAGATAATTTAGCAAAACAATTAGGTACTGTTGGAGATAACAAACGTACCGATAGAATGGGAATGTTGTTATTAATTTCTCCTCCAGGATATGGTAAAACAACTTTAATGGAATACATATCAAACCGTTTAGGTTTGGTATTTATGAAAATTAACGGTCCTGCAATTGGTCATGAAGTTACTTCTGTAGACCCAATGGCGGCAAATAACTCTGCCTCTAGAGAAGAGTTAAAGAAGCTAAATTTAGCTTTTGAAATGGGTGACAATGTCATGTTATATTTAGATGACATTCAACACTGTAATCCAGAGTTTTTACAAAAATTCATTTCTCTTTCCGATGGTACTCGAAAAATTGAAGGAGTTTATAATGGGAAATCAAAAACTTATGATTTACGTGGAAAGAAATTCTGTGTAATTATGGCAGGAAATCCATATACTGAAAGTGGAGATCGTTTTCAAATTCCAGATATGTTAGCTAACCGAGCAGACATTTATAATTTGGGTGATATTATTGGTGATACTGCACATTTATTTAAGTTAAGTTTAATTGAAAATGCGTTGACTTCTAATCCGGTTTTACATCAATTAAGTAGTAAATATTTTGAAGATGTATATGCTTTAGTTGACAAAGTAGAAAATAATACTGCAGATGTTACTTTAAAAGGAAATCATACCAAACAAGAAATTCAAGACTATACGGCTGTTTTAGAAAAAGTGATTACAGTTAGAGATACTATTATGAAGGTAAATCAAGCCTATATTAATTCGGCAGCAATGGAAGATTCTTACAGAATTGAACCTTCTTTTAAATTACAAGGTTCGTATCGTGATATGAATAAATTGGTTGCTAAGATTGTTCCTATCATGAATAATGAAGAATTAGATCGTTTGTTGTTATCGCATTACGAAAGTGAATCGCAAACACTAACCTCTGCCGCAGAAGCCAATCTTTTAAAATACAAAGAACTGACTGAAAACTTATCGGAAGAAGAAATTTCTAGATGGAACACTATTAAAGAAACATTTTTGAAAAACAATAAGTTAAAAGGTTTTGGAGATAAGAATGAAATGGCACAAATATTAAGTCAAATGATGGCTTTTTCAGATAATTTAGAAGGGATTAAAGAAGCGTTGCAGAAAGGGTTGGATAAGTAATTTAAAACACCTAGCTATGAAAAAGACAACATTATCCACACTATTAATTATACTTCTATTACTTATAACACTAACAAGTTACAACACCAAAGTAAACACAAATAGTTTACTTGGTGTTTGGATGTTAGAATACGAAATTAACAATCGTTATATTAATGATACTTCTAATTTTCACAAAAATGAAAAACCAGTTATTCTTGACTTTCAAAAAAACAATATATTAACAATAAAAAGATATGGAATAAAGGACACTACGATACGTACAAAATGGTTTTTTAAATCAGATTCTATTCTTACTATTGACAGTGTAGATTCTAAAATAGGTAAACTTAAAAAAAACAGGTTAAGTCTTATTTCTTATAATACGGAAGATACATTATCGTACAATTTTAAAAGGCCCAAAAAAGTAAACATTAAGCAAAATAAAAAACAAATTAAAAACATCTTATTATCTAATATTTGGGAAAACAAAAATCTTTTTAGTGACGGAACAATAACTAATTATGAGTTTTTCAAAAATAAATCAATGATTGTTAGATATAAAAGACACCCTAATGATTCACTTCATCATTTACAGCTTGAAAATTGGGGGTTAGCTGAGTATAAAAACTATTATTTTTTATATAACTATTCAAACATGTATTTAGGACGCGGAAACTGGGAACAAATAAACCAAATTTTAGAGATTACCTCCAACTCTTTCTCTATTTCTTGCTCCGAAAATAAACTTTATGGAGACACTTTCTCTTCTATTAAAAAGAATAATGAAAATTTTAATGAAAAAATTCTAGGTAATTGGAAAAGTAAAAATTCAAAAGATAAATTTTATGGAAAATATATTTCAACTAAACAAATAGAAAATGGGAATACCATTTTATACAATGATGAATTAGAGTTCAACATCACAAAAGAAAAACTTTACTGTAAAATTGATTCTCTAAAAATAACTTATGATTGGGTAATTGGAAAAGACGGAAAAACACTCATCTTAGAATATAAAGACCTATTAGAAATGGGTACTTTCATCAAATTTGCAGATATCCTTGAATTATCTAAGAACAAACTTAAAATACAATTATTTAATAGTAACTTTTATACAGGGGCAAAAAATAAGCCATATGAATATATTATAAATAGAATTCAAGAGTTTACAAGAACTGAATAATATTATTTTAAACAGTTCTAAAAATTAAAAGGAAGACTTCTAAAAAAACTATAACTGAATTGATTAAGAAATACCGAAAACCAACTAAAATAGAACAATCTATCATTGAACGTTGTTTAACACACACACTTTATATCTACACTGAAATTTTTATCTTTTTCACAATTTTAGGTATTACTATTTGGTGGCTTGTTTTTCTTTCATTCACTGAAAATTGGTTTTTAGGCTTAATAACCCTTGCACTAGCAATAGTCATTAGTTTATTTCTGTTAGTTGTATGGGATGTAATAAAAGAAACTAAAACGAGTTGCTCTCACTTAGTGTATTCAGAAAAAGGAGAATGGAAAATAGAAATTCAAGGGGATTCTGCAAAAACACAGCATTTTGTTTCTAAAGTAAACGACAAAAAAATTGTTATGCCAGTACCTAAAATGTATACTCCTCCTGAATATGGAGACCCTAAAAATATTGAATATGAATATATACAGATATTAGAATCTCCTCCTCCATTTGGCAGCAATTTTCTATTTATGTCTATTGAAGGAAACAACTTAGAAAAAAAACATCTCGATTATCTTAATCATATAAGATATGTTGGCTTATTTTCTATTGTACTTAACGTATGTTTTATTGTATCTCTAATTTTTTATTTTTATTCAGGTCTTAAAATGATTATGTTTCCTTTATATATATCCATATTTTTATTTCTTCATTTCATAATAAGCATATTTATTTGGAGTAATAATCGAGAACTTAAAAAAGAATTATAAAAAAATTAGTAAATGATATTAGCATTTGACACTTATTATTATGAAGATAAAGCAAGAACGGTTGCTTTACAATTTGAAAATTGGCAAGATCTTGAAGAATCTCGAGTTTTTGATGAAACTTTATCTGGTATTAGTGAATATGTTTCTGGTGAATTTTATAAACGAGAATTGCCTTGTATTTTAAGCTTATTAAAACAAATAGATTTAACACATTGTGAAACCATAATTATTGACGGTTTTGTAATTCTAGACGATGAAGGTAAATTAGGTCTTGGAGGTTATTTATATGAAGCTTTAAGCTCTAAAATTCCAGTTATTGGAGTTGCTAAAAATAATTTTTCTCAAATCAATAGACATAAAAAAGCAATATTAAGAGGAGAAAGTAAAAAACCATTGTACATTACTGTTATGGGGATGGATTTAGAACTTGCAGCGGATAAAATTAAAGATATGAACGGAGACTATCGATTTCCTAATATTTTAAAAAGAGTAGATGCTATTGGTAGAGATAATATTGTATAATTTTTAATTACTAGTTTTTCTTTAAAAAAAGTAAAAAACATCATTTAAATCCATTAATTACTATAGAAATTACCTTAAGACAACCTTCATCTATTAAAAAGTTTTATTTATCTAAAATTAAAGGCAAATTTAATTGAGCGCAAGTACCATACTCTGTATTTATATATTTTAACTCAAAATTACTTTTAAACTTTTTTGATAATAATTTCAATCTATCTTTTATTAAAACAATTGAAAATGATTTTTTAGCTTCTTTAAAAAAGATTACATTCTCTTCATTAAACCCATTACCATTATCAAATACTTCAACTATTAAAGATTCATTGTTTTTTACATCTTTTTTTACCTTCAATTCAATTACCCCTTTATTATCTTTTACTCCGTGAACAATTGAATTTTCTATCAAAGGCTGTAATAACATGGGAGGAATAAGCATCGATTCTTCATCTAAGTTTTTATCTATATTTATTTTAAAATTAAACTTTTCTAAAAAATCTGATTGTACTTCTAAATAATTATTTAACAATTCTACCTCTTCTTTTAAAGTAATATATTCCTCAGAAGAGTTCCTTAAAATATTTCTAAATAAATAACTTAATCTTCTTACATATTCCGTTGTATTTTTAGATTGCGATACTATTTTTCCATTGATAGCACTAAATGCATTAAATATAAAATGTGGATTCATCTGCATTAACATCAGTTGTTGCTTCAGATTGGTATTTTCATGCTCTGCTTCTGCTTTTTTAGTTTTTCTATAGTATAAGAAAAATAATATCAACAAAATTGTAAAAGTAATTAGTACTATAGCTATTACTTGATAATTTTTAATTTTAATTTCATTTCTCTTTTTAACTTTTGATAAAGAATTTATCTTATTTTGCTTTGTTTTAGTATCAAACTCAAGAGACAATAATTGTAAATATTTAGATATACTTTTTTCATTGTAAGAATTAATATATTTAATTACATCATCATCTAAATCAATTATTTCTTTAAATTTATTTACACGTGTATATACCTGTTTTAAATAGTCGTGTGTATGTAAATATAAATGCTTATTCTCTCTAGAATATTCGTTAAATGCATTTATTGAATCAAGAACATCTAAAAGTATTTTTTCTGATTTCTTTAAACTATCTTGTTTTAGTAATGTGTATGCGTAATTAGCTAAAGTAAAAAATTTGATATTCGATGGTCTTTTCTTTGAATAATCTAAATTTTTATGTAATGATTCTTTATAAGCCTTTTTAAAATAGATTAGCGCTGAATCTATCTTATTTTCTTTATAGTAATATTCTCCTAAATTATTATAACTTCCTATTTTATTCCAATTTAAAGACTCTAAAGTTTCGGCTCCTCCGTGTTTTATAGTTGAATCTCTAAATACTCTAAGAACTTTATGATTATATATTTTTGCTGAATCTATATTTCCATTTATTGAATGCAAATTCCCTAAATTTAAATAAGTTGTAACCGCAAAAAATTTAAACCCCATTCTATAATCATTAAGCTTTTTCTTTTTATAGAAAAGAGCTAATTCAATATCTCCTACATTATAATGACTATCACTTAAGAAACTATATATATATGACTTCCAACTTTTATTATCATAATTTTTAGGATATCTATCTATACATTCAAGACCTTTATTAAAGCTTTTTATTGCTGAAATATATTCAGACTTAAAATATTCTTTTAATCCTTTTATATAATAAGCTTTATGTACCAATCCTCCAGAAGGCAAATAATCAAATTCTCTCTCATGAAATACAGAAATAGCTTTATTAGCATATACCAATGATGAATCTTGCTTTCTTTCAACTAAACATCTAAATGCCTTAAAAACATAATATTTCGCCCAAGCTTTAATTTTTTTATTCTCTTTAATAGTAAATAAAATATCCTTTTCAAAAGACAAATTTTGACTTATCAACCTTAAACTATCTATACTTTCTTGTTCTAATAGTATAGGTTTTTGTGAAAAACTTTTTAATGAAATTACAATGATTATGAGTGTTAAAATTCTTATCATTATGGCTTAAAATTAAGTTATGAAATATGATTAATGCAATAATAATAGAAAATGAATTTAACTCATTAAACTATTTACTTAAAATATTAAACAATCATCAAGATGTTTTAATCTTAGGAATAGCAAACTCAGTAAAAGATGGTCAAAAATTAATTGAGACAACGAGCCCAAATATTATTTTTTTAGACATTGAGTTAGATGATGGAAGTGCATTTGATTTATTGAATAATATTAAAATTAAAACATTTGAGATAATATTTACTACCGCTTATGATAATTACTACAAAAATGCTTTTCAACATTTTGCTTTAAACTATTTACTAAAACCAATTGACCCTAAAGAATTAAACATAGTATTATCACATTATAAAAACACATCTCCAAAATATAACCTAAACAAAATAGATCAATTTAAAAACTTTATAAAAAGTGATCAATCAAAAATATTACTAAATACTGGTAGTAATTATATTTTTGTATTATTAGATGAAATTATTTATTGCAAAGCAAATCAAAACTTCACTATATTTCAATTAACTTCAGGTGAATCAAAAATAATTTCTAATTCACTCAAATATTATTCTGATTTACTTACTGAGAAAAATTTTTTTAAAGCTAATAGATCTTTTTTAGCAAACATGATACATATTAAAAAAATTATAAAAAGAGAAAGCATAGAAATGACAAATGGTGAAATAATAAGTGTTTCAACAAAAAATCGTCAGAACCTTAACAAAATGATAAAAAGTTTGTCCTAATAATAAAATTTATCATTTTTATTTATTTACTCATCACTTTATTTACTTCATTCGTCATTTTTAAGAATCAACTCATTATTTTAATTAATATGTTTACCTCAATAAAAGTTATATTATAGCTTGGAAACGTGGGGTAATCGTTATTAAACTAAAGAAAATATTAAAACATACTATTCAATTTCTGTTTTAAAATAAATTATCATTAACTCATTGATAACTTTTCGTATTTCAAGCTACTTATTTTAAGTAACTTTTATGTAAGACATAAATTTTGAATGTCTTTAAATATTCAATTTATTAATCAATTTTAAATTTTAATTATTATGAAAAAATCAATTTTAAATCTAGGAAAAGCTTTAAATAAAGCAGAACAAAAAAATGTTTCTGGTGGGTTTAATTTAACTTCTCATGATTCATGTAGCGGACCTAACATAGGATTCCCTGGTAAAAAATGCCCTCCAGGTGCTATATGTGTTGGTGGTAAATGTCGTCACGTAGTGCTATAAAAATATCTAGGGAGATAATTTTTTATCTTCCTAATATTTTTTACACAAAAAAAACGATTATTCTTAATACAAAAATGTTTTTTCCCTAAAAAAATATTAAATTTAATGAAGATTATCCTAAAACTTCAATTATCTACCAAAAAGAGTAATCACCAACTTTCTATTACCCCCATTATTTCTATGTTCTCCTAAGTAAATACCTTGCCAAATGCCTAAATTTAATTCACCTTTTGTTACCGGAATTTGAACTTGACAACCTAACATAGAACTTTTAATATGAGCTGGCATATCATCTGACCCCTCATAATCGTGCTTATAATACGGCATGTTTTCTGGAATCATTTTATTTATATGCGATTCAAAATCTTCTCGAACTGTAGGATCTGCATTTTCATTTATAGTTAAACTAGCAGAAGTATGCTTTATAAACACTTGTAATTGTCCGATATTTATTTCTCTTAACTCTGGTATAGCATCTATCACAATATTCGTAATTAAATGATATCCTCTACTAAATCTAGGTAAGGTGATTTCTTTTTGATAAAACTTCATGCTTATAATTTATAAAACACCATTATTTTGACGTAATTCTAATTTAATTTCTTGCAGTGTTTTGTTCGTATTTATTATTCTTTCAATAATCTGTTTTTGTAGAATATTACTCTCTACTTCAAAATACTGCATCCATTTTACATCTTTAAAAACTGTTTGAATTTCTTTTTTCTTTTTTAAAGCAACATGAATTGTATTTAAAGGGCTTTCGATTTTCACATCTTCTGTAAATCGATTAACCTGTACTTCTTTTTTAAAAAAATCTATAGAAATATAAAATATTTTATCTACAGAATTTAATGAGAAAAAATCTTCCCATTTAGCGTAACCAACATAATATTTTTGATGTTTATATTTTTCTATTCCACGTATTTTCCATCTACAATTCGCTACTCTACCCCAATGATTAGAATAACGAAAAACACCTTCATTTGTATAAAAATAAGAACTTCCAGATTTACTTTTAAAATGTATTTCTAGTTCTAATTCATCCAAAAGTTTATGCTCAAATTCACAATATGTATGCTTAAAAAAGTTATACTTATCATATTTTTTCATGTTGTTGAAACTTTACCTGTACTAATTATTTTGTAATACTTATCTAAATCTAAAGGTTAAACCACTTGTTAAAAACATCAATTAGCAAATATTATTAAAAAGAAAAACGCAATCAAGTTAATGATTACGTTTTCTTTATAAAAAGACTATTGTCTTATTATTTATTATTTAACTTCTTCGAAGTCTACATCCTCTACATTGTCATTAGCTTCTTGAGAAGCTTCTGCATTACCTCCTGGCTGACCTTGAGGCTCACCAGCTGGTCCTCCAGCTTGCTGCTCTGCAGCATACATTTCTTCAGAAGCTACTTTCCATGCTTCATTAATCTTCTCCATTGTCGCATCTATTTGAGCTAAATCTTTACTCTCATGCGCTTTTTTCAATTCTTCTAAAGCCGCTTCAATTGGTTCTTTTTTATCTGCTGATAATTTATCTCCAAATTCTTTTAATTGCTTTTCTGTTTGAAAAATCATAGAATCGGCACCATTAATCTTATCAATAGATTCTTTAGCCTTTGCATCTGCTTCAGCATTTGCTTCAGCATCAGCTTTCATCTTTTGAATCTCTTCATCTGTTAATCCAGAAGAAGCTTCAATACGAACATTTTGTACTTTTCCTGTTGCTTTATCAGAAGCAGAAACATTGATTATACCATTTGCATCAATATCGAAAGTTACTTCAATTTGAGGAACTCCTCTTTGTGCTGGTGGAATATCGGCTAACTGAAAACGTCCAATTGTTTTATTATCCGCAGCCATTGCTCTTTCACCTTGTAATACGTGAATATCTACTGATGGTTGGTTATCTGCTGCTGTAGAGAAAACTTGTGATTTCTTAGTAGGAATAGTTGTATTCGCTTCAATTAATTTCGTGAATACATTCCCCATTGTTTCAATACCTAATGATAAAGGTGTAACATCTAATAATAATACATCTTTTACATCACCTGTTAAAACACCACCTTGAATTGCTGCTCCTAAAGAAACAACTTCATCAGGATTCACTCCTTTACTTGGCGCTTTTCCAAAAAACTTCTCTACTGCTTCCTGAATCGCAGGAATACGAGTAGAACCTCCTACTAAAATTACTTCGTCAATATCTGAAGTAGATAAGTCAGCATTTTTTAAAGCTGTTTGACAAGGCTCTATAGTTCTCTTTACTAAATCGTCAATTAATTGCTCAAATTTAGCTCTCGTCATTGTTCTTACCAAGTGCTTTGGCCCTGAAGCTGTAGCTGTAATATATGGTAAGTTTATTTCTGTAGAAGTAGTACTAGATAATTCAATCTTCGCTTTTTCTGCAGCTTCTTTTAAACGTTGTAAAGCCATAGGATCTTTACGTAAATCCATGTTCTCTTCAGCGTTAAACTCTTCTGCTAACCAGTTGATTAATTTTTCATCAACATCATCACCACCTAAATGCGTATCTCCATCAGTTGCTAATACTTCAAATACTCCATCTCCTAATTCTAAGATAGAAACATCATGCGTACCTCCACCAAAATCAAAAACAACAATTTTTTTATCATCATTCGCTTTATCTAAACCATAAGCTAAAGCTGCCGCAGTTGGCTCGTTAATAATACGACGAACTGTTAATCCTGCTATCTCTCCAGCCTCTTTTGTAGCCTGACGTTGTGCATCATTAAAATATGCTGGTACTGTAATTACTGCTTCTGCAACATCTTGCCCTAAGTAATCTTCAGCTGTTTTTTTCATTTTTTGTAACACCATTGCAGAAATCTCTTGCGGTGTATACATACGATCGTCAATTTTTACACGTGGCGTATCGTTATCTCCTTTAACTACTTCATAAGGTACTCTTCCTGCTTCTTTAGAAGACTCAGAAAATTTATTACCCATAAAACGCTTAATAGAATATACTGTTTTTGTAGGATTTGTTACTGCCTGACGTTTTGCTGGATCTCCAACTTTACGCTCTCCTCCTTCAACAAAAGCAACTACAGATGGTGTTGTTCTTTTTCCTTCTGAATTAGGAATTACCACTGGCTCGTTTCCTTCCATCACAGAAACACATGAGTTGGTAGTACCTAAATCGATTCCTATAATCTTACTCATAATTTTATTATATTATTTATTTTTTGTTCAGTTTTATGGTCTGTTAATGTCAAAGGTTATGCCAACGATAAATTTTATTTTTTTTGACAGTTTTAATGATTTTTAATGACAGGGTGTCATAATTTGAAATAAATTTAAGTCAGTTTGGTCTATTTAGTAAGAGTTACTTTAAAACAACGTTTTATATTATATAGTTTTTTTAACTTTAAATCTAAAATCAACTACCAAAATATTTATAAGAATTTTTATTTTTTCATTTAAAAACAAGTTTAGAAGAATTCAATTCTCGGCTATCACCCTTCCATTAAATTTGTTCTCTATAACTATTAAGAACAGTAATCACATTAATATAAGTATTTAATAACGCTTTTCTTATTTCTTTTTCTTTTTTAAAAACCGCAACTTTTATTCCTTCTTTTAACAGTGGCTTTAAATCTCCAGAATAATCTGTTTTCATTAAAAACCAATGAGTTTCTTTTAGTCGCTGTTCTTTATTGTCATAAAAAAGATGATAGGTTTTCAATAAAAATTTTTGAATATATAAATCTTTAACTCCACATTCTTCTTCGACTTCTCTTAAAGCTGTTTCTTCAATTATTTCATCTCCTTCACTTCTACCTTTTGGTAAATCCCATTTATTAGCTCTGTAAATAAATAAAACTTCTTTCATTTTATTTAACACTAAACCTCCTCCAGCTCTTATTAAATTAAAATCTTGGCAAAACGATGCCCAATCTTCGTTTAAATCTAGTGTATGCAAATACACTCCTTTTAAATATCCAGTTTTTACTTTTTCAACAATTTCTCTAATTACAATATTTTTAAGGTGCAGAAACAAGTAATCTTCTTTTTTTTTTAGGAGAAGATGTGAAAATTATAGGCCTATCATTCACAAAAACTTTATACATTTGCGTTATGATTTTAAACAAAGATACTGCAAAAAAAACTGCTGAACTTCTTTTGCAAATAAAAGCCATTAAATTAGACCCAAATAATCCTTTTACTTGGGCATCTGGTTGGAAATCTCCTATTTACTGTGATAATAGAGTAACATTATCTTACCCTTCTGTTCGTAATTTTTTAAAAGAAAAAATAGCTCGATTAGTAGAAGAAAAACATGGTAAACCTGATGTTATTGCTGGTGTTGCCACTGGTGCCATAGCTATTGGTGTCTTAGTTGCACAAGAGTTAGGTGTTCCTTTTGTATATGTAAGACCTGAACCGAAAAAACATGGTCGAAAAAATCAAATTGAAGGTTTTTTAGAAAGCGGACAAAATGTAGTTGTTATAGAAGATTTAATAAGTACTGGTAAAAGTAGCATGAATGCTATTAAAGCTTTAAAAGAAGCAGATGCTACTGTTAAAGGAATGGTCGCTATTTTTTCTTATGGTTTTTCTATTGCTCAAGAAACTTTTGATGCTCATAATTTAGATTTCACTACATTAAGCAACTATGATGCTTTATTAGAACAAGCCTTAGACAGTAATTACGTTACTGAAAAAGAATTAGAAACACTAGAAGCTTGGAGAGTAAACCCTAGTGAGTGGAATCAGTAATACTTAAATACTTGACTATATAAAAAATAAGAATATGAACATTAATGGAAATAGTATAATTGTTAAAAAATCACCTAAAGAAACTTTTGAGTTTTTAATTAAGCTTGAAAATTTTAAACAATTAATGCCTGAGAATACTGAAAAATTTGAGGTTGAAGGAGAATCTTTTGTTTTTGGATTAAAAGGAATGCCTGAAATTAGACTAGTAATGAAAGAGAAAACGGAATTCTCTAATGTTACTTTAGGAGCAGCAAGTAGTAAATTACCTTTTACATTATCTGCAGATATTCAAGAAAAGTCAGAAAACGAAAGTAATGTTCAATTAAATTTTGAAAGTAGTTTTAACCCTATGATAGCAATGATGGTTAAAAAACCACTAACAAAATTCATAGAAACTTTAACAGAAAACCTTGAAAAATTATAAAACTATACGAATGAAACTTCCTTTAAACCAAATTCTTTAATAGTTTCATCGTTTAGTTCTATTTGAAGTTTACCATTATTGGTATTAACTCCAATTATTTTACCCATAAAAAAAACGTTTTGAGTGTCTTTAAACATACTTGGAACGTTTTTTTTAAATAAAACATTTAAATACTTTTCCTCTAATTTTTCAAATTGCTTGTTTCTTAAAAGATCAATATTGATTTCAATCTTTTTTAAAATCACTGCTAACATCTCTTCTAAATCTATTTCTTTTTTTAGTACCATAGCAATTGAAGATGCATTTGGTAGATTATCTGGAAACTTTAATTGATTCACATTTAAACCTACGCCCACTACAGAAGAATCTATATACATACCTTTTAAACTATTTTCTATTAATATTCCACATATCTTCTTTTTTTCTGACAGAATGTCGTTAGGCCACTTTACTGTCAGTTTAGGTAGTTTTAATGAAGCAATAGCTTCATTAATAGAGATACTTATTGCAAAATTCAAAAATGTTTGATTTAAAATATGCAATTTATGATGTTTTATAAACACACTAAATATGAGGTTTTTACCTGCTTCAGAAACCCATTTAGTATTCATTTGCCCCCTACCTAAAGTTTGTTCTTTTGCTACTACTACAGTGAAGTCATTAATTTTAGAACTTACTGACAAATCTTTTAAAAAAGAGTTCGTAGATTCGATGGCATCAAGTTTGATTATTCTCATATACTGTTATTGAGATTTAACTCGTTTCAATAATACGTAAATTACTCGCAAAAAAGTAATAACTTTGCTAAAACTAAAAATATTTAATGACAAAAACACAAGCAAGTACAGACGATTTAATTGCAACTATTATTAAAGGAATAGATGATGTTAAAGGTGAAAATATTCAATTATTAGACTTAAGAGAGATCGAAAATACAGTATGTGATTATTTTGTAATTTGCACAGGAAACTCAAACACTCAAGTTAATGCGATATCTGGCTCAGTTCAAAAAGTCGTAAGCAAAGAACTTAAAGATAAACCTTTTAATGTCGAAGGACAAGGAAACTCTGAATGGGTTTTAATGGATTATGTAAATGTAGTTGTTCACATTTTTCAAAAACATGTTCGAGATTATTACGATATTGAAAGTCTATGGGGAGATGCTAAAATAACAGAAATAACCCCAGCTTAAAAACCTCTAATTATTTCATATATACTTTTATGAGCGAAAAGAAAAATAATGCACCGAAATTTAAATTAAATTCATACTGGATTTATATACCTATTTTATTATTTCTTATTGGTATGAGCTTCTTCAATAGCTCTGGAGGTTTATCTTCTAGAAATATTGCTAGTAACGAATTTAATGAAATTTTAAAAGACAATGATGTTGATAAAATTCTTATTATAAACAAATCTCTTGCTGAGATTTACATTAAGGAAGATGCTTTAACTAAAGAAAAACATCAAAAACTAACCAAGTCTCCTTTTTTTAGAAAAGGTTCTTATTTATATGAGTACAACTTTGGTGATCTACAAAATTTTGAGAATAATTTAGATACTGCTAAAAAGCAATACAATTTGTCTTTTGATTATGACAATAGAAGTAGAACTAGTTTTGCAGAAACTCTAATTAACTTTTTACCATTCATCATTTTAATAGCTATTTGGTTATTTTTCATGAAAAGAATGTCTGGCGCTGGTGGCGGTGCTGGTGGTGGTGGCCAAATATTCAATATTGGTAAATCTAAAGCAAAGCTTTTTGATGAAAATACCAAAGTAAAAACTACTTTTAAAAATGTTGCCGGTTTAGAAGGAGCTAAAGAGGAAGTTCAAGAAATCGTAGATTTCTTAAAAAACCCAGAAAAATACACCAAATTAGGAGGTAAAATACCTAAAGGGGCTTTATTAGTTGGCCCTCCTGGTACAGGTAAAACTTTACTAGCAAAAGCTGTTGCAGGTGAAGCTGGTGTTCCTTTCTTTTCTTTATCTGGTTCAGATTTCGTTGAAATGTTTGTTGGTGTAGGTGCTTCTCGTGTACGAGATTTATTTAAACAAGCACAACAAAAATCTCCTTCGATAATATTTATTGATGAAATAGATGCTATTGGACGTGCTCGTGGTAAAAACAGTATGACAGGTGGTAATGACGAACGTGAAAACACATTAAATCAATTATTAACAGAAATGGATGGTTTTGGTACAGATACTAATGTAATTGTGTTAGCTGCTACTAACCGTGCTGAAATTTTAGATAAAGCATTAATGCGTGCTGGTCGTTTTGACAGACAAATTTATGTTGACTTACCAGATTTACTAGAACGTAGAGAAATTTTTGAAGTACATATAAAACCTTTAAAACTATCTGACAATGCTAATTTAGAATTTTTAGCACAACAAACTCCAGGTTTTTCTGGTGCTGATATTGCTAACTTATGTAATGAAGCTGCTTTAATTGCTGCAAGACATAATAAAGAAGCTATAGAACACCAAGATTTCTTAGATGCTGTAGATAGAATTGTTGGGGGATTAGAAAAGAAAAATAAAGTAATGACCCTCAAAGAGAAGGAAGTAATTGCTTATCATGAAGCTGGTCACGCAACCGTTAGTTGGATGTTAGAGCACGCAGCTCCATTAGTTAAAGTTACTATTGTACCAAGAGGACAATCTTTAGGAGCAGCTTGGTATTTACCGGAAGAGAGAAAAATAACTCAAACAGAGCAATTATTAGATGAAATGTGCGCTACTATGGGTGGACGTGCTGCTGAGATATTAACATTTAACAAAATATCTACTGGTGCTTTAAGTGATTTGGAAAAAGTAACAAAAAAAGCTCGTGCCATGGTTACTATTTATGGTTTGAATGAAAAAGTAGGTAATATTACTTACTATGATTCTTCTGGTAACGACTCGTTTGTAAAACCGTATAGTGAAGAAACAGCAAAAACTATAGATGAAGAAATATCTAAAATTATAGAAGGGCAATATGTTAGGGCTATAGAAATTTTAGACAAACACAAAGACAAATTAAATATTTTAGCTGAAAAACTTTTAGAAAAAGAAGTGATTTTTAAAGATGACTTAGTTAAAATATTTGGTAAAAGACCTTTCGAAAAAGACACTATTACTACTGTTAGTAATGAAACTGAAACAAAGGAAGAATAAATATTAAAGTAATTCTTTTTAATGAACTTTTTAAAAAAGTTATTTAAATCATATCAAGAATCGGATAAAGATAAGCAGGTTAAAAAACAACCTGTAGAATTATCTTTAGACGATTCTTTTGTGCATCATTTTATTAATAAAGGAGGTAAATTCTTATATTCAACTAAAATAGAAGAAGTTGCTTTAAATTTAGACAATATTTTACGTGAAAATAATTGGCAACATATTATTTGTAATGATATTGACTTATTAACACTTACAAAAAAAATTGATGTAAAAGTAGAAAACAACTATAAACAAAAACTACCTATCTTCATTACTTGTGAACACTTAATTTCTAATTCTGGTGAAATATTACTTTCCTCTAATCAAATTGGAAGTAATAAATTACCTAGTTTGTCAGAAAACTTTATTGTTTACGCAACTACAAGTCAATTAGTGAAAAGTATTGGAGAAGGATTATCTGGTATTAAAATAAATTTTAGAGGAAATATTCCAACAAATATATGTTCAATTAAAAATTATACTCTCACGAATTCTGAGGATAATTTCTTAAGTTACGGTAATAGTAACTCTAAAAATTTATATTTGCTTCTCTTTGAAGACCTATAACATGAATAACTTTTTAATTCGAAGTATTTCTGCTCTTGTATATGCAGGTATATTTATATTTTCGATTTTTTTTTCTGAAGAAACCTATATTGGTTTAATAACCATTTTTTCGAGTATTTGTATTTGGGAATTTTCAAGAATCATTAATTCTAAAGCTAATATTATATATTTAGTTTTAATAATAAGCTTAGTTGTAGCTACATATTATAATTTAATTGATCACAATTTTATTTTAACAATGTTAGTCCTTTGTTTATTAAATTCTATTTATCTAATTATTAATTTATATGCAAAATCTTATATTAGATTAAGAGAGTTTCAACGATTTATACTGCAAAGTTGTTATATCGTATTATCTTTCTTTTTTCTCGCTTATTTACCTTTTATAGGCAAAGTGTACAATCCTAATTTAATTATATATATCATTTTAATTATATGGGCTAATGATAGCTTCGCTTACATCATAGGGAAAAGTTTTGGAAAGCATAAGCTTTTTGAACGTATATCACCTAAAAAAACGATAGAAGGCTTTATTGGAGGACTTACTTTTTCTATTATAGCTAGTATTGTAATCTCTTACTTCTCTTTAGATTTCTCTATAATTAATTGGATAATCATCGCTATAATTGTTTCTATTTTTGGTACGTTTGGTGATTTAGTTGAAAGTAAATTTAAACGACAAGCCAATGTAAAAGATAGTGGAAACATAATGCCAGGACATGGTGGATTATTGGATAGGTTAGATAGTTTGTTTTTCCTTGCTCCCTTCGTATATTTGTATGTGCATTTTTTACTTTAGGATGATATCTAAGCTAGACATAGAATTTAATGATGCTGTAAAGAAAATATCTGAAACAAAAGAAAAGTTGGCTCCAGATATTTTATTAAGGCTTTATGCCTATTATAAACAAGCTATAAAAGGAGATAATTTTTCGTTAAACTCTGATGATGATAATTTAAGAAATGCTTTTAAATTTAATGCTTGGGTACAATTAAAAGGAATGAATGAAACAGAAGCCAAACAAAATTATATTAAACTAGTTAACACAACCTTAAATAATTTATAATGAAACAAATTTTAACCTTTATAAGTTTATCTTTACTTGTATTTCAATTTACTTCATGTAAATCTGAACAAAAAAAAGAAGAAAAAAAAGAGACTCCTACTACTGTAGAAAAAACAGCTCCTTATTCTTTAAAAAATGCAGATAACAACATCAATTTTGTAGCATACAAAACAACTGAAAAAGTTCCTGTAAAAGGTACTTTTAAAGAAGTAGAATTGTTAAAAGGAGGTGAAGGTAATTCTGTAAAAGAAGCTATAAATGGTGCTGAGTTTAAAATTCCTGTAAGTAGTATTGAAACAAAAGACAATGGTAGAAACCTTAAGATTAGAAAATTCTTTTTTGGTATAATGGAAAATACTATTTCTTTAACAGGTAAATTAATGATTGAAAATGATAGTTTAGGAACTGCTTCATTTACCATGAATGGTGTAACAGAAAAATTACCATTTAAATACACTATTAATGGTAAAGTATTTACTATGAATACTATAATGGATATAGATAAATGGAATGCTAAAAATGCAGTAGATTCTTTAAATGTAGTTTGTAAAGATTTACATAAAGGAGCCGATGGTGTTTCTAAAACTTGGAGTGAAGTAGCTATTAATGTAATATCTACTTTCAAATAAAATTACAAAATTAATTTATTTTTATAAATTTTAAGAAAACCAGATAATTTAATTATCTGGTTTTTTATTTATGTAAACTACACCTCTTATAAGCCTTTGACTACATCTAATTTATCTTCAGTTAAAGTCTTTTTTTATAATTCCTTTTTATCTAAAAAAACATTTATCATATTTTACTTGTTAAAATTTTATATATTCACGCTCTTTAAATTTAATTTTTTAACAAATAAGTAAAAATGAAAAAAAAACTCCCTACTTTATTACTACTGTTTTTTAGTATTTCTATTTTATCGGCACAGAAAAAAGTTTCTAAGCAAAAACTGCAAACCTTCTCTAAAATCTACAAACAAGTTTTAGATAATCCTTTTGACATTTCCACTTCAATGAAAAAATGTGTTAAGCAACTTAACATACCAGAAGATAGAATGAAAACAATCTTACAGTCTTATTTTACTGGAGAAAAAGTTAAACTTTCTAGTCTTGAAGTAAAGCAATTAGAACAATTAAAAGCTTTAATGGAAATAGATAAGGCTGTACACGACAAAAAAATAAACAAAATGATTATGAGTACTAAAATGGATCTTGTTGAATATAAGAGTATCGAAAAAAAGTATCATAAAAATGTTAAGCTTCAGAATGAAGTTAATCAATTATCAACTAAAAAATAATTCCCCTAACAATTATGAAAATAAAATTACTCATTAGTGTAATACTACTATATACAATAACATTTCATGCACAGCAATTACCAAACAGATATGTAGATGAAATTACAACCACATTAGATGTAAATTATAATATTACTTTTAGTAATAACATTCCAATGGTAAAAACAACCAATCTATTTGGTAATCATTTTGCAAATGAAAACACCTACGGAGAAAGAAGCATTACTTTAAAAATGGATATTTACCGCCCAAAAAATGATGCTCTTAACAAAAGACCTGTTATTATTTTTGCTTTTGGTGGTGGATTTGTAAATGGTGAAAGAACTGAAAAAAGCATGGTTCAATTATGTGAAGCTTTTGCCAGAAGAGGCTTTGTTACTGCTACTATAGACTACAGAAGAGGAATGCATGTTGGTGATCCTGAGCTTGCTAAAAGAGCAGTTTATCGAGCTTTGCAAGACGGTCGTTCTGCAGTACGATTTTTCAGAAAAAATGCAAACACTTATGGTATAGACCCTAACCAAATATACATGTCGGGGCATAGTGCTGGTGCTGTTTTAGCATATCATGTTGCGTATTTAGATAAAGATTCTGAAAGACCTACTTCTACTCGTGATTATTTTGGAAGATCGAACTTAGGTGGTCTTGATGAAATTGGTGATAATAAAACATATTCAAATGGAGCTAGAGTAAGTGGTAAAGCAAATGGTATTATGGGGTTTGCTGGTGCAGTAGGAGATCTTTCTTATATTGAAAACTCAAATGAAATACCTGGTGTATACTTCCATAGTTCAGATGATAACACAGTTCCTTTTAATAGTGACGAACCTTTTTCTAATTTAAACTGGATACCTGGTATTAATTTACCTATCGTATATGGTAGTAACTTAATGAATAACAGAGCGAATGCTACCAATGCAAAACATAAATTTTATCCTTATACTAATCGCGGTCACAATGTGCATTCTGATGGTTCTAATGTATATCAAGATGTTATAGCTAATGGTTCAAAGTACTTTCATGAAAATTTATTAAAACCTACTTCTACAACTATAAGTGGAGATTCAAATATATGTACAACTTGTTCTTCTCAAACATATACAGCTACCAATAATGCTTATTATTATGATTGGAAAATAACTGGTGGTAATTTTATTTCGAGAGATCCATATAGTAATATTGTTACTGTTAAGTGGAATATTAATGCTTCTGAAAGAAACTTAACTGTTACTCCATATAGCAGACAACTAGCAAGAGGAAATTCTAATAGTCTTTATCCTAATTTAAACAATTGTGATTGGAAAGCTACCTCTGGTGAAGCAACAGATATTGGTGCAGGTGGACAAAAAGTTTTTATTGTTGGAACCAATAAAAAAGTATACGAATGGAAAAATAATCGTTGGAATAAATTAGCGGATATAGATGCTAGACTTGTAGATGTACAAGATGGTGTGCCTTGGATAATAGGAACTAACAACCGTATTTATCGTTACATTAATAACAAATGGGAAAGAATGAGAGGTACTGCTTGGGATATTGGAGCTAATGGATCTCATATTTATCATATGGGAAGAAATAATTCTATTTATAAATACAGAGGAAACAATAGATGGGATCATGTCCCTGGTAAAAAGATAAAACGTGTAGATGCAGCACCTAATGGAGACGCTTGGGCAATTGGTATGGATGATCATATATACCAACATCAAAGTAGTGGGTGGACTGGTAAAAAAGGGAATTTTAGAGCTTCTGACATTACATTTGTAGATGGAACAAATACTGTTTGGGCTATTGAATTAGGTACAGGAGTTCCTCACAAATATGCAGGTAATGGAATTTGGGAACGTTTTACAGGTATATTAAAAAGTATTTCTGGAGTAAACGGTGAAGTATGGGGTACAAATGCTTCTAATCGAATTTACAATAATAATTGTTTCAGTTCAGGGTCAAGAAAATCTGCTAAGGAAGAGACAAAAGAATTAGTAAGCTCTACAATAAATGTATACCCAAATCCTACTACAGATATCGTTCATTTAGCAATCAATAACCTTGCTGACAACAAAGTAGAAGCTAACTTTATTAATTTACTAGGACAAGTTGTTTATTCTGTTTCGTTAAAAAACCCGAATCAAGGAATAAAAAACATTAATGTTTCTGAATTAAATAAAGGTATTTATATTTTAAATATTAAAACAAGTGAAAAACTAATTATGAGTAAAAAGATAATTATTAAATAATTTTACATTTAGAAATTTGTTTAATAACCACACAAAAACCTTAGAAATTTCTAAGGTTTTTCTTTTTAAAAGATATTATTTTAACCATTCTAAAAAAAACTTAACAAATCTTTAATTCAAAAAAGGTAATGACTATGTCATTACCTTTTTTGAATTTATATATTCTGTAAAAATCTAATTATTTAGCCCACCAAACTTTAGTGTCTAAATTATCTTCTCCTTGTTCTGCTACAGCTTTATCATAATTTTCTTTATTAGTACTAAGAGTCCTTAAAGGATATGCTTGCCTATTAGGTATTCCTGCAGTTATTGCAGCTGTAGGTTTTATTAAAGGAACTTGATTTACACCATGTTTTCTCCAATCAATCCAACATTCATAGCCTTGTAAAAATAAAGCAACCCATTTTTGGTAAGCTATAGAATTTAACCCGTCAAAAGCTGGTCTTGCATTTACATAAGTATCTATTTCTGTACTAGCTATCCCCCATTGATCCATAGACGCTGCTATACCATCTTTCGTAAAGTCTTCAGCAGTTTTTTCTGTTGTCCAATTTAATTGTGCAGCTTCCGCCTTATTTAAAAGTACTTGTGCATACGTAAACACATACCCCTTTGTAGAAGTTTGTTGATATAATATATCACTAGAAATAAAAGAAAAATCTTTAACTTCTGGATTTGACTTTCCATATTCTGCTCCTGCATACACTCCGTTATTTTGAGATTTTTCTCCAAACTTTGCTAATCTTGGATCTTCAGGAGCCATATTAGAACCACTACCAATTAAAGCGTCAACAAAAGGCTTACTTAATATTTCATCTTCCCTATTATCAGTTACAAAAACATCAAACCAAGGATTACTATATTGTGAGGTAAATTGAAAATAAATATTATCTGCATTAGAATTTAAAACTCCGTTATTAATTGCGATATTATAATATTTTTCACCTGTTACAGGAGCTTTTTTAGATAAACGTAAAGCCATATTTAACATTAATGTATTCCCAAACATCTTCCATTTATTCATATCTCCATCTAATAAAATATCTCCTGTTGGGCCATCTTCAGTTGTGTTTATCATAGCCAAAGCTTCTTCTATTTCTTTAAATAAATCATTATAAATTGCCTCTTGAGTATCAAATTTATTGAATTGATTGTCTAATCCTTTATTGGCATCAAAATAAGGAATCATTCCCCAAATATCTGTCATTAAATTAAAATAGTAAGCTTTTGTTAGCCTTGCTACTGCTATTTGATTTGCATTAGAACCATAAGAAGAAGCACTTAATTTTGTTTCAGTATTTGTATTTAAATCAATTACTCTATTTAAAATAGTAGTTAAACGATAAAAACCATCAAAATCAAATCTCTGAGTTACATATAAAGAAGCGTCTTCATATTGCGCATTAGAGAGGTATTGTACATATAAAAAAGGCCTTGCATTCGCTGGTCTGTTAAATGTTCTAAATCCTCTTTGCGCTCCTGCTAATAGAGAAGAAGCTATAGGGGAACTAGGTGAATTTGGGTCTACATTTGTATCGTCGAAATCAATTTTTTCGCAGCTAGATAGCACTAAGAAAAAGCAAAGTACTAAAGCATATATATTATTATTTTTCATTTTTTAAAATTTTAGTCGAATATTAAATCCATAAGTTCTATTACCTGGTAACTGACCACCTTCTCTAAGGTTTACAAAGCCATTAGCAGAACTACCATAACGTTGTTCAATTTGAGATGGATCTATATTATGAACATCTTCAAAGAAAAGGAACGCATTATTAACATAAACTGCAAAAGTTAAATCACTTAGTCCCGTTTTTTCTATTACATCTTTAAATGAATAAGCTAGTCTAATATTTCTAATTGACAAATAACTTGCACTTCTAGAAAATTCATTAATTATTCCGAATTGATTTCCCCAATATGTTTGTGTATCTTTATAAAAAGAAACTGCATTACCACTCTCATCTACACCTGAAACTAAAGTACCTCCAGAATTACTTCCTGCATCTGAAGCTAAAATATAATCAACATAATCTCCTGCTACATCAAATCTAGGATTACCATCACTTCCAGTAACCTGATCTCTTAAAGGATTATTAATACTATTATTACCTACTGTAGCAACTCCTAAACCTGAACTGTTAATAAACATATCTGTTGTAGAAAAATACTTTCCTCCTACTTGAAAATCTGTATCAACAGTTAAAGAGATATTTTTATATTTAAATGTATTAGAAAAACCTCCTGTAAAATCAGGTAGATAATTACCTAAGTATTGATTGTCTTCTGTTACATAATTACCACTACTATCTAATACTTTTTGTCCATTTATTTCTTTAATTTTTCGACCATATAAAGCTCCCCAATCTTGACCTGTTTCATTTCTTAGAACTAAACCACCCCATCTAGAGCTTAAAAACTCGGTATCTGATATTGGTGAGTCATTACTTACCTTATCTACAAATCTTGATAAGGTTGCAAAATTTAAATTGGTTCTCCATTTAAAATCTTCTGTATTAATAGGTGTACCACTTAACCCTATTTCAAAACCTTTAAAAGTTTGTTTTCCTTCATTTAAAAATACCGCATTATAACCACTTGTATTGTCTATATTAACCTGAACTGGTAATTGATCATCTACTTTATTAAAATAAGTAAGATCTAAACTTACTCTATTATTAAAAAACTGTAATTCAGTACCAATTTCATATTCTCTTCTAGTACCACCTTCTAATCTTGGGTTTGGTATGGTGTTAGGTATTGAAGATACCGCTACAACTGTTCCGTCTGGCTTTACATAACTAGGCTCAATATTATATGTTTGAGCAAGTTGATATACATTTGGAAACTTTGGTGCTTCCGCAATACCTCCTCTTAATTTAGCATAGGTTAAAACATCATTTCCTTCAAACAAATCTGATAAAATAAAACTTAAAGATGCTCCTTTAGTAGTAACCCCATTTTTTTCTGGATTCGCTGTAGAACTCCAATCTTTTCTAATACTTGCTTCTAAAAACACCCAATTATCATAACCAAATGAAGTTGTTATGTAAGCTGCTCTACCTTTAGTTCTTATTAAATTATTTTCATAATCTGGTCTATCTTTAGATGTTTCAATACTATAAAAATCAGGTACTGTTAGCCCATTATTTGTAGATGCTTCTATAAATTTCTCTGTATAATCCGTAAATTCAAAACCAGATATAGCAGTAATATCTAATTTGTCATTAATATTAGTATTATAGGTTAAATTACCTGTAAATAAATTACGGTCTTTTGTTCTTGAATTTTCAGTATATGCAGGTGTATTAAGTCCTCCAAATGCCGTAATCGCATTGTTTTCTACAATTCCATACGTTTTTTTGATAGAAATACTTGTTGAAAAACTATCACTAATTAAGTAAGATAAATCAATATTTCCATAAGTTGATTTTCTTGAACCATTTTTAATATTTTCAAACAACTCAAAATATGGAGAATCCCAAAACTTAGGAGAAGCGTCTCTTGGTCCTTTTATGTTCCAACTAACAATATTCCCTCCTTGTCTATAATTTCTTAACTTTTTAACATCTAATTGACTTTGCCACCATTGACCAAGATTAGAACCTAAAGAATTATACCCTTCTATAGGGTTATTTAAAGTTTCTTGATCTATAAAAAAAGCGTTTGCAGAAACTTTTAGTTTACTTGTAATATCTAAATTAGTAGATATTGAAATACGGTTTGTTGTTCTATTTGCATTAGGTATTGTTAACTCTCTATCATTTCTTAAAAAGTTTATTTTAAGACCATAGCCTTCTCCTCCTTTAGTAAAAGTTACACTATTTTTTCTATTTATACCTTCTCTATAAAAATTAGATAACCCTCCATTATACTGCCAAGGTGTTAATTTACCAAAATTAGGATTACTAGGAATCCAACTATCCCATTGTCTTACCAATGTACCATCTAATCTTGGTCCCCAAGACTCGTCTGCTCCATAGTTAACAATTGGATGTCCATTAAAAGAAGCCCAAGAAGCAGGATCTTTAGAAGAATCATAAGTAAACGTATCAAATGTTTGACTATAACCACCTCCATATTCTGTTTGAAAGTCTCTAATATAATCTGCACTACTTACTTCAATAGCTCCATCATATACAAGAGATGTTTTACCCCCTTTAGCCTTTGTTGTTGTTATAATAACAACTCCATTTGCTCCTTCTGGTCCGTATAACGCTGTTGCTGCAGCTCCTTTTAGTACAGACATTGTATCTACATCTTCTGGGTTAATATCATCTGCTGTTTGTAAACGTACTCCATTAACGACATACAAAACATTAATATTACCTCTTAAACGAATGGTAGAAGAATTAAAACCTGATGAAGCAGAACCTATGAACTGAACCCCAGAAACTTTACCTGCTAAAGCATTTGAAATATCTGTTTGCTTGGTTGTAATTAAGTCTTCTGATTTAACAGTTTGTTGCGCAAAACCTAAGCTTTTCTTTTGCTTTTTTATACCTAAGGCAGTAACAACTACCTCATCTAAAACATTGTCACCTGCAAGAGTAACATTTAATTGATTTGAATTACCAACAGTTTGTTCTTTTGTTGCCATTCCTACAAAGCTAAAAACTAAAATATCACCTTGTTTTGCTTGAATAGAATACTTTCCATCGAAATCTGTTTCAACTCCAATTTTAGTTCCCTTTTTTAACACGGAAACTCCAGGTAAAGGACCTGTATCATCTGAGACAATTCCTGAAATTGTCTTGTCTTGTGCGAATGTAAATTGCACAGCTAACGCTAGGAATAGCGCTAAAATCGCTTTCGCTTTTGTTTTCATTTCTTGATTTATTTTAATAAGTTGGTTTAATTACCGCTAAATTCTTAAAATAAACTTAAAGAAACAACGAAAACAATGAATAAAATTCAACAAAATAAATTTAATGTTAAAATTTGTAAGGTTTTGTAAAATCTACGATATCATTATTTTTCATTTGTTAAATAAGATAAACTATATATTAAATTCCGTATCAATTCCTAAACCACTAACAATCAAATAAATTCATTAAGTAATTAAATTGATTAAAAATATTTTAACTCAAAAAAAAATAATTGTACTACTCTTTTATTTTATCTTTTTTATTTTAAAAATAATAATACAAATTATTTAGTTTTTGTTTAAAAAATTAGTTTTTAAAACTAAAAACAGTGATTTTTTTTATCTTTTTACAACTACAAAAAGCATTTTCTGCTAGTTTTATTTTTTTTCAATAGAACTTGCATGATCTTTTATAATGTACCATACATTTTCTGTTTTTTCTAATGTATAAGTAACTACCAATCTATTAGAATAAGGTTTACTATTTCTTTCAGGTTCTTTATAAATAACTTCGGAAGTTACTACCCCTATTCTAGTTCCTACATTTTTACTTATTAATTTAAACTTGATTGTCCAATTGGGAATACTAAAAAGGTTTTTATGAAACTCTAAAAACCCATCTACTGAATTAATAATTTCTATTCCTGGTTGAATTAATTCCATATTACCTTTTGGTGACATTGTTAATTTTAAAGCTTCTAAATCTTTATTTTCTACCGCTGAAAAATGCTTTAAAATAACGCTTGTAAACTCTTCTACATTTTGTTTTTTATTTACTTCCATTACTTCTTTTTTATTTTGACTACAAGCTCCTATTAAAATAAATAGTAAAACTATTATTAATATCTTTTTAACTATCATATTTCGATTTTAAAATTAATTTAATGAACGTTCTGCATCATGTTCTTTATTGGTTTCATCAAAAAGATTACCAATAATCCAAAAATCATTGAAATAACACCAAAGTTTGAATAGACTGATACATAATTATATAATTGTTGAAAAGCTTCATTTTTTTGAATAACCACTTCAGAAGAAAGGCCTGTTATAAATTCAGAGACAGATCCAAAAAAGCCTTCAGCAAATACGCCTATTTCTCCTTCTTTTACTGTTGTTAAGTTGGCTATTTTTCCTGCAAAAAAATGTCCGAAAAAATTTGCAGAAAACCAAACTCCCATTATAAATGCAATATATTTAATAGGAGATAATTCAGTCATTTTTGACAGTCCTATTGGCGATAAAAATAATTCTCCAATTGTTAACACTAAATACCCGAACAATAAATAAAACATTGGTGTTTTTGCAAACTCATCTGCTTGTTGTGCTGATACACCAAAAATCACAAATCCTAAACCTAAAAAGAACAACCCTAATCCGAACTTAATTACAGAGTTTGGATTTTTATTTACCTTAGTTAAATAGGTCCATAACATAGAAAAAGGAATGGCTAATAAAATAATAAACCCTGAATTAACACTATTTGTTTATGCAGCATTTAAACCGACTAAATTTACACTTCTATCTGCAAATAAAGTTAATGAGCTTCCTGCCTGTTCAAAAATTGCAGAAAACAGTGTGTACAATACGGTAAAATACGTTGCTACTAATAATTTTTTACGTTCTGACTCTGTTACTTTTTTTAGAATTGACGCTAAAAAAAGTATTAAAAATAGGGTTACCACCCAAACTAAATAATGCTCAAATTCATAAAATCTAACAATTAATGCAAAAATAGGAATCGCTAAAAATGCACCTACAACAACTAAGTTTCCTGTTTTAACTCCTATTCTTTTTTTGTTGTATATTTCTCTATCTGGAATTAAACCATGCTGTTCAAAAACATTATTATTTAATCCTCTATTAAAAACAAAAAGACCTAATAACATTCCTATTCCTGCTAGTACAAAACCATAATGCCAACCATAAGATTCGGCTAACCATGCACATAATAATGGAGCTACAGCTCCACCTATATTAATCCCCATATAAAAAATAGTGAAACCAGAATCTCTTCTTGAATCATTATCGGCATATAATTTCCCTACAAAAGAAGATATATTAGGCTTAAAAAAACCATTTCCTATAATAATTAAGGAAAGGGAGCTATAAAAAAAGATAGGTGTTTCAAAAGTTAGAAAAAAATGACCCAATGCCATTAATACTCCTCCTAATACAATTGCTTTTCTAAATCCCAATATTTTATCAGCTAGCATTCCTCCTATTAATGGTGTTACATATACTAATGACATATATGCAGCATAAATACCGAAAGACATTTCATCTGAAAACAATAAATGTTTTGTCATATACAGTACTAATAAAGCTCTCATTCCGTAGAAAGAGAAACGTTCCCAAAGTTCAGCAAAAAATAAATACAATAATCCTCTAGGATGCCCAAAAGCATCTTGTGTAGAAGTTGAGTTCTCCATATAAAAATAGTTTTGAACGAAAGTATTTTACGCTTCAACTATTTAAAAGTGTTGTAGTAAATTGTTATAAAAAATAAGGGTTTGTGAGTTTTTGTAACCTTATTAATCAACAAATTAACAAAATATCTTAATTTTTTATGAGGTGTAGAATTAGAGGAGTTAGAGGAGTTAGAGGAGTTAATTTATTTTTTTTTATTAAAATAGTTCTAAAAATTTATTTTTATTTTCTTTTAATGAAAATAGATAATATCAAAAATTATAACTTTTACATTTTTAAATAAGAAGTCCATTTATTTTTAACTTTTTCTACTATAACCAATCCTTCTTCGTTCTCATTCAAACTAGTTAATAATTCACCTTTTCCACTCCAAAAAGCACTTTTTCCTCCTGCTTTTGTATTCCAATGTTCTCCACAAAAATTACTCATTAAAACTGGTAATGAATATTTTTGAGCATACATTTGTAATTGTTCATGTCCTTTTTCTATTCCTTCTTTAGAAAAAAAGATACTTGGTAAGTACACAGTAGCTTTATCTTTTTTAGCTTGTTTAGGATGTGCTTCTTTATCGATATCAGCACAAATAGCGAATGCTAATTTCTCTTCTTCAATACTAATTTGTGGATTGTATAAAAATGAGCTTTCATAAAAAACTTCTTCTCCTAAATGTAAATATTGTTTGGTATATACCTCTTCTAGTCCATTTGGCTTTATAATGAATGATCCTATATATAATTTATCTTCTAATACAATTGGTGCGCCTGCAATTATAGTAATATTATTAAGTGTAGCAATTTCTCTTAGCAAATTTAGTCTTGAATCATTTTTAGAAAAAGCTAACATTGCTCCCTCTTCTCTACAATAACCCGTTATAGACATTTCTGGAAAAATTATCACATCTACTTTTTCTCTTACTGCCACATTAATTAACTTAATATGTGTTGCAATATTCTCTTTTATTAAACCAAGGCTAACATCTATTTTAGCAACTGCTATTTTCATTAAAATATTGATTTTTTATATTCTTCTAATAAAGCTTTGTCAATCAATATATGTTCTGGTAAAATTCGAAGTCTGTATTTACTTTCTCCTATAAATGTTATTAAATCTTTTCGTTCCAACTTATTGTCGTTCTGTAAAGTTAAAATTGAATTGATGTTATCTATAATTCGTGTTAAATACGTCTGACTTTTAATTTCTCCTCCTGAATTTACGATGATAACTTGTTCATTAGGTTCTAAAAATTTTCTTTTATAAGCAAAGTTTAATAAGTTTTTGTATTGTGTTGTTTTAGATCCGAAATCTATTTTCTCTTGAATAATTCCTTTAGATGGAATGGTTAGTTCTATTAATGACCAATCTAAAAACTTAATTTTTATTTCGTTTGGTTTTGGTGTATTTGCTAATTGTATTACCCAACTGGTTGCTAAAACTAAGAAGATAGCTACTAATGATGTTTTGGTTATAATGCGTATTAATTGATTTATAAAATCGTTATCTAATATTGTAAATACATCTGACAATTGAGATACAAACAGCAAGAAAACAACTACTACAGCTATTACTGCTACTACTTTTAAATCTCTAAACACAAAGGTTCGATAAAAAGAGATTCCCATTAAAAAACATAAAAATGTAGTTAATAAAAAATCAGGAAGTGCTATGAGTTTTATTCCATTAAAAGATTCATTTTCCATAAAAACTGAAAGCCCTATAGTTAATGAAGCTACTAAAAGTATAATGATTGAAATTATTCTAACATTTTTCTCATTTCTATATATAAATTTTGGAGCGTCATACACATAATACAGTGCTAATAACCAAAATAAGTTATTTAATGTAGATAAAATATTAACGCCTATTTGGTAACTCAGTGTATTTTGAAACAAGCCATAATTTGCTATAAATGCCCAACTACCAGAACCAACCCAAACTAACATTCCTAAACTAAAATATAGCAATCCTTTATCTACTCTTTTAGTGGTGTTACCTTCTTCTAAAACTTGCTGAAACCGTTTTCTAATATTGTAATAAATAGCCAACAATAATAAGGCGCCTATAAAAGAAATGAAAATGTGTGATAAGTTATGAAATTGTGTTACTTCTGACATTTATTGTTTTCCTATTAACCAGAATATAAATAAGAAAAGTACTACTATTCCTATAACTTTAAAAATATACCCTATAATTACATTCTTCTTAAATTGTTCTTTATTATAAATATTATTAAATTCTTTCTTACCAAAATTAAGAAGGTACCTAATAATAGCTCCAAACCATTCTGATATCCCTAATTCATTATCTACAAACCCCTTGTGTTCTTTTTCTTTATTTCTCATAGCTATAAGTTTTAATTTATTGGTAGTAAAAAAACTCTTTTGTTACAAAAAAAACTTAAACATTTTCAAAATCACTTAAGAACAATCCTTTATTAAGCAGTTTTACTTCATTTAGAATTCTATCAAAAGGTATTATTCCTTTATTTTTCAACTTATTTTTTAATTTATTTGCATAATTGTGAGCGAATACTTCTTTTTCTGAACTTGGTAAACTATTATAAAGGTTCCATCTTTGTTCCCAAATCTCATAATCTTCTTCCTCTGTTCCTGGTTTTTCAACTATTTTTAAATAGTGAACATAGTGTCCAAATTCATGAGGTAATGTTCTATAAAGTTGTGTTGACCTAATATTTTCTATTTCATATTTTGCTTCAAAGTGACGTTTCCCCATAACCATTTTGTGACCATCCTCTTTTAACCTCTCTAATTCTTTAGAGTCTTCAGTTTTTAATTTTTTACCCCATTTAAGACTTCTATCTAGACTTACAGCCTCAATAATAACTGCTGGATAATAATCATTTTCAAATTCATAAGAATAAATTAACCTACCCCAAACAGGTTTTAATGCCTCCTCTTTTCTTGTTGGTTGTCTTAACACTATTAATTCTAAATCACCATAATCTTCTTTAGGTATTTGAATTAACACTCTTTCAATATCTTCTATGGTACAAGCATGAAAAGAATTTTTTCGCGTTGTTTCAACTACAAATTTAAATGTATGATCATTTACTATTCTTTCAACTACTTTATATTCACTCAACCTTTCGTAAAATGATTTCATTTCAACAGCAGGGTAAGGTACTACCAATTTGTTATTTTGCCCATAACCTTGTTTAGCTGTTCCTATATTTCTATTTCTTCTTATAGCATTTTTCATTTTTACCCCAATATCTTATTCACCAAATCATTTTTCTTTTTATCATCATCACCAAAAAGCCACTGTAATACATTACACTGCCACATTTCATCTCTATCTTTTTCAGAAATAATACTTTGATCTATGGCTAAGTCTAAAATTTTCCCTGGATATGATGATTGAATTTCACTTTCCATTTCTCCTAACGGATATGGATCATCCAATCCTATTAAAACCTGGCTTACACCTTGGTTTTTTATCAATAAATCTAACGAACCCGTATCGTGTACTAAGGTATCGAAAAATATATTTTTATGACCTACTGCTTTTCTAGGATGATTTTTACCCTCAAATAAATCTGGACGACCATCAAAACCTTGAATTCTACGTCCTAAATTCATTTGTGCTAATTGACCACCATGTGCAAAACAAATTCGCATGTTCGGATATTTTTCATAATATCCGTTTAAAGTTAAAAAGTGATAGGCATCTGCACATTGTGCCAACATCCATATTAAATGAAAACGCCATGATGTATTTTGAAGTTTTATAAATTTTTCTCCGTCATACGGATGAATTTCTACCGCTAAATTATATTTATCAGCTAACTCAAAAATAGGTTCATTTTCTTCATCAAAAATACAACGCCAAGTACCAATGGTATCCATATAATGCGTTGGTAAACACAATAAATTCATTCCTAATTGTTCTACACAACGTTCTATTTCCCAACATGCACCACGCACAAACCCTGGGTGAACTACAAAACCACAGGTAAATTTAGACGGATTATCATGTTGTACCTTAGCATTAAAGTCATTTTGAAAACGTAAGGCTTGTTTCATTTCTTCTAAACGCAATCCGTTCCCATATAATTGAGACAAATTTAAAACTACGGCATGATCAATTTTAAAGTGTTCCATCCAAGCTAGTTTTTCATCTAAGAAAAAACTCGAATCTGTTACTGGTCGACTCCAATCTTTTTGCAACATATATTTACGATCCTTATCTACCCAAAAAATCCCTTTATCTTTCATAAACTGAGGAATATCTTCTGGATAAGGAAGTAAGTGTGAATGTCCGTTTATACGTAGTTTTCTTTTAATCATGTTATCGTGTTTTTCGGCAATAAATTACTTAATTAATTTCGTTTAATAACAACTTCATTGCTTTTTTTCCTTCTTTAAAAAAAGGTAGTAAAACCCAAATATGTGGCATCTGTTTTCCTATTATTGCTTTGAATTTTATATTACTTTCCTTTAATTTTTCTATTAGTATTTTCTGATCGGGATACATAATATCATACTCTGCTAAAAAAAGAAGTGTTTCTGGAAAATGATTAAAACTACCATTTATAGGAGAAATATTAGACACCGTTAAACCTTCGTTTTCAGCACACATTTTTTTAGCACTTAATACTCCTAACTTTGAAAGAATAGGATCTTTTTTATCTACATCTTTTATTTCTGAATTTGATAACGAAGCATCCATTACTGGAGTAATTGCTATTATTTTTGAAGGAGTTTTATTTCCTTTTTTAATTAACCTTTGTACTAAAGAAAATATTAAGGTTGCTCCTACTGAATCTCCTAGTAAAAGAATGTTTTTTGCATCATATGTTTCTAAAGCTTTCTCATAAATTGCATCAATATTTTCTGATATTTCATTTATTTTACTCTCTGGTGCTTTAGGATAATCGCATAACCAAACTGAAAAATCAGTTTGGTTATGAATCTTCTTAACGGCGTCCCAATGATGTTGTACTGGACCTGAAACAAATGCTCCACCATGTATAAAAAGTATTAATTTATCTGATTTTTTTGATGTTTTAATTTCTGTTATTCTACTATTTAAAACAGAAAAAGTATTCGCTTTTTTATACGTACTCCCTTTAGGTTCTTTTATATCTTCTTTGCGTAGTTTTTTATAATCTACAGGATCGGTACTAAATATTTTTTTTACTCCTTTTATTTTAAGAACAGTAAGTACTAGATAGTAAGATATACTTTTTCGCATAGATTGGTAGTTATAAAAATTGACGTTTTACTTCTTTTTTGGAGCTTCCATTACTGTTCCGCAATTAGAACAAGTACACTTCTCTTTATCTGAATAGTATTTATCAAAAATTATAGGCATATCTGTTTCTATGTTATCTAACGCAAATTCTTCTCTATACAAAGGAGTTCCGCAGTTTTCACAATACCATTCTAAAGCATCCATCATTCCTTCAGAACGTGGATATTCTATTACTAAACCTACCGTATTTTCTTTACGTTGTGGTGAGTGTGGCACTTTTGCTGGTAATAAATAAATATCTCCTTCGTTTATTTCAACATCAATCATTTTTCCTTTATCATCTATAATTTTTAAAACCATATCTCCTTCTACTTGATAAAAGAATTCTGGTGTTTCGTTATAATGATAATCTTTTCTACTATTAGGTCCACCTACAACCATTACTATGTACTCACCATTATCCCAAACTTGTTTGTTACCTACTGGTGGTTTTAATAAATGACGGTGTTCATCTATCCATTTTTTAAAATTTAAGGGCTGCACTAAATTGCTCATGATATTTTATTTTTTAAACAATAAAAAGAGATTAAAGATAGTATAAAGTTACTTAAAAAAGTTTTGCTTTTTTAACTTTTACCTTTAATCTCTTTTATTAACCGATTCCCTTAAATAATCGGAATAAAAATATGTTTAAATCAAGTTATTTATTAAAGTTAACAAATAATCGTTTTTGATTTTTTCCCTTTATTTTTTAATGATATGGTATTATTTAAACTGTTTTTATATGTTATTTCAGTGGCTTTTCCGTTCGAAAACTTTACTATTTCTACTGGAAAAACAAATTCAGATACATCTAAATTTAAGTTATTCATCTCTATCCCTTTCTTATACCCATCAATTAATAAATTAAATTCGTTCGAAATTTTTTCATTTAAAATATAAAACTGACTTTCTTTTTTATTTTCCACAATTAAAGCTATTTCTTTCCTTTCGAAACTAAGAAATGATTTTTTCAACAAAGGAATAATACAAGAGTTCTTATTTAATTTCACCACCTCTTCTGTATTATAAATATATCCTGAATCATTTAAAAAATCAATTAATTTTTTATGTGTATTTATAAAACTATTCGATAAATTTGAAATAGTAGTATGCCTCACAGTATTCCCTAGTTTTTCAAAACCAGCTCCTAAATTAGACAAAGTTATAGCACTATCGTTTGTTAAAGCAAAACTAGGAAACATAGATAACATACTTGCTCCCATTATTCCTGAGGTAATAAATTTTCTACGATCCATAAATGTTATTTTAAAATTAAGTTAGTTGTTATATTTCACAAAAATTGTTAAAAAAACTTCCTTTTTAAAATAGATTTCCCTGAGCGTAATTCAAACTGTCACCAGTGTTATTAGATAAAGCATGAACGTATTTAAAAATCATTTCATTTTTTAGCTATTTTACTGAATTCCATATATCAAGATGCATTTTCCAATTGTTTTTTACTTTTTTCCAAACAATTACGTATTTCCCTTTCCATGAAGATAAACGTCCGTCTTCATGCTTTGTTTTTCCTTCATAATATCCATAATCATAAGCTGTATTATTAACTATAGTAATTTCTTCTTGTTCAATTTTATGATATATAGTACGAATTCCTTTAGGCAATACCCAATATTTAATAATGTCTTTTCCATATAAAATTTTAGTTCTGTTAGGGAAAACTTTGGCCTCTTTTGTATAACTATCCGCAATTCTATCATAATTAGATTCCATTACATATTTAGAAAACTTCTTTGTGTTTTCTAAAATCTTATTGATGTCTTTTTTATTTCCATTAAATGTTTGAGATTGACAAAAATGAACACTTAATAACAACACTAAAATCATTTTTAATTTAGTATTCATTTTTAGTTCTTTAATTTTCTATAAAATATCTTACTTACTACCTTCCATTCATTATCTATTTTAATAAGATTCATATAATCTATAAAACCAAAGTTTTCATAATCTATTTCTAGTTTAGCACTTGCTACATTTCCTGTTATATTTATATAAGAGATATGTGTTTTTCTATTTTGTTTAGTTCCTGGCTTCATCCTTTTTTTAAAAAACTCTAAAGCATTTACCTCTACATACGCTCCCTTTTTAATAAATTTCATGGTTGCATTTTTATGAAATGCTTTTTTTAAGGTATTAAAGTCTTTGTTAGTTCCGCCATCTAAATAATAAGATACGGTTTGTGCTACCTGTTTATATTCTGATTCTTGTGCAAAGGTGATACCTGTAATGTTTAAGAATACTAATAATAGTACGATTGATTTCCTCATTTTTATTTTTAATTTATTGATTATTATTTATTTTTTTGAAGTTTATCAAAGACTGCTTTAGCTACTGAAACTGTAGATGAAGGATCCGTACCTGTTATAAAACTTCCGTCAATTACAAAAAAGTTAGCATTTCGTTTTTCTGGATACACAAAATCTCCTTTATTCTCTTTTATTTTATTTTCTATTGAAAATGGAAACGTTTTATAATAATCTGCCGATTTCCTTTCAAACAGATCAGGATAACCACTTATCTTTTTCCCTTTATACAAAGCCCCTCCTTCTTTATTTTTTAAGTTTACGATACCTGCTGTACCATGACAAACTGCAGATATAATTCCTCCTTTATTATAAATATGGGTTGTTATTCTTTGAATTTCTTTATTCTCTGCTACACCAAACATAGCAGCACCTCCACCCGAATAGTATACTGCTTGATACTCTTCTATAACAATCTCTTTAGGAAAAAGTGTATTCTTTAATCGATTCATAAAATGGGCATCATACAAATACTTTTTTTGTATCGCATCTGATGTTTTTATGTATCCTATAGGAATTGCTCCTCCTTTTGGACTCACAAAATCTACCTTAAATCCGTTTTTTATAAATACATCATATGCAAAAACAATTTCAGAAAAATGATTTGAAGTATTCATTTTCGTATTACCATATGTATGTTGGTTAGAGGTTATAAAAAGAATTTTTCTTTTTGGTTTAGTACAACCAATTATGGAAATGAAAAGAAGTAATGTGATTTTATGCATATTGAAACATTTTAGTTCAAATATGCTATAACTACCAATTTTAAAGGTTTTGTGTTATAAAATAGAAGTTCGGTTTTATAAAAATGAACTTAAAAATGAGGTTAAATTTATTAATATATTTGTTTAGATTAATAAAAATATAATCTTTAAAATATGACAAAAACTAAATTCAAAAAGAATGTTTATAAATTACTTGATCAAAATAAACAAATTTTAGTTTTTGTAAGAATTCCTAATTCAGGAAACAATAGACATTATTTTTTTATTAATAATAAAACTGACTTTGATAATTTAATTATTAACAGTAATACAAGTGATTCAATAACAATTTTTAAAACTATAAAGCTATTAGAATCTGGCTTAGTAACTAAAGAGTTTATTAAGAAAGTTTTAATTTCTATATCTAAAGATCGTTTTAAATCTGAGTTAATTATTTTAAAAGATTCTTACGAAGGTTTTAAAGAAAAAAAATATTCTCAATGGGATAGTGTTGAAAATATTTCAGAACTTGAAGAAGTTTTATTAGATAGTATTGGTGAACATATTAATTTAATTAAAGATCCTGAATTTTGGGATAAACTAAATACTTATCATCTATATTTCCCTAATAAACTTGGCATTAGTAAACCAGGCAAGGCATATTAATACATTAAAAACAATCATTTCATGTTTTTTTGAAAATCAGCAGGTGTTTGTCCTATTATTTTTTTAAAAGTAGTATAAAATGTAGATTTTGAATTGAAACCACTTTCATAACCAATGCTTTCTATTGAATATTCTTTATTAGATACTAATAGTTCTTTTGCTTTTTCTATCCTTAATTCATTCACATATAATGAAAAAGATTTCCCCAAATTATTATTTATAAATTGAGATAATATATGTGATGAAATATGTAATTCTTTTGCAACTTTAGTAAGTGTTATATTAGAATTAAGATATAATTCTTTTTCTTTTACATCTTCTAGTCCTTTGGTTATCTTTTCAATTAAAACATCATCCAACTCTTTATTTTTATACTTTTCTTTCTCCTCAAAAAAAGAACTGTTTTTTTTGTTCTTAAAAAAGAAAACTAAAATCATTAAGTACAATACAAAAGAAAAGGATAATGATCCTACAATATAAGAAGTATAAGAACCTATATTATATCCTAACCAAACCAATGTTACTCCGCAAAAAACACTTAACAACCAAAAATCAATACTAGATAGTTTTTCTTTTTTATTAAATGCCTTTTTAAAAATTGGGTGTACGTATTTATAGGATGTTATTAAATAAATAAACCATTGTATATAAATTCCTTTTACAATCCATTTACTCCAAATAGTTCTATGCTCAACATAAGGATAGATAGTTCCTAAAATAATAATCCCTATTAAAAAAGGAAAAACATGAAGGAACCATTTTTTTATATTATTACTTATTACTGACTTAAAATACAAGTATGTAAAAGGACCTATAAGAATACAGGCTGAAAGGCCAGTTTGAATAAAAACACCAGACAACTTAGGATTAAAGAAAAAGAATACAGATTTTGTTATTCTTATACTTAATGCCAATAGCAACAACGCTAAGAATTGATTTGAGAACTTTTTCTTTTGTGTTAAAAATCCAAAATAAAAAGCTAATATAAATCCATTAAAAGCACCTAATGCACTAAAGAAGAATATTAATTGTTTATCAAAATCCATATTCAGATAAATAGTTATATATATTATAAACTTTTTGTTCTACCACCATCAACAGGAACATTTACCCCATTAATAAAACTAGCTCGTTCACTCGCTAAAAATACAATTGCATTCGCTACTTCCTCTGGTTTTGCAAAACGTTTCGCTGGTGAAGCACTTTGCATTGTTTGTGTTACTTCTTCTACAGACTTTCCGGTTTTATTCGCTTTATTATCTATTATTTCCTTTAACCTTCCTGTTGCTGTAGCCCCTGGTAAAACATTGTTAACTGTAATAGCGAACTGCCCCAATTCATTTGCCATGGTTTTAGACCAATTTGCTACTGCCCCACGAATGGTATTAGAAACACCTAAACCATCTAAAGGTTGTTTTACAGAAGTAGAAATAACATTAATAATTCTACCATAACTCTCTTTTTTCATAAAAGGAACTATTGCTTGTACCAATACATGATTACATTTTAAGTGCTGTGTAAAAGCACTTTCAAACTCATCAACTTTAGCATTAAAAATAGGTCCGCCTGCTGGCCCGCCTGTATTATTTATTAAAATATGATAGTTTAAAGAAGAAGCTTCTATTTTCTCTTTTAACTCTATCGGATTAGAAAAATCTGCAACTATATATGTATGAGTTTGATTATTATTAGGCAACTCAGTTAATACTTTTTTCAATTTTTCTTCATTACGAGCTATTAAAGTTATATTAACCCCTTCATTTGCTAAACCTATAGCAGCTGCTTTACCTATTCCTTGTGTACTACCACACACTAAAGCGTTTTTATTTTGTATATCTAAATTCATTGTTATTGGTTATTCTGAATCATTTCTTTAATTTTAATTGCTTTTTCAAAGTGATCTAATTTATGAATTGAAATCCACCATGTAGCAACCTCCATTAATAATTCTGGGTTATCATTTTTATTTGCAAAAAAGGCATAAAATGAAAGACCTACTTTATCTCCTTTTTTCTTTATTTTCTCTTCACAAATAGTAAGAATTTTCTCTCTAATTTGTTTATTCATAAACTTTTTAAAAATACTTTTAATAGAAACTAACTATTATTAATTATATAATTCTTTTTAAATATTTATCATCATTATATATCTCTTTAGCTAATTCATAAAATTCGTCAATCATATTACTATTAGTAGACCCCGAATCCTCATTAAATTCTTCATAAGCTTGCTCTTTTATTTCTCTATATTTTACTGTTAAAAAATGTGTGTTCTCATTTTCATCTTTTAACATCAAATCAATAGCATAAAAAGCAATATCTAGTTTCTTTGAAATATCTACAAAATTACTAGCAAGGTTATTATGTTCATCTTTAGAATTAATTTTCAAAAAAACAGATTTATTATGTAACTCTGATGATACATTTATAAAATCTATTACTTTATTTCTAAACTCTTCTTTCCATTTTAATCTAGCTTCTAACTTTATATTTATTTTAATTTTGTTAACAGTCAAAAAACCTCCTATAAAAAGTAAAATAACTGGCATCATAAATTCTAATACTTTTATCCAATCTATATTATTCATACTTTATACAAATATTTTTAGGTTCTGTAAAAAAACGTAAGGCTTCAAAACCACCTTCACGCCCTACTCCACTCTCTTTCACTCCTCCAAAAGGCGTTCTTAAATCACGTAACAACCATGTATTCACCCAAACAATACCTGCATGTATTTGTTTTGTCATTTGCATGGTTCTATTCAAATTATTTGTCCATAAGGTAGCAGATAAACCATATCTAACATTATTTGCCATTTGTAACACTTCTTCTTCTGTTTTAAAAGGCATAATCGTTACTACTGGTCCAAATATTTCTTCCTGATTCAGTTTGCATTGATTATCGGTAACTTCAATAATTGTAGGTTGTAAATAATACCCTTGTTCATTTTCTTTTACCTCTATTTTGTTACCTCCAAATAGTATTTTTCCTCCTTCTTGTTCAGCAATATCTATATATGCTTTTACTTTTTCTAAATGTTGCTTAGATACTAAAGCTCCTATATTTGTATCTGTATCAAATGGATTTCCTACTTTTAATTGAGATACTTTTTGAATAAAGTCTCTCTTAAATTTCTCATAAATAGATTCTTCAACAAAAATTCTACTTCCACACAAACAAATTTGACCTTGATTTGCAAATGAAGAACGTACTGTAGTTGCTAGCATTTCGTCATAATTACAATCTGCAAATATGATATTCGGATTTTTACCTCCTAATTCTAAAGATAATTTTTTAAACATGGGTGCTGCTATACGTGCAATATGTGCCCCTGTAGCTGTACCTCCTGTAAATGAAATTGCTTTAATATTCGGGTGTTCAACTATTACCTGACCTGTGGTCGTTCCTAATCCGTGCACAATATTTAATACCCCTTTAGGCAAACCTGCTTCATTACAAATTTCGCCTAATAAATAAGCTGTCATTGGAGTAACTTCACTTGGCTTTGCTACTACACAATTACCTGCTGCAATTGCCGGAGCAATTTTCCATGTAAATAAATATAAAGGTAAATTCCATGGAGAAATACATCCTACTACTCCAATAGGCTGACGTAATGTAAAATTCATTGCATTTAAACCAATGCTTTCGTGTGCCTCTGATGAAAATTGCGTGATGGCATTTGCAAAAAACTGAAAATTAGAAGACGCTCTAGGAATATCTATCATTTTAGCTAAAGAAAGTGGTTTACCATTATCTTTTGTCTCAGCTTCTGCTAGAAAATTCAATTTCTCTTTTATTAACTGTGCTATTTTTAATAGAATTTCGCTTCTTTTTTCTAATGTTGTATTTGACCAACTAAGAAATGATGCCTTTGCAGCTTGATATGCATTTTCTACATCTTCTTTTGTTGAGTTCGGAATTTGTCCATACACTTCCCCTATAGATGGATTGTAATTATCAATGTAGTTTCCATGTATTGGTTCTACAAAATTTCCGTTTATGTAGTTTTTTATGTTAGTCATTCTTTTTTCTTATTAATGCTAAAAAAATATTAATCGGGTAGAGTAATTGAATTGGAAAAAAAATTAACACTCCTAAAGTTAAAATTACCTCTATATCTCCTAACAAGGAAAACACAAATTGATCATTATATATACTGTAATACCTTGGAATAAAAAACATTCCTAAACAACTTAACACTCCTAATAAACTCAACAGAATATGTAATAATGTTATCCAATCATAAAACTTTCTTTTAGTTTTAAAAACCAACCAATATCCTAAACCTATTAAAGCAAAAATAAAAGATATTAATACTGTTAAATGAAAGCCATGAAATACAAAATAAGTATCATGAATATTAATATCTAGAGTTTCATTTCCTTTTAATAATCCTAAAAGAAGTACAAAAGGTATCATAGTGATAAAAAAAATATGCGGTTTCTTTATTAGTTTCTTCATTTTATATTATCTCTTCTTTACATAAAATTGTTTTTCAAATCTAATAATCTTAAATTTTCTCTTTTTTGCTAATTATAACGACTTTTCAAAAAAGGAATATCATATTTAATTTTGAAAATAGTTAAAATATATTTATTTATACTATAAAGGCTTAGAGTATTATAAATAACACTCTAAGCCTTTAATCACTATCATAAACCAGAAAGTTTTACATTAATATTGTATCCATTTAGAAGCATAATCAATAAACTCCTCTCTTATAAAAGGAAATACAGTAATATTAGGAATATGATTAACTTCAAGTAAATAATTAACTCCATCCTTCCCTACCATGTAATCAACCCCTATCATTTGCATATTAAAATACTTAGCTATATTTTGACTATCATTTAATAGCTCTTCATCTAATTCCATTTCCCAAGAACCTTCATTATGAATTGATTTTAACCAAGTATCTCCTGTTAATTTTATTTGCCAATACTTATCTCCAATAATCATAATACGTACAGCTTCACCTTCTATAAATTCTTCTATAACCGATGTTTCTTCTGTAACATATTCTCCTTTAAATTTATGTTTATCTTCTCCACAATGCCAAACCCCCCATTTAGCTACGGATTCTTTTTTAGCATTCCATTCTTGCTCTCCAATAGCCATTCCTCGTTTAATTGCATTAAATTTTGATGCTTTTAATGATCTTGCTAACCCTGGGATTCTTTTTCTTAAATCCATCATTCCATTTGCATTAGGTAAACAAGGCCCGTCCCATAATGCTAAAAGTGTTATAAAGTCAAAATCATCTTTAAAAATACTGTGAAAAACAACTCTATCTACTGCTAAAAAATGGTCAGTTCTGTTAGGGTTTTCTACATACAATATATCTTCTACTAACTTTACTATTGGTAACATATCATAAGCTACTACCAAATAACCATAATCTAATTGTTCTTTTATTGCTTCTATTTCATCAGGTAAAAGTCCTACTAATAATATTCTTTTCTTATCCATATATATAATTTTTAAATTCTTTTCAAAGCTAAATTAAACCTATTATATCTGTTAAATTTAACAAAGTTGTTCTTTTTTAACGTCTAAATTTAGGCAGTACAAATTTAATATTTTTATTCTAGTTTCATAAAGATTTAATTAACACTACTTTTCAAAACATTTCTCTATAATTAATTCTTTTAGAAGAAATATCCTAATAACTCTCCGTTTATGTAGTTTTTTATGTTCATAATTTACTTTCAATTCAAAAGACATTTTAGACCTCACAGGTTTTAAAAACCTGTGAGGTCTTCTTCAAATCTTAATTATATTATCTCTTTTCTCTCCAACCATTCCATAGGTACTTCTTTATTACAAAATTCTAAATGAATTACTCTTCTATCAAATTCAGAAATAGATTTTGAAGAAGCATGTAACAACAAAGGTTTCATTAACATAACTCCACCTTTTTCTACACTACATAATTGTTCTACACCTAAAGTTTCCTTTTTAAAACTTTCATCTACTCTAATAATTCCTTTTGTATGCGTTTTCGGAATCACTTTTAATGCTCCGTTAGTTTCATTGGTTTCATCTAAATGAATTCTGATAGTTACTGTATTTTCTAAAATTTCTTTTGGAGGAATTACACCTAATTGATTGTTTTTATTTGTCCAATTAGAAAAACCTTCTGCTTCTATTTTATTCTTTACACTAATACTAATGTCTTGATGATAACCAACAAACCAATTGGTTTTACTTGGTTTATTAAAAAAAATAGCTTTGCTTAAAAAATAATCTTCGCAACAAACAGTTTTGTATAATTCTTTAAAGTCATTATTTTTAAAAATTAACTCTAAAACTTTTGACTCTTTATTTATCAATTGCCTAATTGCATAATTCTTTTTAGAATATTCAATCAAACTTATTAAATCTAACAATTCTTCTTTTGTGAAAATAGATTTTGTTATTGAAAATCCGTTTTCTTTAAGTGTTGTTTTATGCTCTTTGAATTCAGTTTTCATTTTCTTTTATAACTGAAAGTTGTAACTCTTTTTTTATTTTAAGAATCCAATCCTTTTGAATATTAGTATCCGGAACATTTAAGGTTCTCTTTTTACTTAAAAGATCAAATACAATATCAGGATTAGTGCCTGCCATAATTAAAACTCCTGCAGAAACCATAGAAGCTCTTCCTATTCCCATTCTACAATGAACAGCTATTTTTTCTCCTAATTTTATTCTTTTATAAGTATCTTCAATTAAATTAATAAAAGAATCTTTTCCTGGGATCCCTCTATCTCGTATCGGATAATTAACAAAGGTAATATCATTTTGATTACAAAAAAATGCCTCTTTCTCTATTTCTAGTTCATATATTTCATCATTTTCTAACAGTGAAATCACACAATCTACATTAAGCATTTTTAACTTTATTATTTCATCTTCTAACCAATCGTTTCCTCTTGGTCTAGCCATCATCCCTATATTTCCTTTTTCAAATTCATCAATCCAATATATTCTCATCTTTTTCTAACTTATAATTTTTAATCCACAACTATTTTTTCTTATAAGCCGTTACCTTAATTTCTACTACTAAATCTGGATGCGGTAACTGATGTACTGCTACTGTTGTACGTGTAGGGCCTGTTTCTTTATCAAAAAACTCTGCATAAGCTTTGTTATACCCTGCAAAATCATTCATATTTACTAAAAAAGTAGAAACCTCTACTACATCTTTTATACTTGCACCTACAGTTTGTAAATTTTTATCAATGTTTTTTAAAACCTCTCTCGTTTGGGTTTCTATATTTAAATATTTAGTCCCCATTTCATCAATGATATCTACTCCTGCAATACTATTATCTGCTCTTCTTGAACTGGTACCTGAAACAAATATAAAATCGCCTACCACTTTTACGTGTGGATATGCTCCTCTTGGTGTTACTTTATCTTTACTCATTGTATTTTACAATTACTTTTTATTAAATATTGCTAATGTTATTAAACCTGTTCCAAACAAAATTGCTCCGCCTACAAAAGGAAACCCTGCTCCAACTAAATCTGCTATATTGGCTGACCATAGAAAAGGAAAACAAAATAACATTCCGAAAGCTCCTGAAATTATAGCTAAAATTGCTAGAATATTTATCACTTTTTTTATTGAATCTTCTTTCACTTTTTATTTCTCTCTTTTATATTTCTTTATTTTTTTTATATATGATTTCATAGTATCATATGCCTTTTTAACCTCTTCCTCTGTTTCTTCCTCTCCTTGTGTATAACGTATATTTTTTCCACAAACACTAACACTTTTTTCTCCGTTAAAAGAGTTTACAAATAATAACCATTTGTCACCTTCATTTACATACAAACCACAGTCTCCCCCTCCTAAACCTGTCTTTATTTTTATTGTTTTTTTGTGGTTTCCTTTATAAGAATCAGATACTTTAAATGTAATTATAGAGGTCAGTAGTTATTTACTTATTAATTCTGCTTGATAAATTTTATTTCCTACAACCATTTTCGTAATCAAGTTGTTGAATATTGTTGCCTTGCTCTGTGATCGATTTATTCTAAAACAGAATTCGTTAAAATATC